>NZ_JBEFLO010000020.1:0-3605 GCF_040149565.1 Sulfitobacter aquimarinus
CCCCGGCTACATGCCATGTAAACGCCATTCAGAAATGTCACCGGTTGCGCAAAGCAGAAGTGTCACCATAGGCGCTGACGGTAGCAAAGCCTGACAGGGCGTAGACCTCTGATATCGGAGCTCTGGCTGGCTTTGCGGGGATCAGTGGAAGAGCTGCCGTTTCTCTTTTTTGGTGAGGAAAGCGGCCAAGCCTTCTTCTTTCAAGGTCTTTTCAAACTGCTGCCATGCAAGACCATCCGCAAGGAATGGGTCGTCGAAAACCGTGGATGTGCCGAACTCATTTATGACTTCCAGAATCCAGCCAGGGTCTATGTCGCTCTTATAGATGTCGACCGTCAGGAAATGCCCGTCGATCTCAACGTCGGCGCACAGATCTGACATGATGATTTCTGGTTCTTCTTCAGCATTCATGGCGTCAATTCTGGGCTTATTCTGCCGCTTGCACAATCGTCTTTTTGGTACGTGCGCCGGAAGGTCTGCCGGGGCGTTTGCCATTTGATTTGTAGCCCATCTTCTCAGAATTTGTCCGGACTGGATATTTTGGCGGCGCCTTATCTTGCATCTCTTTGATATGTTCGAGCACGGCACCAAGGCGTTTGTTGTCGGTGATGGCGGCATGGGTCACGCGCTGATCCATGTCGAAGATCTTGTAGGGCAGGGAGCGGCCTTTTGAGCGCACTTCGAACCGACCATCCACAAACGCGTAGGTGTCGACATATTTGCCGACTAGCCCGCGCGTGGTGTCACTCTCCTCAAGCATGATCCGCTTGCGGTCATAGGAAAACGTCAGCTGTTTGCCGACATAGCGTGTATCGCGCCAGCAAAGCACATCATCAAGCCGATCTGGTTCCACATTGAGGGCGCGGTGCAGGTTGTCAGGCTTTGCTGGGGCTTTGGCAAACTGCGCGTTAAAGCGTTCTTTGAAGCCTTGCAAATAAACGTTTCCAGCATCCATGTCTGAGATACCTGCCAGCCGCAGTTCCTTCACCAGCCGATCTTGCAACGTCCGGTTGGCGCGCTCAACGCGGCCTTTGGCCTGGCTGCTGTTGGCGCACAAAATCTCAACGTTCAGCTGGTTCAGGGCGCGCCCAAACTGGGTCATACCCGCGCCAGCCTTTGCGTCTTCCTTGGCCACCCGGAACACTGTGTGCTTGTCGCTGTAAAAGGCGACGGGGCGACCGTGTTCGAGCAGATAGCTTTCTAGTGCTTCGAAATAGCTGAACGTACTCTCTGACCTCACGAACCTCAGTTCCATCAGCGTACTGGTGGCATCGTCGATAAAGACGAGCAGGGTGCAAGGGCCAGCACGATCCTCAAACCAACGATGATCCGAGCCGTCAATCTGGATCAGTTCGCCGAAACATTCCCGGCGTAGACGCGGCTGGTGAAACCGACGGCGCTGCTTGCGCGAAAGCCAGATACCATCTTCAACCATCCACTTGCGAAGCGTCTCGCGAGAGACTTTGAAGCCATGATGTTCCGCCAGCATCTCAGCGGCAAGCGTCGGCCCAAAATCCGGGTAGTTCTCCTTGATCAGGCTCAGCGCATAATCCCGTTTGGCCTGATGGATCAGGTTGTTCGGCGACTTCCCACGCGCTTTATGCCGGATCGCAGGTGCACCATCCTGACGATACCGCTTCAGCAATCTGAAAATCTGTCGACGCGTCAGGTCCAGCATGTTGGCCGCGTTGTTGACGCTCAACCGACCATCATCGACCTGCGCCAAAACCTCCACACGGTTCAACTCGCGCTCGCTCATCATCACCCATCCCATATCCGCTCATCCTCACATCGTTTGCGAGGAGAGTGACACTTCTGCTTTGCTCATAGGTGACATTATCGCTTTGCGCGTACATGCCAAATATGTATAAGATTGATTATGTCAAATTAGCCTAACCTTAGATAGATTTATTATGTAGTAGGTTGTGGTCTTGAGCCTTATTTTGCGAGGATTAATGGTGAGGTAACTCTTTGTGAAGTGAGCAGTATTTTCTACCTAAAGAAACAATCTTCTTGCCATACGGGAATTGTGGCAACATTGTGGCATAGTGCGCTGTTATGTGTACTGCCTCTTATGGGGATATCAGGTAAGTAAAAGGATCTTTTTTTGAAGAAAATTATTACTAGCGCAGTTTTTTCATTGGCACTGCCAACAGCCTCGTTTGCTAACACTTGCAAACAATATTTCGATCTTTCGACGCCGTTCACACAAATAGCAACATCTGTGGAATCCGCCTGCCTTGAAGGCCTTACGCCTCTGGGTGGGGATGTCGAGATAACTGATACAAAGCAATGGTTACTATATAATCAATACAATGGTAAGGCAAATGGCCTAGGATTTGAGTGTACCTATGAAGGTACAAACTCCAATGGGAATTTCACGCGAGTAGAAGAGGGGCGGGCAAAATATGTTACAAGCCCAACAAGCCCACTCACAACTGGGCTTGTTACTTACCAAAATGACGACTGCCAAGCGGTATGTCCAGCGTCTCAGGGAAATCCTATCGATGCGTTGACTAGTCTGAAATCTGAGAAAGCCATCGACTGGCAATCCCCTAAAGATAATCGTTTTCGTATAGAGCGCATGTATTCGTCTGCTGCCACTATCCACAACGGTGCTAATACTGGATGGGCCGATGGTTGGTATAGCACAATCACATCAGCGTATGAAGGTTATGCGCAATTCGATAGAGCCTTAGAGCGACCAGGCGGTAAAGTCGTTCATTTGCGCTATGCCAATGGCACGTTTAGTCCAAAGCGAAAAAGCTCAGGTCTCAGAACAACGACGACAGTAAGATTGTTTCCGCATCGGCCAGGTGAGCACACTGTCCATCTGGGAGATGGCCGAACCGAAGTTTATACAGAATATTCCCAATATGATGCAGAGTTGTCTGAGTTGGGCTGGGCCGATGGGTATCGCCAGTTTCTCTCCTATGACAGTTCTGGGAAATTGATTCAGCTAGATGACAACCGAGGGCAAGTGGCACGTTTCACATGGCAAAGTGTTTCGGTGGGCGCACGCACGAAAGATGTCATTACGGATGTGGAAATTGATATCTCAGGCGGCGACATTTTGTTTAGCCCAGATATTCTTGTTGAATATGCCATCTCGGGACGGGAGTCAGATGAACGTGTTTTGCATGATACGGTAACTGTGACTGAGGTCGCGACTGGTGCTTCGCTACAAGAGTATAGCTATGAATATCTTGAAAGTGATTTTGGGCCATATGACACGCCGCCAAAGTTGACATCAGTCGCAGATGGTCGCACGGCTTCGAGCGGTGACCCCGTAATTTACGCAGAGTTTCAATACGATCCTGACACAGGCCTTGCTATCAACACGCAACATTCAGGCGGAGTAGATGAATTTGAAGTTATAAAGCAGACTGACAACACAACACTCGTAACTAACCCACTTGGCCGCAGAACGATTTACCAGACCCAATCGATTGAAGGTGTTCCGCACATGACATCCGTGGTTGGAGAAGAGATCAATACCTGTCTCGGCACCGCCCAGAATTATAGCTATTTCAATCCTGTGACAGGGCAGGATGAGCATTACGTCTTCGAGCAGACTGAGCGAAACGGATCTGTGACGCGGTTTA
>NZ_JBEFLO010000021.1:0-3555 GCF_040149565.1 Sulfitobacter aquimarinus
GGATGGGTAGTTGGCCGAGTATGTATTATGGCGTGACATTTTGCGGGGCGTCTTCAAGCTCCCGATAGATATGGTCCCAATCTGGCATGCGCGGCGCTTACTGATGGTTGGCTCATATACCGGTGTGATTGTCGCTTTTTTGGATCATGCGTTTTCCAACGCAAAACGCCGCGCTGTTTTCACAGCGCGGCGTTTTGATTACATCGTCGAGAGATACGACATTAAGAGGCTTATTAGGTTTGGCGATGACCTACTCTCCCACGCCTTAAGACGCAGTACCATCGGCGCAGTAGCACTTAACTGCCGGGTTCGGGATGGGACCGGGTGTTTTGCTTACGCTATGATCACCAAACCAAAAAAACCTCTTATTGTCCAAGTGAGTACAACTGATGTGTGTGTATGCTTTTGATTTTCACAGTAGAGAGTTAAGTCACTCTGTTACTGGATCAAATCAAGCCTATCGAGCCATTAGTACCAGTCAACTGAACGTGTTACCACGCTTACATCTCTGGCCTATCGACGAGGTAGTCTACCTCGGCTCTCAGGGATACCTTGTTTTGAGGGGGGCTTCCCGCTTAGATGCCTTCAGCGGTTATCCTGTCCGATCATAGCTACTCTGCACTGCGGCTGGCGCCACAACAGATCCACCAGTGGATCGTTCACCCCGGTCCTCTCGTACTAGGGGCAACTCCTCTCAAGTATCCTACACCCACGGAAGATAGGGACCGAACTGTCTCACGACGTTCTAAACCCAGCTCACGTACCTCTTTAAACGGCGAACAGCCGTACCCTTGGGACCTGCTCCAGCCCCAGGATGAGATGAGCCGACATCGAGGTGCCAAACACTGCCGTCGATATGGACTCTTGGGCAGTATCAGCCTGTTATCCCCGGCGTACCTTTTATCCGTTGAGCGATGGCCCTTCCACTCGGGACCACCGGATCACTATGGCCGTCTTTCGACTCTGCTCGACTTGTCAGTCTCGCAGTCAGGCTGGCTTCTGCCATTGCACTCAACGAGCGATTTCCGACCGCTCTGAGCCAACCTTCGCGCGCCTCCGTTACGATTTAGGAGGCGACCGCCCCAGTCAAACTACCCGCCACACAGGGTCCCGGATCCGGATAACGGACCGCGGTTAGACATCAAGCAGAACAAGGGTGGTATCTCAAGGGAGGCTCCACGCAAACTGGCGTTCGCGCTTCAAAGCCCACCACCTATCCTGCACATGTTCGGCCTAATGCCAATGTGAAGCTGTAGTAAAGGTGCACGGGGTCTTTCCGTCTAACCGCGGGTAACCGGCATCTTGACCGGTAATTCAATTTCGCTGAGTCTATGTTGGAGACAGCGGGGAAGTCGTTACGCCATTCGTGCAGGTCGGAACTTACCCGACAAGGAATTTCGCTACCTTAGGACCGTTATAGTTACGGCCGCCGTTTACCTGGGCTTCAATTCAAGGCTCTCACCTCTCCTTTTAACCTTCAGGCACCGGGCAGGCGTCAGACCCTATACGTCGTCTTACGACTTCGCAGAGCCCTGTGTTTTTAATAAACAGTCGCCACCCCCTGGTTTGTGCCCCCAGCCTCTAGTTGCCTAGAAACCGGGCCTCCTTCTCGCGAACTTACGGAGGTATTTTGCCGAGTTCCTTCAACATAGTTCTCTCAAGCGCCTTGGTATTCTCTACCTATCCACCTGTGTCGGTTTAGGGTACGATCTCATGATGGAGCTATTTCCAGGAACCACTCAGCAGCCCATTCAATCCGATAAGGATGAACTACCTCTGTGATCCGTCACTTCCATCTGGCCCAGGAATATTAACCTGGTTCCCATCGACTACGCCTTTCGGCCTCGCCTTAGGGGTCGGCTTACCCTGCTCAGATTAGCTTTAAGCAGGAACCCTTGGATTTTCGGCGAGAGTGTCTCTCACACTCTTTGTCGCTACTCATGTCATCATTCTCACTAGTGATCTCTCCACCGGATCCCTCACAGGCCGGCTTCACAGAAAGCTCCTTGTGTTAGCTATTTTATGCGCTACCGCTTCGCTACTTGAGCGCCTCGGGCTTCCACAAAATAATAACACATGGAACTATGTCACACTACGCTCTGCTACCATGCAATAAATGCATCCTAAGCTTCGGCTCATGGCTTGAGCCCCGTTACATCTTCGCCGCAGGACAACTTATTTAGACCAGTGAGCTGTTACGCTATCTTTAAAGGATGGCTGCTTCTAAGCCAACCTCCTGGTTGTTTTGGTCGTCCCACCTGCTTTCCCACTTAGCCATGAATTAGGGGCCTTAGCTGTAGGTCAGGGTTGTTTCCCTCTTCACGACGGACGTTAGCATTCGCCGTGTGTCTGCCGACTAGTACTCCTCGGTATTCGGAGTTTGGTTAGGATCAGTAAGCCGGTAAGGCCCCATTACCCATCCAGTGCTCTACCCCCGAGGGTATTCGGTCGACGCTCTACCTAAATAGATTTCGCAGAGAACCAGCTATCTCCGAGTTTGATTGGCCTTTCACCCCTAGGCACAGCTCATCCCGATCTTTTTCAACAGATGTGGGTTCGGTCCTCCAGTTAGTGTTACCTAACCTTCAACCTGGCCATGCCTAGATCACTCGGTTTCGGGTCTGATCCCACAAACTCATTCGCCCTATTAAGACTCGCTTTCGCTGCGCCTACACCTAACGGCTTAAGCTTGCTTGTGAGACCAAGTCGATGACCCATTATACAAAAGGTACGCTGTCAGGCCGCAAGGGCCCTCCAACTGATTGTAGGCGTTCGGTTTCAGGTACTGTTTCACTCCCCTCGTCGGGGTGCTTTTCACCTTTCCCTCACGGTACTGGTTCACTATCGGTCAGTAAGGAGTACTTAGCCTTCGAAGGTGGTCCTCCGATCTTCAGACAGAATTTCACGTGTTCCGCCCTACTTAATACGTCCTCTCATGCTTCTTATACGGGACTATCACCCACTTTGGTTGCGCATTCCAACGCATTCTAACCACAATTGAGGCTCGGCTGGTCCCCGTTCGCTCGCCGCTACTAGGGGAGTATCAATTGATTTCCTTTCCTCCGGGTACTTAGATGTTTCAGTTCCCCGGGTTTGCTTTTCTAAACCTATGTATTCAGTCTAGAAATACCTGGTTTACCACATTATTAGCTGCTCATTGCTGAGCAATAATAACATAGTATCAGGTGGGTTGCCCCATTCAGAAATTCATGGATCAAAGCCTATTCTCGGCTCCCCATGACTTATCGCAGAGTATCACGTCTTTCATCGCCTCTTACTGCCAAGGCATTCACCAAACGCCCTTTTCGCGCTTGATTTGATCCAGAAAGAGAAGGACTTAACGCCCCTCGTGGACAACAGAAGCTGGTAAGAAACTGTTTATCCCTGTTTCCAGATCAAAAGCATACATAACTGTTGCAGACCCGTGCAGGGCTGCAACTTTTCGAGTGGCCTTGCGACCACTCCGGTTAGTGTACTTGACTTGGACAACACTGTTCATTTCAGATGGCAGACATTGGGCAGACCGAGGAAACAGTCATACTTATGCTCGCATCA
>NZ_JBEFLO010000023.1:0-2125 GCF_040149565.1 Sulfitobacter aquimarinus
TCGGCAAGGCGGTTGCCCTCGCTGTCGTGAATGCTGTGGATCGTCTGTCCCGCCTGGGTCAGGCGGCGGATGACCTGCTGGCCCATCGCGTTATAGACATACTCCGACTGTACAACGCCATTGATCGAGAAGCTCTCCATCCGGCCAGCGGCGTTGTAGGTATAGCCGTATCCCCCGCCGTTGCGGTTGTCATAGGTCACGTTTCCGGCGGCATCATAGAGCAGGGTCCGTGTGCCACCGGCGCCTTGCGTGATGCTCTCTAACTTGTTGGAGGTGAGCGGATAGGTGTAGAGGTCAGTCACCGTTGTCGCGGATGCGGTGATCGCACGAGATGCCCGGTTTCCAACAGCATCATAGGTGAAGTCGAGCTGGTCATAGGGACCAGTGGCTTGGCTAAGGAACTCCCGCGCGCTGAATTGGTAGGTTTCCGTATTCAGGCCGTTCAGCGCATCGGAAACGACAGCGAGGTTGTCGCGTCCAGTCCAACTGTACGATGTGTCCCTGAGGATTGAACCCGATAGATCATCCAGCATGCGGGTCAGACGGTAAGAGTCGTCATATTCCCGCGTGTGAGCTGTGCCATCAGCATAGATGAAGGATTTAAGTGGACCACTTGGTTCATATTGAATGCTGCGCGCCACAATAACCTTGGCAGGATATTGGTTGGTGATCGGGTCCCTGACGCGCCGCTGGATTTCAATACGACGGACACGGTCCTGATCGTCATAGCCATGTTTGATTTGCAGTCGGCCCGGTGTCGTTAAGTTCTGCAACCTTGCAAAGCTGTCAATCTTGTACTTCGTATCATATGCTTTGCCGTTAATAATGCGCCGGTCGCGAGAGAGATAACCACCATCATCATAGGTGTATTCCATTCGACCCGCCTCATCGAAAATCTTGTGTGGTTTCCCTTCGCCTTCACTCAGGTTCCCGCCAGTCCCAAATGTGAACGACTGGTCTTCGGAAGGAGCGCTGGGGAAGGTTTTCGCAGTTAGTCGGCCGCCGTTATCATAGGCGTAGTTTGTCACAATACCGCGCGCATCCGTTGCAGAGGTGGCCAAGCCGCGGCGGTCATAGGTATAGCTCATCACCCCGCGGTCGGTACTTGTTTCCTGCAACAGATCCCCGAACCCGTTGTACGCAAAGCCGGTGTCTAGCCCACGCGGGTCAGTGTATTCGGTCATCTGATTGGATTCGTTATGCTCCATCAGCGTTGTACCAGCTGCGCGGTCAACCACCTGCGTGACGCGGTTCAGCGGATCATAAGAATTGGATGTGACCAAATTCAATGCATCGACCGCAGTTGATAGGTTGTCTTCCTCATCGTAGGTGAAGGCGGTTGTCTGCCCTTCGGCACCCAACAATTCTTTCAATCGACCCAACTCGTCATAATCTGCATCGGCAAAGAACGTTACTGTGCCAGAACTGTCGCGGTATTCTGTTTTAGTCACGAGTCCAGCAAGGTTATAAGACAGGTCAACAGTATCGCCATCAGGTGTCTGCGTCTCTACAAGACGCCTTGCCTCATCATAGGTAAAGGTCCACGCCTTGTTGCGCCCATTGGTATAGGAGGTGAGCTGACCGATGATGTCATAGGTGAAAGTCGATTTCCGGGCGGTGCTTTGATCCACATTCTCGATCACCTCAAGCAGCTGGCCCTCAGCGTCATAGGTCATAGACCACGCAATACCGTCAGGCTCTACAATGCGTGTCGGGTTTCCGAAGCCGTCGTAAGTCGCATATGTGGTCACCAATCCATTGGGATCAGTCATACTGGCAAGCGTTCCATCAGCATTGTACGTGTAGGATGTTACATCATTCACGCCGTCCGAGAGCAGACCGGGGCCATCCAACGAAGTCAAAACCTTGAGACCTGAGGCGAGGGGCGTATAGGCATACGTCCACGTTCTCACCTCACCATTGCTGGGGCTACCTACTAAAACATCAGTCTGGGAATACCCCGTCAGCAGGCCATCGACATCATACGTAAACGTCTCCTGCATTTCCGATGTCGTCCGGCTCAGCGGCAAACGCAAATCTGCATGCCAAGTGTACGACGTTACACGCGGCGAAAGGCCGTCAGCATCCTCCGTCTTGGTCAGCGCAAGACCACGATCATTGCGCG
>NZ_JBEFLO010000024.1:0-1609 GCF_040149565.1 Sulfitobacter aquimarinus
CTTTGAGCACCTGCGCAGTCTTCGTTTAACGAAGCAGGTGGTCATAGCCGTGCCTCAGGTCCCTACAGTGGTTTTGCAACAAACCACACTGCAAAGGAGACCGACTATGACCGAGACCAATATTGCACAGAACGCGCCCATTTTGGTGGCGATCGATATCGCGAAGGCGCGTCATGAAGTTTTGATTGCCATTCCCGGCAAGAAGCGACGCCGTAAATTGACCGTGCTCAACCAATTAGACGACTTTAAACGCTTGATCAGAACATTGGCCAGTTACGGCCTCCCCGTCGAGGTGGCGTTTGAGGCTACTGGTAACTACCACCGCGCTATAGCCTATCACTTGGCCACCGCAGGCTTTGAGGTGAAGTTGGTGTCTTCGGTGTCATTGGCCCGAACGCGTGAAGCGCTCCACAACAGCTGGGACAAGAATGATCCCAAGGACGCCCAAGTCATCCTCCACATGATGGAGATCGGAAACACCCAGTTCTATCACGACCCACTTGTGTGCGGCACCAACGACATCCAAGAGCTATCAAAGACGCATGACATCGTTTCCAAGTCCAAGACCGAGCTTTGGCATCGCATCCTCACACATTATCTGCCGCTATACTTTCCCGAGGCGGATCGCTTTCATCGCAGTTCACGCGGTGACTGGTTCTTTGCCTTTCTGGAACGCTATCCGTCGCCACATTTGATCTCAGCGATGGATCAGGAGGCGTTCATCGCAGAGGCTTGGGACGTCGTGGGCCGCAAAGTGGCAAAAGAACGTTTACTTACAGATATCTACGAGACTGCCAAAACATCTGTGGGCTTGCCTATCGGTTCGGATTCTGACGCCATCGGCATGTTCCGCTTGGTTCTTGGCGAAGGTCGAGGTCTGATCGCACAGCGCAATCAAATCGAACGCCGCGCGGTCGAGCTACTCAAAGATTTGCCTGATTATCAGCTGCTGACATCTATCCCAGGGATCGGCCCAATCAATGCTTTAACCATTCTGGCTGAGGCAGGTGATCTACGCCGCTTTAATCATCATCGGCAATTTTTGAAGTTCTGCGGCATGGATCTTTCAACGATCCAATCAGGTACATTCCGCGGCCAGACCAAGCTATCAAAATATGGGAACGCACGCTTGCGGCGCACCCTCTGGATGGCCGGACAAGTGGCTATTCTCCAGAAGACGAACAGCTTCCGTGACAAGTTCGAGCGTTACATCGCCAAAGACCGTCACAACACCCATTTGCGCCGCAAGGCGTATACAGCGATCGCTGCAAAGATGGCCCGTACCGTCCACGGGATCATCAAAAACGGTGAACCTTATCGCCCCTTTTTTGAGGGGTGATCGACAGCAGCAGGACCTTTCTCTGTGCGTGCCGTAGAGGCAGACACCTGACCTCGTAGATAATGTTTAGGCCTTCTGCTCAACGACCGAAGATCTCGTCTTAAGGACGGTGAGAGCCGCAAAAGCGTACTCTGTGTTTGTTATGGGAGAGACATGTTGTTGACTAAAATGCCGAACTGACACACATTTAAACGTGCTGGAACGCTTCAGCATGATAACGACCTGATGCCAAATCAGCTAATCATTCCGCGCATAGGACGTTATCAACTC
>NZ_JBEFLO010000025.1:0-1484 GCF_040149565.1 Sulfitobacter aquimarinus
GTATGCTTTTGATGCTGCCACCAACACCACAACCTTGCTGCGTGAATACGTCTGGCTGGAAGGTGTGCCCGTGGCGATGGTCGATGGCGCGACAAACGAAGTCTTCCTCATCCGCACTGATCACATCGGCCGCCCGATCTTTGCCACCGACACCTCCGGCGTAAAGGTCTGGGAAGCAAGCTACCTCCCCTTCGGCGGCGTACACGTCTCAACCGGTGCCACCTCCGACCTGCGCTTCCCCGGTCAATGGTTCCAATCTGAGTCAGGCCTGCACCAAAACTGGATGCGCGAGTATGACCCAACAACAGGAAGATACATCCAGGCCGACCCGCTCGGGCTGGTCGATGGGGCCAGTGTGTACGGGTATGCACTCCAGAACCCAGGACGGTATACCGATCCAACTGGGGAGTTTATTCCAATTATTATCGCTGCGGCCTCTGGTTTCTCAGCGGGCTATTTTGGCTTTCAAACAGGTCACGAACTTGGTCAAATGATATTTGGTGATCAGTGCGTCTCGCCTGAAGATATGTTGAACTTTCTTCCAACTATTGTACCGGGTGGATCTGTTGCAAAAAATCTTGCGAAAAATTTAAGAAATAATCCAAAAGGACTTGGAAATCCGTTTAAAAATAAGACCGCAGAGCAAATTGATACTATGTTTAAGAAAAAAGGTTTCGACACTAGCGGGGATGCATTCAATGGGAATGGCGCATACGTAAACCCAAGGAATAAACGATCCTACCATATAGATCGAAAGGAATGGGGGAGTCACCGTGAACCCAACCATATAGATGTAAATAGATTGAGGCCCTACAAAGGGTCACTATCCAAAAAGAAGTTGCCATTTAAGGAGTAGCTATGCCGATAGAAAGTCTAATATTACTCTTTCAAAAATTTCTTTTAGCCTCTTGGCCACAACTGGCTCTAATTATGAACGACCATGATTGGGATGATGATCCTTACTTTATTGACTATTGGATCCAAGCAAACTGGGAACTCTTGGTCGAGCATCAGCTTCTTGATGACGTGATTTTACCTGCATACGGCTATGACGTTGATCCCAACGCTAGATATAAGAAAAAAGGGAGTGCTCCAACCCATTATATCGCTTGTAAGCCCAACAGCACCAAAGATGCTCTAGTTTTCGTTTGCTTTGCTGCTAAAAACGGCTGTGATATTTCGTTGGCACCTCCATTTGATATTGTTCGTGTTAGGTGTGAAAAAACATTGGAACTAAGCTATATGCCTTTAGAGTCAGTTAAGTTCTTTTTGGTCAAATTTGCTTAGTGGAGGGTAAGTTGTTGCCTGATGGCATCGACCACACTCGCCGACAGAAGGGTTTTGGATAAGCTCTATTCTTGGGGGCACTGGGCTATCCGCAGGACCATTGGTTGGTCGCAGCGTTGAAAATGCTGCGTATGGCTCTGGAATACAATTTGGTAGTCGCCACGCTGCGAGAGAGCGCGTATCTTTAGGCGCAGAAG
>NZ_JBEFLO010000026.1:0-1391 GCF_040149565.1 Sulfitobacter aquimarinus
TTGGTAGCCGCATCAAAATCATACTCGGCAAGGCGGTTGCCCTCGCTGTCATGCACGGAGGGTATCGTTTGCCCCATCGCATTATATTCTTACTCCGTTTGTAAAATGCCGTTGGTCGATAAACTTCCGATAGAGCCAATACTACGGCTCATATCTCAGATGTTTTTTTTGAGAGCATTTTCTGCCCTTTCATAACCTTGCGCTGCTGATGCGAGCATGAGACGTTTTGCCAATTCATCATTTCTTCCATCGAGCTTCAATTGATAGGCTAAGTAGTATTGCGCTCGCTTTTCGCCAAACAAAGCCCCAATTAAAAGATATCGTCTACCTAACTCTTCTTCTTCTTTATCTATTCCATTAAATATATAATGGAGGGCTAGCTCCGCTAGAGCCCAAGGATTATGTTTTTCAGCCAGATCTTTCAAGGCTGCAACATATAAACTGGTAGAATCGACATCTTCGTCGCCGCTCGATACGTTACATGCTTTGAGGTAACACGCAAATTCATCTCCCATCTCTACACAACTAGTTAGGAGCTCTTCATAAAGCTCATCGTTGTCACCTGTTTCATCTAACGACTTTAATAGATCATGATTTTCACAACAGCAATCTGATATCATTGATATTAGCCTCCTCTTCGCCACACCTCACCTTTTGGTCCTTTACAAGTACAAGAAATATGATGAACAACTTTCGCCCCTAGATTCTCCTTCGCTAATTTCTCCGCAGCCTGGCGTGCCATTCCACGGTTTTTATTTGCCGCTGAACCAAAACTGAATGGTTTTTGATCAGGAGGGCAGTCTTCATAGCGTTCGGCAAAGTCAGCTCTGCATTTACAATGCCACATATTGGGAATTTTTTTCGGTTCTTCAATTTTTCGGTCCCCTTTTCGTCGAGGATACTTCTTTTTTTGTGCGGGCGTTCTCTTTAATAGGTTGCCGATCTTTTTTACAGCAAAGCGAATGCCCCAACCTACGGGGTTCTCACCGTTTGGATCGACAAATCGCCCTGGGTTCTGCAGCGCGTATCCGTAAACGCTCACTCCTGCGACCAGTCCGAGCGGGTCTGCCTGGATGTACCGCCCCGTCGTTGGATCATATTCGCGCATCCAGTTTTGGTGCAGGCCGCTCTCGGACTGGAACCACTGGCCGGGGAAGCGTAAGTCTGAGGTGGCACCGGTTGAGACGTGCACGCCGCCGAAGGGGAGATAGCTGGCCTCCCAGACCTTCACGCCGGAGGTATCGGTGGCAAAGATCGGGCGACCGATGTGATCAGTGCGGATGAGGTAGACTGCGTCCGTCGCCCCGTCCACCATCGCGACGGGCACGCCATCCAGCCAGACGTATTCACGCAGCAGGGTTGTGGTGTTGGTAGCCGCGTCATAGTCATAT
>NZ_JBEFLO010000027.1:0-1198 GCF_040149565.1 Sulfitobacter aquimarinus
GGTAATCCCCCCTAAAATTAGTGGTGTTCAAAAGTAGAATTTTCTCGGCAAGATATCTGAGGAGATTTACGATGAAGAATGGACGATACAGCGACGCGCAGATCATGGCGATCCTGAAGCAAGCGGAGGGCGGTGTGCCGGTTTCTGAACTGTGCCGCGAGCATGGAATGAGCAGCGCCAGTTTTTATAAGTGGCGGGCCAAGTTTGGCGGCATGGATGCGTCTTTGATTTCTGAGATGAAGGATATGGCCGAGGAGAACCGCCGTCTGAAGCGCATGTATGCTGAGATGAGCATGCAGAACGACTTGCTGAAGGAGGCGCTTGGAAAAAAGCGTTAAGGCCGTCTCAGAGGCGAGAGATGGCCATGAATGCGGTCGCACGGCACGGAGTAAGCGTCGCGTTGGCGTGCCGTGCGTTTGAGATCAGTGAGACTTGTTATCGCTACAGCCCTGTTTTGAGCGACGAGAACGAAGAGATTGCGGACTGGCTGGAACGTCTGACGGCGAACAAGCGCAACTGGGGCTTTGGTTTGTGCTTTTTGTATCTGCGCAACGTTCAAGGGTATGGCTGGAACCACAAGCGGGTCTATCGGATCTACTGCGAGCTGGAATTGAACTTGCGGATCAAGCCCAAAAAACGGCTGAAGCGGGACAAACCTGAACCACTGGCTGTGCCAGAGAAGCCCAATGAGACCTGGTCGATGGATTTCATGGCCGATCAGCTTGCAGACGGTCGGTCGATCAGGACGTTGAACGTGCTCGATGATTTTAATCGTGAGGGCTTGGCGATTGAAGTCGATTTCTCATTGCCAGCCGAGCGCGTCGTACGCAGCCTGAACCAGATCATTGAATGGCGCGGCCAGCCCCAAACTATTCGTGTGGACAACGGCCCAGAATACGTCAGTGGGAAGCTCATGGAATGGGCTGAGAAACGCAACGTACGGCTCGAATATATCCAACCCGGCAAGCCGCAGCAGAACGCCTACATTGAACGGTACAACCGCACCGTTCGCGGCGAATGGCTGGGGCAATATATCTTTGAAACCATTGAGGAGGCGCAGGACCAAGCAACAGAATGGCTATGGACTTACAACAACGAGCGACCCAACATGGGCATCGGCGGCATGACACCCGCCATGAAACTGAAAACAGCCGCGTGAATTCTATGGCTGAGCCCCACTAAAAATGGGGGGATTACC
>NZ_JBEFLO010000028.1:0-428 GCF_040149565.1 Sulfitobacter aquimarinus
TCTGACGGTGAGCTGACGGATACAGCCGAGCATGTGGTGACTGTGGAAGCCTCCGTTGGCCCCGAAGCCTTTGACGATGTGGCGACCACTGCCGAAGAAACGCCGGTCATCGTGGATCTGCGCGGCAATGACTTTGACCCTGACACGCCGCTGGACGAGCTGGTTCTGTCGGACATCACGGTCCCCGCCGAGCAAGGCACCGTGGTCGACAATGGCGACGGCACCGTGACCTTCACGCCCGCGCCGGAGTTCAACGGCGACGCGACGATCACCTATACGATCACCGATCCCGAAGGGAACAGCGACGAGGGCCAAGCCGTTGTTACTGTGACAGAATTCCTTGACCCGCCAGTGGCCGTGGACGATGTTGCCGAGACGGATGAGGACACCTCTGTCATGATCGATCTGACCGGCAACGACACCGATCC
>NZ_JBEFLO010000029.1:0-364 GCF_040149565.1 Sulfitobacter aquimarinus
CAAAAAACACAAGCCAAAGCCCCAGGAGCGCTTGTTTGCCGTCAGGCGTTCAAGCCAGTCTGCAATCTCTTCGTTCTCATCGCTCAGCACAGGGCTGTAGCGATAACAAGTCTCACTGATCTCAAACGCACGGCACGCCAACGCGATGCTTACGCCGTGCCGTGCGACCGCATTCATGGCCATCTCTCGTCGCAGAGACGGCCTTAACGCTTTTTTCCTAAGGCTTCCTTTAGCAGATCGTTCTGCATGCTCATCTCAGCATACATCTTCTTGAGACGCCGGTTCTGTTCGGCCATGTCCTTCATCTCTGCGATGAGGGAGGCATCCATGCCGCCAAACTTAGCCCGCCACTTGTAGAAGCTGG
>NZ_JBEFLO010000003.1:0-497734 GCF_040149565.1 Sulfitobacter aquimarinus
GCTCATGTAGTGCTTATTCGCGCACAAGCTTTTCATAGCTTTCGGCAATGTCACGGGTCAGCGCGCCGACCTCGAAGGTGTAGTCGCCGATCTGACCTACGGGCGTGACTTCGGCGGCGGTGCCGGTCAGCCAGCATTGCTCGAACCCTTCCAGCTCTTCGGGCATGATGTGACGCTCGTGAACTGTGATGCCGCGATCCTTGAGCATGCCGATGACTGTCTGACGGGTGATCCCGTTCAGAAAGCAATCTGGGTCGGGCGTGTGTACTTCGCCGTTCTTAACAAAGAAGATGTTCGCGCCTGTCGCCTCGGCGACGTATCCACGGTGATCAAACATCATCGCATCCGAACAGCCGTTCGCCTCGGCCGCGTGTTTGGACATGGTACAGATCATATAAAGACCCGCCGCCTTGGCATGGCACGGGATTGTTTCAGGCGAGGGGCGTTTCCATTTGGAAATGTCGAGCTTGGCGCCCTTCATCTTGGCATCGCCATAATAGGCGCCCCATTCCCACGCGGCTATGGCCACACGGACAGGGTTCTTCTGGGACGCAACGCCCATATCTTCGCCCGCACCGCGCCATGCAATTGCCCGCACATAGGCGTCCTGCAATCCGGAAGCGGCCAGTACTTCGGCCTTGGCGGCCTCAAGCTCGTCGATGGAATAAGGGATTTCAAAGTCGATCATCTCTGCCGACCGCTTCAAACGCTCGGAATGCTCGCGGCTTTTGAAAATCTTGCCGTTGTAGGCACGCTCGCCCTCGAACACAGAGGAGGCATAGTGCATGGCGTGGGTCAAAATATGCACGTTTGCGTCCCGCCACGGGATCATTTTGCCATCCATCCAGATGTGCCCATCCCGATCATCATATCCACCAGCCATAAAATTTCCTTCCCAGAGCGCGTCTGAATTTCTTAAAGTTGCGCAGCATTGCAAAATCGCGTAATATAGTTACGCAAAACCTCGTTTGAGGTATCCTTTCGGGGTTGGAGTGTCAATAAGGCTGACATAAACTGCGCCACACAAGCCCCCCCCCCTGAGCGGAGACCCCTATGGACCGGCGACCACATCCACCGCACAGCGGCGAGGCGCTGCTGTTTCTCACGGATGAGCAGCTGCGGCAGGGCATCGAGGCGATGTTCTTTGCCTATCGCGGGTTTACGGCCGATCCTGACCGCATCCTGTCGGAAATGGCGTATGGACGTGCGCATCACCGCGCACTGCACTTTATCGGACGCGCACCGGGGACAACCGTAAATAACTTGTTGAATATTCTGGGCGTGACCAAGCAATCGCTGAACCGTGTATTGCGGACATTGATCGCAGATGGTCTGGTCGAAAGTGCGGTCGGCAGGCAGGACAAGCGGGAGCGGCATCTGAACCTGACCGACAAAGGCAAAGAGCTGGAGCAGACCCTGTCAAACGCGCAACGTGCGCGGATGCGGGCAGCGTACCGTGCCGCAGGGCCCGAAGCGGTGGCGGGCTTTCGCACTGTGCTGGAGGCAATGATGGATGGTGAGATGCGCACAAACTACGGCCGGTTGAAGGATACAAGCCCATGAATGCCCCCGACGCACATCTGCTGATCGTCGATGATGACGAGCGTATCCGCACGTTGTTGCAGAAATTCCTGATGCGGCAGGGGTTCTTGGTCACTTCGGCCCGCGACGCAGCGCATGCGCGTCGGATTCTGTCAGGGCTGGAATTCGACATGATGATCTTTGACGTGATGATGCCCGGCGAGGACGGCCTGAGCCTGACCCGTGCGCTGCGCGAGACGATGACCACCCCGATCCTGTTGCTCACGGCCAAGGGCGAGACGGACAACCGGATTGAAGGGCTTGAGGCGGGGGCGGACGACTACCTTGCCAAACCGTTCGAGCCCAAGGAACTGTTGTTGCGGATCAACGCGATTTTGCGGCGGATGCCGGAGGCGCAGCCCGAAGACACCAGTCCCAAAGTGCTGTCTTTGGGGCCGATCAAGTACGACATAGAGCGCGGCGAGATGTGGCATGGCGAGGAGCTGGTGCGGCTGACCGCTACCGAAGTGCAGCTGATGAAGATATTCTCGGCAAAACCCGGTGAGGCGTTGAGCAGGTCCAATCTGGTGGAAGAGTTGGGTCGCGATCGGGGCCAAGCGCAAGAGCGGGCCGTGGACGTGCAGATCACTCGGCTGCGGCGCAAGATCGAAGCGGACCCCAAGCAGCCGCGCTATTTGCAGACGGTGCGCGGTGCAGGATATATGTTGGCGCCTGATTGAAGGGGCGGATGGGGGCCAGACCCCGCGGCCCGAGGGCTAATTCCCCCGGAGGATTTATGGCCAGAAAAAATAGGCAGGGTCCGGTGGTCTTTGGGGGGGCGTGGGCTTATGAATTGGCGCGTGCAGAATGAGAGAGAATGCTATGAGCGATACACCTGTTGACGAGATGAGCTTTGAAGCGGCGATGGCCGAGCTGGAGACGGTTTTGGGGCAACTGGAACGGGGCGATGTGGCGCTGGACGAAAGCATCGTGTTGTATGAGCGCGGGGCGTTGTTGAAGGCGCGGTGCGAGGCCAAGCTGAAGGAAGCCGAGGAGAAGGTGGCGGCAATCACCTTGGACGGGGACGGCAATCCTGCGGGGTTGAAGCCTGTCGAAGGGATGTAGACGTGGGCCAGTTTCAGCAGGCTTTGGGGGCTGCGGGCACTTTGGCGGCGGCGCAGATAGCGCAGGCACTGGAGGGGACCTGCGGGCCTATTCGTGATGCGATGATCTACGCCACCCAAGGCGGCAAGGGCCTGCGCGCGTTTTTGGTATTGGAGACGGCGCGGTTGCACGGTGTGGATGTGGACGCGGCTGCACCTGCCGCAGGAGCGATCGAGGCGCTGCATGCCTATTCGCTGGTGCATGATGACCTGCCCTGCATGGACGACGATGATCTGCGGCGCGGGCAGCCGACGGTCCACCGCAAGTGGGATGAGGCGACGGCCGTTTTGGCGGGCGATGCGTTGCAAACACTTGCGTTTGAATTGGTGGCGCAAACCCAATGCGCCGATGCCGCACGGTTGTCATTGATCAGCACATTGGCGCAGGCTTCGGGTATTCGAGGTATGGTCGGGGGGCAGGCGCTTGATATCGCCGCCGAGACCGCGGATGTGCCGCTAACGCTGGAGCAGACCAAGACGTTGCAGGCGGGCAAGACCGGTGCGTTGATTGAATGGGCCGCGACTGCTGGCGCGCGGATGGCGCAGGACGACACAAGCGCGCTGGGACAATATGCGCGTGATCTTGGGCTCGCCTTCCAGATTGCCGACGATATTCTGGACGTTGAGGGCGATGCCGCCACAGTGGGCAAAGCGGTTGGCAAAGACGCGGATGCGGGCAAAGCCACATTCGTGTCACTGCTGGGTCTTGATGGTGCCAAGCGCGAGGCGCAAGAGCTGGTGACCTCGGCCTGTGATGTGTTGCACGGCTACGGGGCCGAGGCCGATACCTTGCGCGAGGCAGCCCGATTTGTGATTGCGCGGAAAAGTTAGGGACAAAGACATGACCGAGACGCCAAAAACGCCATTGCTGGACCGGATCGTCCGCCCTGCGGATATGAAGGGGCTGTCGGACCGTGAGCTGACGCAGCTTGCCAGCGAAGTGCGGGCCGAGACGATCTCGGCTGTGTCTGTCACGGGCGGGCATCTGGGGGCGGGCCTTGGCGTGGTCGAGCTGACTGTGGCGCTGCATGCGGTGTTCGACACCCCGCGCGACAAGATCATCTGGGACGTGGGCCACCAATGCTATCCCCACAAAATCCTGACAGAGCGGCGCGACCGTATCCGCACCTTGCGGATGGAGAACGGGCTGAGCGGGTTCACCAAGCGGGTCGAGAGCGCTTATGACCCTTTCGGGGCCGCGCACAGTTCGACTTCGATCTCGGCCGCACTTGGCTTTGCCGTGGCGCGGGATCTGGGCGGCGTGGTGCCCGAGGGACTGGGCGATGCGATTGCCGTGATTGGCGACGGGTCGATGTCTGCAGGCATGGCTTATGAGGCGATGAATAACGCGGGCCATCTGAAAAAACGCATGATCGTAATCCTGAACGACAACGAGATGAGCATCGCACCGCCTGTGGGCGCGATGTCTGCGTACCTGAGCCGTCTCTACGCCGAAGAGCCGTTTCAGGAGTTGAAATCAGCGGCCAAGGGCGCGGTGAGCCTACTGCCCTATCCGTTCCGTGAAGGAGCCAAGCGCGCCAAAGAAATGCTCAAAGGGATCACTGTTGGCGGCACCTTGTTCGAGCAGTTGGGGTTCTCGTATCTGGGGCCGATTGACGGGCATGACATGGACCAGTTGTTGCCCGTGCTGCGCACGGTGAAGGCGCGGGCAACTGGGCCGATCCTGATTCATGTGATGACGAAAAAGGGCAAAGGCTATGGCCCTGCCGAGGCAGCACGCGACAAGGGGCACGCCACGGGCAAGTTTAACGTCATCACAGGCGAGCAGAAGAAAACGCCCAGCAACGCGCCCAGCTATACTTCGGTCTTTGCCGAAAGCTTGCTGCAACTGGCGGCAGAGGACGACAAGATTTGCGCGGTGACCGCCGCGATGCCCGATGGCACGGGATTGAACAAGTTTCTGGAACGCCACCCCTCGCGCTGTTTCGATGTGGGCATCGCCGAGCAGCATGGCGTGACATTCTCTGCGGCGCTGGCTGCGGGCGGGATGAAGCCATTTTGCGCGATGTATTCGACCTTCCTGCAGCGCGGCTATGATCAGGTCGTGCATGACGTGGCGATCCAACGGTTGCCCGTACGGTTTGCGATCGACCGTGCCGGGCTGGTCGGTGCTGACGGGGCTACACATGCGGGGTCCTTCGACATTGGCTATCTGTCTAACCTTCCCGGCTTTGTCGTGATGGCGGCGGCGGATGAGGCCGAGCTGAAGCACATGGTCGCCACGGCGGCGGCACATGATGACGGGCCGATCGCGTTCCGCTTCCCGCGGGGCGAAGGGCGCGGGGTCGAGATGCCCGAGGTCGGCGTACCGCTGGAAATCGGCAAGGGCCGCATGATTGCAAAAGGCAGCCGCGTGGCGATCCTGTCGTTTGGGACACGGCTGGAAGAGGTCGAAAAAGCCGCCGAGGCGCTTGCCGCCAAGGGCATCACCCCCACCATCGCTGACGCCCGTTTCGCCAAGCCGCTGGACCGCGGGATGATCCTGGAACTCGCCCGCGACCACGAGGCACTGATCACTGTGGAAGAGGGCGCCGTAGGCGGCTTTGGCAGCCATGTGGCACAGTTGCTGGCGGATGAGGGCGTGTTTGATGACGGGCTCAAATACCGCTCGATGGTGCTGCCTGATATTTTCATTGATCAGGCCAGCCCCGAAGGCATGTACGCCGTGGCAGGCATGAATGCCGAGCATATTGAGGCAAAGGTTCTGGACACGCTGGGCATCGCCCAGATCGGCGCGCAGACAGCCTAGTCTTTTTGCGCGGCGATCAGCTGATCTATCTTGATCTCAAGCTGCTCCAGCTTGGTTTGGATGTCGGCACGGTAGGCATCGGTACTGGCGACTGATTCCTCTTGGTGCGCGTCCTGCATCGAATTCACGATCAAACCTACCAACAGGTTCACAACCGCGAAGGTTGTGACCATGATGAAGGGCACAAAGAACATCCACGCCAGCGGATAGACCTCCATCACAGGGCGCACGATTCCCATCGACCAGCTCTCAAGCGTCATGATCTGGAACAGGGAATAGCCGGAACTGCCAAGCGTGCCGAACCATTCGGCAAAGGAATCGCCGAACAATTTGGTCGCCATGACAGCCGCGATATAAAAGATCAGCGCCATCAGGAGGAACACCGAGGCCATGCCAGGAAGGGCGGTAACAAACCCTTCAACCACGCGGCGCAGGTTTGGTGCAACCGACACAATCCGCAACACCCGCAGAATCCGCAGCGCACGCAGCGCCGAGAACCCCTGCGCAGCGGGCACCAGCGAGATACCGACAATAACGAAATCAAAGATGTTCCAGCCATCGCGGAAAAAGCGGCCGCGGTGGGCGATCAGCTTGGCCAACAGCTCTGCCACGAAGACCGCCAGACACAGCTTGTCCAGCAATGTGATCAGGCCGCCTGCCCGCTCCATAATCGGTTTTGACGTCTCCAACCCCAAGATGACCGCATTGAACAGGATCACGGCCAGCACGGCATTACGCACGCGGGACGACTCCATAAATGTCGCTAGTTTCTGAGAGAATGTCATGATCGCTCCGCTCTGGTTGGAGGGTATATGGCGTGGCCGCAGCGCGACGACAAGAAGCACGCGGAGTTAAACCCGCATAAGACTTACATCAGATAAAAGATGCTGCTGTCCTAGGCGATTTGCGCCAGCATCGCAGCAAGGCCGCTGCGGTAGTCGGGATAGATCGGCGTCCAGCCCAATGCGGCTTTGATATGGTCGTTCCGCACGCGTTTGCTTTCGGCGTAAAAGCTACGGGCCATGGGGGTCATCTCTGCCTCGTCAATCGGGATGGCGGGCGGGATGGGCAGGCCCAGCAGTTCAGCCGCGTGGCCGATGACGTCCTGCGGCGGAGCGGGGTCGTCATCGCACATGTTATAAATCTCGCCCGCGCTTGGCGCGGCAAGCGACAGTTCAAGCCCCAGCGCGATGTCCTCGACGTGGATGCGGCTGAACACCTGATTCTCCTTGATGATCCGCCGCGCTGTTCCGCCCCGCACCTTGGCAAACGGTCCGCGTTCGGGACCATAGATACCGGCGAGCCGGAAGATGTGCAGCGGTAGATCGGGAATGGCGCGCCATGCGGCCTCGGCTTGCACGCGTGCGGCGCCGCGCTTCGTGCTGGGCTTCAGCGGGGTCTGTTCATCGACCCAACCGCCCTGATGGTCGCCGTAGACACCGGTTGTCGACAGGTACCCAACCCAGCGTTTGGCCGCAGCATTCTCCGCAAAGGTATCAGCCAAGGCGGCCAATACAGGATCGCCATCTGCATTCGGCCCTGCCGAGATCAGGATGTTCGGGAACTCGGCGACCAGCGCTGCCATATCCGTACCCGGCCACAATACGGGCTCCACGCCCGTGGCTGCGATTGCGTCCATCTTATCGGCGCTGCGGGTGGTCCCGACAATGTGCCACCCCTCTGGAACCAGCCGCGCCGCCAGTGCGCGCGCACTGTAACCATGTCCGAATGACAAAAGCCGCTTGTCCATCATACTGGCCCACCGAAGATATAGATTTCATACGTCAGAATCGAAAACGGCCCCTCCCGAAGGAGAGGCCGCGAATTCTTGGGTAGAGGCAGGGTTTAGTCTGCGTCTGTTGGGTGGTCGGAAACCGACTCATCATCGTCGTCTTTTGCGATCAATGCGCCAACTGCAACAACTGCAACGGCCGCGCCGATGATTGCTGGTGCGCCGATGCCGGAACCTGCTGGAACGTAGGCGGCTTTTTTCTGAGGCTCGGCTTCGTATGTTGTGTTCAAAGAACCGGCGAAAGAAGCAGAGGCCATCAAAGAAACCACGGTTGCTACGGAAAGTGTCTTAAACATTTTTGTCATCCTGTTTTAAGTAATTGAGGAGGCTTTTCACGGCCCGTTTGAAATTGAGATAGCTGAATTGGAAAATCATCACAACATTATATCTGGAGGGATAGATACAATATTAGCGGAGTCTTGCCAACTGTTGCATGATTGCCTAATTTTTCAGCAGTTTGATCTCGAAATATCCCACCCTTGGCCCCATCCATTGGCGGGATTTTCGCACCTGGCCTGTCGACCGTTGAACCCAAAAATCGTTACGCAATTCGTCCCGTCCAGAGCTGCCCCCGACGCAACGTTCTTGTAAGTGATCCGTTGCAAGACGTTGATTTGCAACGATTATATTTTCAGAACCCAAATTTGCTACCTCGCAGCGAAATTGATAATCTGTAGTTGTATTATCACCGTCCGAGACGACAAAACTGCGAATACCGCTCGATTGGACACGGTTTCGAACCGCGTGAACGGTCGATTTCGCACCTGCAGCAATTATGTCACCACCGATACCTCTTGTGCCGACGACAACGCCATTTCGCAGGAAAACCTGAGCCCGATCAGAGGATTCCCAGATTTCGACCCGCCCAAGAGCCGAATCGTTGCGCGTTGCGACACGCTGCAAGAAGTCCGAACCGCCCCGCACCTCAGGATTAACCTGCAGCAGCGCGACCTCGACCTTGGCCAGCTCTGACGCGGGCAAGGTGATCGTTTCACGCGGACCTGCACGCCGCGTCGCAGCAATGTCTTTGAACGCGTCAAAGGCCAGCTTCGGCAATGCAGTTTCACGGTTGGTGTCAGAGCTGCACGCGGCCAAAAGCCCCGCGACCAACACGGCGTAAATGCTGCGGTTTAACATGCGCTTCATTCCCACACTCCTGACCAGTTCCCGACAAGCTGTTGACGGTGCCCGCTGCGGACCTGTTCATACAGACGACCCGGCACGCTCAGGCGTGCGCCGCCGTCCCGCAGGAAGGGCCGCAAGGTGGTAGAACGCGTGCGTTTGTCCGGCTGCCCCAATACCCAGTTCATCGGGATTGTCAGTTTGATCCCCTTGTCGAACGATCCCGCGCCAAAATCATCGGCGGAGACATCCGTCAGCGTAAAGAAGCCGCCAACGCGCCAGCCATTGGCGAATTCGCGTTCAAGCGTCAGCGTGGCACCAACATCGCCTGCAAGATAGCGCCCCACATCCAGTTGCGCGGTGTAGCCGTTGTTGAACGCATAATATGCTGATGCATGGCCTGTCGCGACGCTATAGTCCTGAAAGCCCAGCACCTCGTCAAAGGCCCGCTGTTTGACATAGTTCACCTCAACACCCAGCGCGAGCCTGCTGGTTGCGGGCTTCCACAGCACCTCGGCAGAGATGCCGCCATACATACGCTCCAGATACCCTGCGGAAACGCGGGCATAGATGTCGGGGGCCGCCTTCCACTGGCGGCTGACATACAGCTGCGGAATGGACGTGTCGCTTCCCGCTGCGTATTCCAGATTGTTCGTGCGCACAGGGGGCAGACGGGAAGTGTTCTCGCGGTTCGACTCACTGATGTCACCGTACAGGCGGTGCCTGATCTGGCCCGCGATTTTCCACCCCGGTGCGGGCTGGTACGACATGCTAAGCGCTAGCCCCGCATCAATACGCACAGGGTTGTCCGCGTCAAAATACAGACGTGAGAAGTAAGGACCAATGGACCAGTTGAACGCAGGAAACAGTGCCTCGTTCACGGCAGCACCCGCCAAACGTGGCGACGCATCGCCAATGCCTGTGACGGCCAATAACGCGTCGGGCGCGTTTGGCGACACTTCCAACGCCTCCAGATCAGACCTGCGGAAGGTCACGGCGGACTGCGCAAGATCATTCACCACAGGCACGATGCGGAATGTCTCGACCGAGTCGGGCAGCAATTCGGCCATCACACGGGCCACACGGCCCACGGATACCGACGTAGAACGGTAGCGGTTGTTCTTGAACCTGACTTCGGTCGTTGAGGCCGTTGTGCTGGTCGCGACCAACGTCATGCCTTCGGCTTCCAGCAGCGGGATCAGCGCATCACGCACCTGCACCGTTGCTTCCGCTTCGGAGGCGGCCCAATCGGTGCTATACGCTTGGGGGTTCGTGCGGCGATCGGGACGGTTGAAGAACGGCTTTGGTGCAGGAATGCGCAAAGGCGCTGCGGGGCGTTTTGGGTTAAGCTGGATCTGCGCATTCAAACCGAATTCCGAGCCGTAGAGGTAATAGGCGCCCAAGCGGAACCCCTCTGTCACCTGATATTCGGCGCCAAAGTTGAACCGCGACTCGCGTTCAAAAATGTCACTGCCCGTTTCCAGCACATAAGCGTCCGAGCTGTATTCAGCCTTTACGCCGAACTTGTCGTTGATCTGCCATTCGACGCCCGCAAAGGGGGCTGCCTCGCCGCGGAACCATTGGTCTACCGACAGCTCCCCACCCGTGTCGCCAGGCTGGAACGACGCACGCTCAGCACCAAAAGGCGAACCAATCGCACCAGAGCTGCCCAGCCGCCCCCACCCCAGACCAACAGTCGCCTTGATCCGTCCCGGAATGCGCGCGCCCGAGAAGTTCTTGGTCGCGGCGATGAATTCACCCGCATAGATGCCCGTGCCTGCAAAATCCTGCAGACCCAGCGTCAGCGCAGGCAAATAACGGCTTTCGCGGTTCAGCAAAAAGCGGACGTCAAAGCTGCGGTCGCGGTAGGTGTCGAACTGGCTAAACGTGGCGTCCTTGATCCCCGAATAGCGAAAGCTGGCCTGAATCCGTGGTGTCGCCTGAAACGTCAGCGTGGTGCGGGTGGATTTGGCACCCGTCGAAACGCCAACCGCAATTTGCCCGTCCGGCAGCGCCTCGCCCGAGGGCATGTCGATCAGACCCGGCGCGCCATAGAAGTTGAGCGTGGGGCGATCAGGCGCGTCGAATATGCCGTCCGCCTGTTGGGTGGCCCCCGCAAGAGGGAACAGCGCGGCAGACCCCAAAAGGGCCACGCGCAGCGCTGACTGTGCAATAAATCGGATCATCAAATGCTCTCTGCTCAAAGCTGTCTTTTCGGCTGATAATGCATGCCACGGCGATGGTGTGCAATAAACGCCATGCCGTACACCCTTAAATTGCGGGACGGCGTGACAAATCTGCGCTTTTACTCACGACACGTCGGCTTTTTCGACGACCTGCGCTTGGTAGCCCTCAACCCAACGGCGTACGACATCACGGGCCATACCCTCATCGCTGGCGACAAAAGCTTCCCGCAGACTGCGCAGGGCCGAGGCAATTTCGATCTGCGATAGTCCTTCTTCCTGCGCCATGAATACCTTGGGATAGGACGTGCCCACCAAATCATGCGAAAGGGTCAATTCCTCTGACATCTTTTCACCGGGGCGCAGGCCGGTAATCTCGATCTCGATGTCGCCGTCGGGATTATCCTCGTCGCGCACGACGTATCCTGCTGTCTCGATCACTTGACGGGCTAGCGACAGGATGGGAACGGGCGTGCCCATGTCCAGCACAAAGACTTCGCTGCCGCGGCTGATCGCGTTTGCCTGCAACACCAACTGCACGGCCTCTTGGACCGTCATAAAGTACCGCTCTACCCCTTTGTCGGTCACGGTGAGCGGGCCACCACGGCGCAATTGTTCCTGAAACAGCGGCACCACCGACCCCGATGACCCCAACACATTGCCAAATCGCACCATCGAGAAAATCGTGGTGTCCTGCCGTTTGGCCAAATCCTGCACAACCAGCTCGGCCAATCGCTTGGACGCGCCCATCACGTTGGTCGGGCGCACGGCCTTGTCCGACGAGATAAGCATGAACCGCTCAACCCCCGCCTTTGCAGACTGTTCAGCCAGCGTTTGCGTTCCGAAGACGTTGTTCACCAAACCGGTGAGCGGGTTCGCCTCGACCAGCGGTACGTGTTTATACGCCGCCGCATGCAGCACGATCTGCACCCCGTGCGACACCAGCAATTTGCGCACCTGACGGCTGTCGGTGACAGACCCCAGAACAGGCACCAACTCGATCTCGAGGCCCTCCTGCTCGATCGCGCTGCGCAATTCCATGTCGATGTTGTAGAGACCAAGCTCGCTCAACTCAAAAAGGATCAGCTTGGCTGGGCGGCATTCAACCACCTGACGGCACAGCTCTGACCCGATCGATCCCCCCGCGCCCGAGATCAGCACGACCTTACCCTCATAACTGGCGCTTGCATTGCCAAGCGGGCGCTCGACCTCGTCACGGCCAAGGAAGTTCTTGGCAGAGACGGGCGTGAGCTTGGTCAACAACGCCTCCTTGCCGATCAGCTGCGCAAAGGAGGGCAGCGTCTGCACCTCCAGCCCCATCTGCTGCAAACGGCGGGCGATCTGGGACTGTTTGGGACGGCTCAGCGAGGGGACGGCCAGCAGGACGCGGTCAATCTTATGCTCGTCCACGATTTCAGCAATGTTGATCGCAGGAAAGACGGGCAGCCGCTGCACACGCACGCCGTGCAGGCCCTGGTTGTCGTCGACAAAGGCCACGGGATGAATGGATTCATGCCCCCGCAACGCCGACACAAGCTGCGAACCGGTCGTGCCTGCACCGTAAATCAGAACGCGCGTCCGCTCTGCCGAGTGGCGATAAACCGCCAAGACAAGCTGCAACAGCACCGCCCGCGCCGCCACAGCGAGGCAAAAGAACACCACGCCAAAGACCATATGCACGCCCAAAGGCAAGCCAAGCCCTGCAACGTCCGAGAAAACAACCGAGGCAGTCGCCAGCAGCACGGCATGTAGGGCCGTGAGCCCGACCGAAGCCGCCTCGTAGCCGCTGACCTGAATGTGGTGGATGCCAAACCACATTGAAATGCCCATCGCGAGCAGGAACATGTAAGGCATCAGCAACATATAGCTGCGGATATTTTCCCAAAGACCGCCAGGCAGATCAAGCGCGGCAAAGGCAAACAGCAAGGCAAGCAGGACCAACACGCCGTCCAACAACAGCATGATGCCCCGCTTGTGCGATTGGCTTAGCGATTTGATCCAATTCAGCATGGCCCAACCCGTATATGACCAGCGACATCCGCTACTGGTCCAAAAATTCGAAATATCAAAAGGCGCATAGCCCGGTAAGCAGCCACATTAGCGTAGTTTAGCGAAAATTCATAACAATTGATTAACCTCGACGGAAAAGCGACGTCTTTCACCGTTTGGAGCGGGCAAACAGGTTGCCGATTGTCTGGAAGACCAGATCAAAATCGTAGCAGGTACTTTGATGCCGTTGATAGATCAGATCCAGCTTGGCTTTGCGCGGGATGCAGATGCGGCAATAGACATCTTCGGTCTGCGCGGCAGTGGTGCACCGCGACAAAAGACGCTCTTCGTGTTTGTGAAAGCGGATCGTCGCAAGGCCCGTCACACCGGGTCGCGACTTGAGGACCTCACCGTAAATCTCGGGGAATTGCTCGACATATTCCCGCAAAGGCGGGCGCGGCCCGACAAAGGATAAATCCCCCTTCAGAATATTCCAAAGCTGCGGAAACTCGTCCAACCGTTTGGCCCGCAAACGGTGGCCCAAGGGCGTCACACGGGACGCCTTATGCGCGCCCGATACCCCTTGATCGTCGTCAACGACCGTCATGGTGCGGAACTTGAGCAGGCCAAAGGACTGGTCCGGCGTTTTCATACGCTCGGCCACATAGAACAACGGGCGCCCCTGTTTGAGCGCGATATAAATCACAAGAAACAAAATAACCGGCCCCAAAATAACGACCAGCAAGCTAGCGAAAAAGAGATCAAAGATGCGCTTGCGCCATGTCATTCGGGATTGGTCCTTTTTCGAAGAGATAGCGGCAGAGCAGGCCCTGCGCCAACGGGGTCATGATAGCGGTAACTCAGGCTTGTGTACCGATGTAACCTGCATGGGCCATGCGCACTGTGGCCAATCCGCCGCACCTGACGGGTTAAGCATGCCTCCATCGGCGGCCACCTGCCCTAAAGGTGCATCGCGCATGGTCACCACCGCAAAGGGATTGCGCAACATGTTCGGGTTATTTTCCAGCGGCCCAAGCGGAATATATTGACCTGAATAAAGCGTGCAGTATCTTGCAGCGACTAATTGAACGCCAGAACGCCGACAACAAGGCGCCAAATACGGCAAGGGAAGAGCATTTACCCAATGGGCAAATTTACGAAATACATCCTATGCATCGCGCTTGGCCTGACCTTGGCAGCTTGCGGATCACTGCCGCGCGGCGCCGCGATCCAAGCGGAAATAGTGAAAGGCGCAGACACACCCGAAGCCGATTTTGCCGTCTACCCTGTGACAAAAGCCTTCTTGCCCAGCGTCAAGGAATGGCCCCGCACCGGCGAGCGTCATTACAGCTGGCTGCCCCATAGCCACGGCTCGACCGCGCAAATTATCCGCCCCGGGGACACATTGAACGTGGTCATCTGGGACAGCGCCGAAAACTCGCTTTTGCTCAACCCGGGTGAGCGGAGCGCCGATTTGTCGAACCTGCGTGTGTCGTCTGCGGGATCTATTTTTGTGCCCTATGTCGGCAAGATCCGCGTGGCGGACCGCACGCCCGACAGCGCCCGCCAGCTGCTGCAACGGCAGCTTGAATCCGTGGCACCCGGTGCGCAGGTACAGCTGACGATGGCCGAAGGGCGCGTAAACTCGATCGATATGGTCAGCGGCGTGCGCACCCCCGGCAATGTGAAGCTGCCCGATCAGGATTTCTCGGTGCTTGGCGCGATTTCGGCCGCTGGCGGGGTCAACGATGCGCTGACCAATCCGCAGGTCAAACTGGTCCGCGGGCACAAGACCTACAAAACCTCGCTGTCGCGCCTGTTCGACAATTCAAAACTGGATACACGGCTGCGCGGTGGCGATCAGATTATCGTTGAAGAGGACGGGCGCTATTTCCTGTCGCTAGGGGCTACGGGCAAGGAAAGCCAGTTCAGCTTTAACCGTGACAAGGTCTCGGCGCTGGATGCGCTGGCAATTATCGGCGGTGTGAATGACGCCCGCGCAAACCCGCGTGGCGTATTGATCCTGCGTGAATACCCCGCCTCTGCCCTGCGTTCGGGCCAGCGCGGCCCGCGCCAGCAGCGCGTCGTCTTTACGATTGACCTGACCACGTCTGACGGGCTGTTCTCGGCACGCAACTTCTTCATCAACTCGGGTGATCTGGTGCTGGCCACCGAAAGCCCTGTCTCAAGCGTGAGCGTGGTTGCGGGCCTTATCGGGTCTGCCTTCGGGATCATCAATCTGGTGTCGAACTAAACACGCCCAACGACAAAGGGGGCCACTGGCCCCCTCCCATCCTATTCGGGCATTTTGATCTGCTTGTCTTCAGGCAGAAGCGCGTTCATTTCCGCGATATGCTCTGGCAGGCATTTGGTGAGGAAATCGTATTCTTTTATCACGTGCTTGCGGGCCGCAGGGCCAAGGTGGGCAAAGTCCTTGGGCTTTTTCAGCACTTCAATTACCTGTTTGGCCAAGGCCGCAGGATCGTGAAAATCGACCAGCAGGCCGGTTTTGCCATGGGTCATCGCCTCACGCACGGGCGCCACATCAGAGGCGACAATCGTGGCCTCCATCGACATCGTTTCAAGCAAGGACCAAGACAGAACAAACGGCATGGTCAGGTAAATATGACAGCGGCTGATCTGGATGATCTTTTGGTAATCGGCATAGGGCACCTGCCCCAGAAAATGCACACGGCTCCAATCGACGCGGTCGCCCAGCTCCGCCTCCATCTCGCCGCGCAGGCCACCGGGACTTTTGCTTTTTGCGCCATAAGAGACTTCGTTCCCGCCAACGATCAAAACACGCGCCTTGGGGCGTGCGGCAAGGATATCGGGCAGCGCCCGCATGAATTTGTGAAACCCACGCATGCGTTCAAGATTGCGGGCCATATAGGTCACAATCTCGTCTCCGTGCCGGATCGGGTTATCGATCCGCCCCAGCTTCAGCATCGCCTTGCGGTTCGGCTTTAGCCGATCAGTGCGGATGCCGTCATGGCAGACATAAATCTTGTTGTGCATCTCGGGTGGGAAACAGTCGCGTTGCCATTTTGTCGGGCTAAGGCCGCGGTCAACAGTCGTGATGTTCAGGGTCGGAACCACATTGCGTGCCTGCAGCAAAAACGGCGTGTGTGCGTTCACTGGTTCTTCGTCATCGAAATTCACAGGGCCGCCGAACAGACGGTAGTAGTATTCAAAAAAGCCGATGATCGGCACGTCTTCCCAAAGCTGTTTGAAAAACGTCAGCTCGCCCCAGCCCGCGTGGCCCACGATGATGTCAGGCTTGAAGCCTTCGGTTTCTTCAATCTGCTTGGCCGCCAGCACCGCACCAAAGCCCGCACCGCTGGCTTCTTCCCAGACTTTGCTCAGGCCGTATGCGTCCTTTTTGGGTACATGGTGGGTTTTATAGATACGCTCTTTTACGCCTTCAATCTTGGGCGGGTTTTTGCGCTGGGTCAGAAAGTAGATCTCGTGACCGCCCTGTTCGGCCAACCACTGCACCAATTCGCGGTATTGGCCCGGCATGTTCTGATGCACAAATAGAATATTCATGAGGGCTGTGCGTCCTTATTATTGCGTCATAAAATACAGTCGCACCAGTTAACCCCGCGCCCCTGCATTTGGCAAACCCCCTATTTACCTTTCCAAACGGGATCACGCTTTTCTGCAAAAGCGCGTGCGCCTTCCAACTGATCATCCGACGCATAAAGCACATCGACGCTGCGCAACTGGCGTTTGGTGATGCGGTTCATTGCGTCCTGAAAATTGGCATCTTCCGCGTCGCGCACGATCTCTTTGATTGCGGCATAAACCAGCGGCGGACCAGAGGCCAACAGCCGCGCCAGCTCCCATGCGCGGTCCATCAGATCACCCGCTGGCACTACCTCGTTGATAAGGCCCCAGCCCTTGCCCTCGGCTGCGTCAAACCAGCGGCCCGTCAGCAAAAGCTCCATCGCGATGTGATAGGGGATGCGTTTGGGCAGCTTGACGCTGGCCGCGTCGGCAACCGTACCAGAACGGATTTCCGGCAAAGCGAATGTCGCGTGATCGGCAGCAAGGATCATATCCGCGCTCAGCGCCAGTTCGAGCCCGCCACCACAGCAGATGCCATTCACTGCCGCGATTACCGGCTTGTTCAACCCTGGCAATTCCTGCAACCCGCCAAAGCCGCCAATGCCATAGTCCCCATCTACGGCATCGCCCTCCGCCGCCGCCTTCAAATCCCAACCGGGGCAAAAGAACTTGTCCCCGCCACCCGTAATAATCGCTACCCGCAGATCAGGGTCATCGCGGAACGCCGCAAAGATTTCGCCCATCCGGCGCGAAGTCACCAGATCAATCGCATTGGCCTTGGGGCGGTCCAGCGTGACTTGCAGAATTGCGCCTTCGCGGTGGGTTTTGATCGTTTCCATAGTATTGTCTCCTCAGGATTGGCGCAGCAGCGCATCGGCGGCGATGGCCGCGTCAGGCGTACACATCAGCGGGTTAATCTCTACTTCAGTGATGCGGTCAGCGTAGGCAAAGACGTAGTCCTGCAACGCCATAACGGCCGCAATGATTGCGTCCAGATCGGCGGCAGGCTTGCCGCGATACCCGTCGATCAGCGGCCAGATACGCAAGGATCGCAAGGCCGCCTCAACAGCGCCGCGCGGCGCGGGCACCAAAAGCGTCGCGGTATCGCACCATAGCTCGGCCAAGACCCCTCCCGCCCCGACGGTAAGGACAAACCCGTGCGCAGGGTCGCGCACCACACCCAAGAGCAGCTCGACCACAGCGCCCTGGACCATTTCCTCCAACAGCAAGGTGCCATCAGGCATCGCCTTGGATGCAGCCAGAACCGTGTCAGCCGTCAGCCCCAAAGCAACACCACCCGCTTCGGATTTATGGGCCAGCCCGCTGGTTTTCAAAACCAGTGGGGCGCGCAATTCAGACGCAGCAGCGACAAGCGCATCACGCCCGTTCACGCGGCCCCCTTGCGGGATAGGCACACCTGATTTTGCAAGCAGCGCCTTGGCATCAACCTCGTCCACCAACGCCGCATCACGATCAGCCCCCGGAGCCAGCACAGCAGCCGCTTCGGGCTTTTGCAGCGTTGCAGCCACAGCGGCGGCTGCAACCGCCTCGCGCAGGCCGCTCATCGGTACGACTCCGCCGGCCATCAATCGGGCCGCCACATCAGGCGGCATCAGTTCAGGCAAAGTCGCGACAACCGCAACAGGCCGCCCGCTGCGTGCATGAACATTCAATGCGGCCTCGGTCGCACACTCCCAATCGCCAGCGTCGGTATGGGGGTAGTCCACAACGATCAGCGTCAGACCGACGTGATCCGCGGCCATCGGCACCCAAGCGGCGGTCATCTTCTCAACATCGCGCCAGACATAGGTGTGGTAATCAAGCGGATTACTTAACGCGACCATCGGGCCCAATGCCTCCCTCAACGCAGCGCGCTGCGGCTCTTGCAGCGGTGGAAACGACAGGGGTGAACCAACAGCCGTGTCCGCCGCAAGGCTCGCCTCGCCGCCCGAGCAGCTGATCGACGACAGCGTCGGCGCGGACAATGGCCCGACCATATGCAGCAACTTCAAAGTCTCGACAAATGTCGGCAGATCAAACACCCGCCCGATCCCCAACCGCGCCAAAAGCGCAGCAGCGCCCGCGTCACTGCCTGATAATGAGGCCGTATGGGAAACAGCCGCCTGCTGCGCCTGATCCGACTGACCGACCTTCAGCGCAACCAACGAAACCCCTTTTTCATGCGCCCGCACGGCCAATTCCTGCCAAGCATGCAGATCGCCAAACCCTTCGATATGCAATCCAATCGCCGTTACACGCGGATCATTTAGCAAGTCATAGGCGATCTGCGCCTGCGATGTCTGCGCCATGTTCCCACAGGCAACGACATAGGCGACGGGCAGACCCCGCTGCTGCATCGAAAGATTGATCGCGATATTCGAAGACTGCGTCAGGATCGCGACCCCCGTTTCGACAGAGGCGCACCCATGCTGATCCGGCCAAAGCAAAGCACCGTCCAGCGCGTTGATAAAACCATAACAGTTCGGCCCCAGCACCGGCATTTTGCCCGCCGCCGCAACCAAGGCGTCCTGCAGGCCATGCCCATCGCTATCCTCGGCGGCTGCTTCGGAAAAGCCCGATGCAAAACAAACCGCACCTCCCGCGCCAATCTCGCGCAGCTCCGCAATGACATCCACAGTTGCGCGTCGGTTTACGCCAACAAACACGGCATCGGGCGGCGCCCCAAGCTGTGCGATGCTGGCCACGGACTGAATGCCTGCAACCATCCTCCCTCGCGGATGCACCACCTCAATCGACCCCGAAAACCGCATCTTGCGACATTGGTGAATGATCTGCGCGCACCACGCACCTCCGCCTATCACTGCGATCCGTCGCGGGCGCAACAAACGCGAAAGATCACGCGCCATATCCACCCCCCGACCAAAAGAGATTCTTGCCTTCGGCGAGAGCATATATGCCCGCGAGAAATAGCTTTGCTATCCCCTTAAGGGGAGGCCCATCGCGGGCTCCGCTATTTTTTCTGGGCATAAATCCTCCGGGGGAATCGGCGCATCGCGCCGATGGGGGCTGGCACCCTTCTTTATTGGCGCGCGTGCGCGTCGAAACGCCTGTCATGCACCCAACGCTCTCAACATCTCGCGGCTAATAATGTGGCGTTGAATTTCGGATGTTCCGTCCCAGATACGCTCGACTCTGGCGTCCCGCCAGAACCGTTCAAGCGGGAAGTCGTCCATAAGCCCCATACCGCCGTACACCTGAATCGCGGCATCCGTCACCCGCGCCAACATCTCGCTCGCATAGAGCTTGGCACTGGCGATTTCGCGGTTCGCAGGCAAGGATTTATCCAACCTGTCTGCCGCCGCGAGCGTGAGAAGGTCCGCGGCGTCAATTTCGGTCACCATATCAGCCAATTGGAACGACACGCCCTGAAACTTGCCAATCTTCTGGCCAAACTGCTCCCGCTCGGCGGCGTAGTTCAGGGCATAGTCGAACACCCGCCGCGCACGACCGACGCTCATGGTTGCAACGGTGATGCGCGTTGCATAAAGCCAGGTGTTCATCACCTCAAAGCCACCGTCGACTTCACCCAAAACCTGCGCATCGGGCAGGCGACAATCATCGAAGTCGAGGATCATGTTTTTGTACCCACGGTGGCTGACAGACTTGTACCCGTCACGGATGTTGAACCCTTTGGTTCCGCGGTCTACCAAAAACGCGGTAATCCGCTTTTTCGGCCCTTTCGGCGTTTGATCTTCTCCGGTTGCGATAAAGACGATAATGAAATCGGCGTGATCGGCGCCTGAAATAAAATGCTTTGTGCCGTTCACAACCCAGTCACCGCCATCGCGCACAGCTGTGCATTTCATGCCGCGCACGTCCGATCCTGCACCCGGCTCTGTCATCGCCAGCGCGTCCATCCGCTCCCCCCGCACGGCGGGCAACAGGTAGCGGTCAACCTGTTCTCCTTCGCAGGCCATCAGGATATTTTGGGGCCGTCCAAAGAAGTGGTTCAACGCCATTGACCCGCGCCCCAGCTCGCGTTCAACCAGCGCGAATTCGACGTGGTTAAGACCAGCACATCCGACGCTTTCGGGAAAATTGCAGGCGTAAAAGCCCAGATCAATCGTCTTTTCTTTGATCTCTTGCGCGATTTCAGCAGGGACTTCGCCAGTGCGTTCTACCAATTCCTCGTGAGGGTAGATTTCCTTCTCGACAAAGCTGCGCACAGTATCCGCAATCATTGTGTGTTCTTCGGTGAGGCCGTAAATCATGTTTGTTTCCTGCTATTCTATCGTTCGCGTCGCTTGTGTTGCTAGCCGCACTGATGAACCCGCATTCTAGTGACGGTATTCACCGTTCCGAGCGCTGCGTCACAGATCACTTGCGCAAGGCCGCCATTTATCCGGCATAGTCACTGCCCTCGGCATCTAGTATCGCCTTCAGCTCGGCGAGGTGGCGGATGTCCTGTTCCGGGTACTGCTCGATCTCGCTGGCGGTCTTTTCCGCGATGTCATCGGGGATCAGGCGCAGCGGCTGGCCCGTTTGCAGGGCCTTGATATAGTTTTGCGCAGCGCGTTCGAAATAATACATCCGGTTGAAGGTCTCGGCCACGGTATCGCCCAGCACCAGCAGGCCGTGGTTGCCCATGACCATGACCTTTTGTTTCGGCTCCGTCATCAGCGCGGCACAGCGCGCGCCCTCATCCTCGAACGCCAACCCGCCATAATCCGCGTCCACAACAACACGGTTGAAAAACATACAAGCGTTTTGATCAATCGGCGGCAGGCGGCTATCGGCGAGCGAGGCCAGAACAGTGGCGTAAACAGAATGTACATGCATGACACAGCGCGCATGGGCGCAGGCCTTGTGCATCCCGCCGTGCAGGCCCCACGCCGTAGGATCAGGCGCATCAGGCCCTTCCAGCGTCGAAGCGTCTTCGGCGTCAATCAGCAACAGATCACTGGCTTTGACGCGGCTGAAATGTACCTGATTGGGGTTCATCAGAAACTGCGTGCCACTGTCGTTTACAGCCAGTGAAAAGTGGTTGGCCACGGCCTCGTGCATGTTCAACCGCACAGTCCATCGGAAAGCGGCAGCCAGATCGACCCTTTGTTGCCAATGGTCCATGTTCGGCTTCATCTGTGTGACGGTCATCAGGTTTCCTCCAAATCTACACGATAGAGATCACTTCGAAATCACCGGGTCCATCCCGATAGCGACATTATTGATCAGCGCCCAAGGGTCTGCTGGGGACCCATGCGTATCCGTTTGCGCAGAGAATATATGCCTCACGCAGGCCGTGGGGTTTGTCTGTGGGCGGTTACAGTATTGTACCGCCTGCCGCTTCGGCTTGATCACAGGCGTCTTGGGGGTCGGTGTCGTACAGCCTGATCTCGATGCCTGCACCGCGGGGTGGTGTTTCGGGCAGCAGCCCCAGCAACGGGTTGGAATGATAGGTGCCATCGCTGTGGAGCTGAAACACTTGATCACCATAGGTCATAATCGCGAAATCCACCGACGGCTGATGCGCTTTCATGCCGAAAACAGTCTCTAAAAAGGTGATTTGCGCCCCCACATCCCGCACCAGCAGGTTAAGCCCGATCCCGCGCAAGCCCGCACCGAACGCTGGCGCCCCCACCGTATCATAATCCATTTCTTGCCCTTTGCTTGTACCCGTTCCAACCCTGTGAAATATTACCCTATGACACAAGCATCTTTCCCCGCATGGCCCGAAGTGGCCGCCGATCTGGTCAATGTCGCCGCAGGGCGCAGCGCCGCTGATACCATCATAACAGGAGGCATCTGGGTCAACGTTCACACCCGCGAAGCCCTGCCCGACCACGACATTGCCATCAGTCGTGGCCGCATCGCCTTTGTCGGGCCCGGCGCCGATCACTGCAAGGGGCCGGACACGCAGATCATCGCGGCTCAGGGCCGCTATATGATACCCGGTCTTTGCGACGGGCATATGCATATCGAAAGCGGGATGCTGACCCCTGCCGAGTTCGCACGCGCCGTGATCCCCCATGGCACCACCAGCATGTTCACCGACCCGCACGAGATCGCGAATGTGCTGGGGCTGGAAGGCGTGCGGATGATGCATGACGAGGCGCTGATGCAGCCCGTCAATATCTTCACCCAAATGCCCTCCTGTGCACCAAGTGCGCCGGGGATGGAGACAACGGGGTTCGAGATCACTGCCGAAGATGTTGCAGAAGCGATGGAGTGGGAAGGCATCATCGGCTTGGGCGAGATGATGAACTTTCCAGGGGTGAGCAACGCCGACCCCCAAATGCTGGCCGAGATTGCGGCGACGCAAAGGGCGGGCAAAACCGTGGGCGGGCACTATGCCTCGCCTGATCTGGGGCCTGCCTTTGCGGCCTATGTCGCGGGCGGTCCTGCGGACGACCATGAAGGGACGTGCGAGGCGGACGCGATTGCGCGGATGCGGCAGGGGATGCGGTCGATGATCCGTTTGGGGTCGGCGTGGTATGACGTTGAAAGCCAGATCACCGCGATCACGGAGAAGGGTCTCGACAGTCGCAACATGATCCTGTGCACGGATGATTGCCACTCGGCCACTTTGGTCAATGACGGGCATATGAACCGCGTTGTGCGCCACGCGATTGACTGCGGCTGCGACCCGCTGGTGGCGCTGCAAATGGCGACGATCAACACCGCCACGCATTTCGGGTTGGAACGTGAGATCGGCTCGCTCACCCCCGGGCGTCGCGCCGATGTGATCCTGACCTCGGACCTGAGCGCTCTGCCTATCGAGACGGTAATCGCCCGCGGACAGATCGTGGCACAAGACGGCGTTTGTCTGGCGGAGTGCCCGCATTACGGCTGGCCCAAACATGCGCGTCAAACGGTCAACATGGCGCGCGATCTGGCGGGCGATGACTTTGCCATCACTGCGCCCGCAGGGGCCAACGCTGTCACTGCCAATGTCATTGGCGTGGTCGAAAACCAAGCCCCCACAAAGGCGCTGCAATTCGAATTGCCGGTGACCGAAGGCCGCGTCACCGCCCACGACGATGTCGCACAGATCGCGCTGGTCGAGCGTCACCGCGCCACGGGCGGTGTGGTCAACGCACTGGTGTCGGGGTTCGGGTATGAGGGCTGCATGGCCATGGCCTCGACCGTGGCGCATGACAGCCACCACATGATTGTGGTCGGCACGGATACCGATCAGATGGCGCTGGCCGCCAACCACCTACGCGCATTGGGCGGCGGGATCACTGTCTTCAAGGACGGGGTTCCGTTGGCAACCATTGATCTGCCCATCGCAGGGCTGATGTCCGACAGCCCCGCAGCAGAGGTCGCGGCCAAGACCGACGCCGTGATGCAGGCCATGCGCGATTGTGGCTGCACGCTGAACAACGCTTATATGCAGCACAGCCTGCTGGCGCTGGTGGTGATCCCCGAACTAAGGATTTCCGATCTGGGGCTGGTCGATGTGCGCAGTTTTGAATTTGTGGATGTGATCGTCTCGTGAAAACCTTTGCCCGCAGCTTGTCGCAACTGATGCCCGATTGGGTGGTTCTGCCCCCCGAACTGATCGAAACCTTCGACTGGATGGAGGATCAGGGCTGGCTGGTGACACGCGGCACAGCAACACCCGACGCGCACAGCCTAAGGATTTACCCCGCCCAACATCACCACCACCCCGTTGCCAGCCATCTGGCTTTTGGCGGCACCACCCTCCCCTATACAGAGCATTGGGCCACGCCTGACCCCGCGATCGACAACCGCATCGCAGAGATTGCGGAAATCTCGGGCGATGGCGGCAGGGCCGCGATCTGGCTGGATGATGACGGCAAACAATGGTTCGTGCATCTCGGCCACGACAGCGTCGGTGTGATTACCGATGACCCGCTGGTACTGCTGCAATTCTTTGCCATGGGCTATCCCGAACCCGGCTATCTTCCGCAGACGGACGTGACGCCCGTTCAGGCATTCCTTGACTACCACGGGGTCGAAACCCTTGCGGATTTCGGACCAGACGAACAGCCGCTGCTGCCGACCGAATTTCAGGAGTTCCTGAAAGAACGCTTTGCCCTGACCCTGCCCGCCACTGCCGCCGATCTGGGCATCGCGGCGTTTCCCGAATACGCCGACACCTCAACCAAAGATCCCTTTGCGCAGTGGATCAACAGCGTTACGCCTGAACCAAGCGAGGCCGACCTCGCCTATGAGCTTGAACTCATGCGCACGGTCGAGTCGCTTGACATTCAAGACGACGACAGCACCGATGCAATCATGAGCAAAATCGGCTCCCTTTTCAAATCCAAGGATTAGCCCACGCAATGAAGCAGGATCAGACCCTTACCCCCGACAACACGCAATTCAAGACATTTACGGATGCAACTGCGGCTGTGGATTACCTCACCACGCTTTACGCAGAGGCGGTTACCTTTCTGCGGACGCATTTTGCACAGGCGCTGACCGACGCGGCACCCGACACCCGCATCCGCGCCTTCTATCCCGAGGTGCGTTTCACGACCTCGTCCTATGCGCAGGTCGATACCAGGCTCAGCTTTGGGCATGTGTCGGGGCCGGGGACCTATGCCGCAACAATCACGCGGCCCGATCTGTTTCGCAACTATCTGATCCAGCAGATTGGCCTGCTTCTTCAGAACCACAAACAACCTGTCACCATCGGCACATCCGACACGCCGATCCCGATCCACTTTGCCACCAGTGGCGATGACGGCATGACAGTTCCGCAAGAGGGCGCTGCCGATTTCACCCTGCGCGATGTCTTTGACGTGCCCGACCTCAGCACCACCAACGATGACATCGTGAACGGCACCTATGTGCCCCCCGATGGGGTCGCGCCGCTCGCGCCCTTTACCGCGCAGCGCATTGACTATTCCCTTGCGCGACTGGCCCATTACACGGCCACCGACCCAGACCATTTTCAATGCCACGTCCTGTTTACCAACTACCAGTTCTACGTGACCGAGTTCGAGGACTACGCCCGCGCCATGCTGCGCGATCCGGACAGCGGCTATACCTCATTTGTCTCGACGGGCAATCAAGAGATCACGGACGGGGATGCCCCCATCGAGACGCCGGCGAAACTGCCACAAATGCCGACCTATCATTTGAAGCGGGCGGACGGGTCTGGCATCACCCTGGTCAATATCGGCGTCGGCCCCAGCAACGCAAAAACCGCGACCGACCATATCGCTGTGCTGCGCCCGCACGCATGGCTGATGGTGGGGCATTGTGCAGGGCTGCGCAACACGCAGGCCTTGGGCGACTTTGTTCTGGCCCATGCCTACCTGCGCGAAGACCACGTGCTGGACGACGACCTGCCCGTCTGGGTCCCCATTCCCGCGCTGGCCGAAATCCAGATCGCGCTGGAAAAAGCCGTGGCGCAGGTGACCCAGCTGGAGGGGTATGAGCTGAAGCGCATTATGCGCACAGGCACCGTCGCCACCATCGACAACCGCAACTGGGAACTGCGCGACCAATCCGGCCCTGTGCAAAGGCTAAGCCAATCACGGGCCATTGCGTTGGACATGGAAAGTGCCACAATCGCCGCCAATGGCTACCGCTTTCGCGTGCCATACGGCACATTGCTGTGCGTATCGGACAAGCCCCTGCACGGCGAATTGAAGCTGCCCGGCATGGCGTCAGATTTCTATAAAACCCAAGTATCACGCCATTTGATGATCGGGATACGTGCAATGGAGCAGCTGCGCGGCATGCCGCTGGAGCGAATTCACAGCAGAAAACTGCGTTCTTTCGACGAAACGGCATTTCTCTAGGTTTGGTTGCATCGAAAAAGCGCAAAAAAACCAACTATTCATAAGAATTTCGGCTTCGACGCGTTGTGCTTAATATCAACTTACCATTACATTCCGCCTGTGAGGTCCAACCAGTGACCATCGAGGAGATAAAGAATGACTACGAAACCAATGACAAAGACCCAGCTTGTTGCAGCGCTGGCGGAAGAAATGGGCACAGACAAAAAAGCGGCATCCAGCGCGCTGGACGCGGTTTGCGGCCTGATCACCAAAGAAGTCGCAGGCGGCGGCGCGGTCACACTGCCCGGCGTTGGCAAAATCTATTGCCGTGAGCGCCCCGAGCGTATGGTGCGCAACCCTGCCACGGGTGAGCAGTTCAAGAAAGAAGCGGACAAGGTCGTAAAAATGACCATCGCCAAAGCGCTGAAAGACAGCGTTAACGGCTAAGGTTCTCCGCAGCTTCGAGACTTTGAAAAGGGTCGCCCTAGGGGTGGCCCTTTTTGTTTGCGCCCCGTGCTTTTTCGAGGCCTGCGCTGTTTTGCAACGGGGACCGAACAGGGCGTGCTTCATGCCCCAACAGGTCCCGCCCTGCACCAACGGCTTTGCCCCGCGTTTTACAACCGCTTGCGCGTGGTCAGGTTCAAGCGCATTACAGACAGCACACAACAGGGTGACAAAACTATGGACATGCGTGCAATCGGACTGGGCCTTGCTTTTGCATTCATCTGGTCCTCGGCGTTCACATCGGCGCGGATTATTGTGGCGGATGCAACGCCGCTGTTCATCTTGTCGATGCGCTATCTTGTGTCGGGGCTGATCGGGGTCGGGGTCGCCCTTGCGCTGGGGCAAAGCTGGCGGCTGACTGCGTCACAATGGCGGGCAACCATCGCCTTTGGCGTGCTGCAAAACGCCGTCTATCTGGGCCTGTTTTTCGTCGCCATGCAAACGATCGAAGCCTCTCTGGCTGCCATCATCGCCTCTGCCATGCCGCTGATGGTCGCAATCGCCTCTTGGATATTCTTTCGCGAACGGCTGGGCGCGGTTGGTCTGATCGGGCTGGTGGCGGGCGTGGCCGGGGTTGCCTTGATCATGGGCTCACGGCTAAGCGCGGGTGTCGATCTGATGGGCGTGGCGATCTGCTTTGTCGGGGTGCTGGCGCTGACCTTTGCCACCCTGACCGTGCGCGGAGCGTCCAGTGGCGGGAACCTGTTGATGGTGGTGGGGTTGCAAATGCTGGTGGGCTTTGTCGCGCTTTCCGTCGCGACACTGCTGTTCGAGACGCCGCAGGTAACGCCCAGTTGGCCGCTGGCAATCGCGTTTATCTACACCTGCCTTGCGCCCGGTCTGCTAGCGACATGGATCTGGTTCCAACTGGTCGGCCATATCGGCGCCACACGCGCCGCGACGTTCCACTTTCTGAACCCGTTCTTCGGCGTGGCCATCGCTGCTGTTCTATTGGGCGAAACCTTGGGTCCGCGTGATGTCATCGGCGTCGCCATCATCGCCGCTGGGATCCTTGCTGTGCAAATCTCGCGTCAGCGCAGCGCCTGAGGTCACTCCAGCGCAGCCTCTACCGCGCGCGGGATCGCGCCGCTGTCAGGCCGCGCAGCGGACCCCCAGGTCCCGAGGATGTCCCCTTCAGGGCCGATCAGCACTTTGTTAAAGTTCCAGCGCGGCACAAAACCCGTCTGCGCCTTCACGTCTTGAAAGAACGCATGCGCCTTTGATCCGCGCACATGGGTCAGGTCTGTCATCGGCAGGTCGAGATCATAATTGATCTCGCAAAAATCCTTTACCTCTGCGGCGGTTCCCAGCTCTTGATTAAAGTCATCGGATGGCACCGCAATCACCACCAACCCGCGGTCGCGGTAGCGGTCGTACAGCGCTTGCAGGTCCGCATACTGGCGGGTAAAGGCACATTGCGACGCCGTATTCACCACCAGCACGGGTTGCCCTGCGAAGGCCTGCAAATCAATCGTACCCCCGTCGATCGAGGGGAACACCGCAGTGTTCGGTGCGCTCCAACCTGCCGTGGCCCACAGCCCCAAAATGAGTGTATACAGAATGCGCATGATTGGTCCTCCTACTCTGAAACGCACGAAAGGCCCCTTTCGTTCACAGCTTTCTGACCTGCCCTTTGATTTTTATGAAAAAGCCCCATCTAATAGAAACACCACGACCCGAGGAGCGTACAATGTCTACCTACACCAAAAACCCTGACGTCATCGCGACCCTGTCGCCCGAAGAATTCCACGTCACCCAAGAAAGCGGCACAGAGCGGCCCGGCACGGGTAAGTTGCTGGAAAACAAAGAGCCGGGCATTTACGTCGACATCGTCTCGGGTGAGCCGCTGTTTGCGTCTGCCGACAAATACGAGAGCGGCTGCGGCTGGCCCAGCTTTACCAAAACAATTGAGCCCGAGTACGTGCAAGAGCTGAGCGATACGACCCTCGGCATGGTCCGCACCGAAGTGCGCAGCACCAATGGCGACAGCCACCTTGGCCACGTATTCCCTGACGGTCCCCCCGACCGTGGCGGCCTGCGCTATTGCATCAACTCGGCTTCGCTGCGGTTCATTCACCGCGACGACATGGAGGCCGAAGGCTACGGCAAATACATCAATCAAGTGGAGGACGTGGCATGAGCAATCAACGCGCAGTACTGGCAGGCGGGTGTTTCTGGGGGATGCAGGATTTGATCCGCAAGCGCGCAGGGGTCGTGTCGACCCGCGTGGGATACTCTGGCGGAGATGTCCCGAACGCGACCTACCGCAACCACGGCACCCACGCCGAAGCGATCGAGGTGATCTTTGACCCTGACACGCTCAGCTACCGTGAGCTGTTGGAGTTGTTCTTTCAAATCCACGACCCCACGACGATCAACCGTCAAGGCAACGACCGTGGCATGTCCTACCGCTCTGCGATTTATTTCGAGGACGCGGACCAGAAGGCGGTCGCACTGGACACCATCGCCGACATCGAAGCCTCTGGCATCTGGCCCGGCAAGGTCGTGACAGAGGTAGAGCCTGTATCAGATTTCTGGGAAGCCGAGCCCGAGCATCAAGACTATCTTGAGCGTATTCCCAACGGCTATACCTGCCACTTTCCACGGGCGGATTGGGTGCTGCCGAAACGCGCCGCCGCGGAATAATCCTCAAGGGCCGCTCGCAACCACGGGCGGCCCTTTTACAAGCAGTCGTTGGCCTATTCAATAAACGGCTTCATTGGAACGCTCCCGCCCCCACCGCGATCTCAGACCGCTACCCGAGGCCGCCCTGACGCCTCGACGGTTATATCCGCTTCGACAAAAATATCGCGTCCCTCAACGCCTGCCGTACGAATATCGCGCTGCACGTTTACGGTAATATCCGCAGCACCTGCTGCCTCGGCCGCGGCCATCGCTTTGGATTGCAAGACCTCCTCCAGCCGTGCAAGCGCTGAATCCGCATCGCCAAAATCCTGCGGCCCGTCGCTCAGATGAACGCGGAATTTGCCTTCGCTGGGGGATGTGACCGTGCCCGCCTCGCGCATTGTGACGCGCCCGACAACGGCACCGATTGCGTTCGCCACGCCTGCATGTTCCGGCAGGATCATCTCACACCCCAGCTGCTTGCCGACGGCGGGGTAATATGTTGCGGCAGAAGCGCCCAGCCCGATCACAGGCACGCCAAGGCCCGTATCCAGACGCACCAACCCCCGATGCCCCCCCAAGCCCCGTTGCATCAGGACATGCCGCGCCAATGCGGCGGGGTCGCCCTCAAAACCATGCTCCTCTTCCGCAAAAGCAGTCTCTAACAAGGCTAAAGCGGTCTGGTGTTCCAACCGCTCGATAATAATACGCGCCATCGCTTCAGGCTCTGCCGCAAGGCGATCACCCGCACCGGTACGACGCCGCCCCAACAGCGCGGCGGCCTTGTATGCGGCCTGCGTATCCCACGCATCCGCCAGCCCCAGAACATGGCTCGCGTCTGAGGGCGTCATGCCCGCGACTTGCACCAGCCCGCGGTCCACCAGTCGCTTCAACGCTCCCGTCTCGATCCGTGTGTGCAGAATATCCCCAAGCGGGTGAAGGGAGGTGCCAAGCCGCTCCAACAGCGCTTGCTCACGCAGTCCGATCCCTTCGGTGCTTTGCCCGCTGACTGCACGCACAAACCTTCCGTCATGCTCCCCCGGTAAGGCACTGCGCAATTGCGCGTCCAATGCGGCATGCACCACCTCGGGCGCATCAACAGCGACCAGAGAGACAGGCAAAACGCGGCGCGGGCCCAGCGTGACGCCCCCCCTCAGCCCCTCGGTCAGAAAGTGGACCTCGCTATCGCCACCCAAACCTGTGGTCCGCATCGCCACGGCTTCCACCATTGTCCGGAACGCACCAACCCGCGCGCCCGCAGGATCAATGGCAGGCCGCCCCTCGCGCAGCACGGCAACATCTGTGGTCGTCCCGCCAATGTCACTAACCAAAGCATGATCGGCACCTGTCATCCAACGCGCCCCGACAATCGAGGCCGCAGGCCCGCTCAGGATCGTTTCAATCGGCCGCTCCCGCGCTTGCAAGGCCGAGATCAGCGCCCCGTCCCCCCGCACGACCATCAACGGCGCCGTTACACCAAGGTCTGTCAGTGTATCTTCAGCCCGCCCGATCAACCGGTCGATCATCCCGATCAGCCGCGCATTCAACACCGCCGTCATTGCCCGCTTGGGGCCGTTCAGCTTGGCCGACAGCTGGTGCGATGCCGATACGGGCCGCCCGGTCAGCTCGGCCACCAGCGCCATTGCCCGCAACTCATGCGCGGGATTGCGGGTCGCAAATTGCGCCGCGACAGCAAAGCCACCGACGCTGGGACCATGCTCTGTCAGAAACGCACGCAGGCGCTGCTCGTCCAAAGCCGCCACCTCCCCTCCTGCATGATTATGGCCCCCGTCCAGAACGATACTGGGGTCGCCTTTCAGGGCATCATTCAATCCATGCGTCTCAAGATCGCGTTGCTTGAACCCGATATAGATCAGGGCCACGCGCCCGCCCTGCCCCTCGACCAACGCATTGGTGGCGAGGGTCGTGGACAAAGACGCAAGCGCAATATCACCAGCGGCAACACCCGAGGCCGCCAACACAGCCCGCACAGCGCCCCCAACACCGATCGCCAGATCATGCCGCGTGGTCAGCGCCTTGGCACTGGCGATTACCTCAACCTCGTCGCGCAGAATAACCGCGTCCGTATACGTCCCGCCCGTGTCGACCCCCAAAAGCAACGCCATGCTTAATCCCTCACATACTCTTGAACCGTCCTACTGCAACACTGCCAGCCCATGCGCGTCAAAGACCATCCAACTGCGACACTGCCCACCGCGCCGCATCCGCAACGGCCACGTCAGGATCATCAAGCAACGCCTGAGCCGTTTCCCGCAATGCCATCTGTCCAGAATTCCCGATCGCATACAGAACATTGCGTACAAATCGATCCCGCCCGATCCGCTTGACCGCAGACCCCGAAAACCGCAACCGAAACGCCGCATCATCAAGCATCGCCAACTCTGCCAAAGTCCCGCCAGCGTTTCCATGATACCGCATATCGCTGGCGGAGACGGCAAATTTGTTCCACGGACAAACAGCCAGACAATCATCACATCCATAGATGCGGTTGCCCAAGGCCGCCCGCAGCGCCTCATCAACAGGGCCGCGATGCTCGATCGTCAGGTACGAAATGCAGCGCCGTGCATCCAACCGGTAGGGCGCTGGGAAAGCACCCGTAGGACAGATATCCTGACAGGCCGTACAGCTACCGCAGTGATCTACCTCAGGCGCGTCAGGCTCCAACTCTAGTGTCGTAAAAACAGAGCCTAAAAAGGCCCAATTGCCCCAATCACGGCTCACCACATTGGTGTGTTTACCCTGCCATCCCAACCCCGCCGCTTGCGCCAACGCTTTCTCGGGGACGGGGGCAGTGTCGACAAATACCTTCACCTCGCAAGGCTCCTGCTCAATCAACCAGCGCGCCAAACGCTTCAGCCTCTTTTTCACAATGTCATGATAGTCCCGCCCCTGCGCATAGACAGAAACCGCACCCAGATCGCGCTGCTCCAACACGGCCAAGGGGTCAAACTCGGGCGCATAACTCTCTGCCAACATGATGACAGACCGCGCCTCGGGCCATAAAACCGACGGATCCCCGCGCCAAGAAACGCGTTCCTCCATCCATTCCATCTGCCCGTGATACCCAGCCGCCAGAAAGGCCCCCAACCGCTCAGGCACTTCGGGCACCGCGTCCGGCCTGCAAACCCGACACGCAACAAACCCCTCGGCCAATGCTTGGGAAACCACGCGCGCCTTAAGGTCCATTCTTTATTTTGCCCTTAAACTCAATCCCGCACTCACAGCCCACGCAAACAGCAGCGTTTGCAGGATGGTCAGAAATCCAGATCATTGTAATGCTTCGGCGGCGTGAACCCTGGCACCTGATCCGCCAGAATAGAGCGGAACGCGGGCCGTGACTTGATCTTGGCGTACCAATCCTTCACCTCGGGGCAGCTGTTCCAATCCACATCCGAGATATAGTCAAGCGACGACAAATGCGCAGCCGCGGCAAAATCCGCCAGCGTCATCACATCCCCCGCCAGCCACCGACGTTGATCCAGCAACCACGTCAGATACCCCAGATGGAACTTGATCGCCCGCGCACCCGCTTTGACATTCTTGCTGTCGGGATAGCCTGACTTCATCATCTTTTTGTTCACACGTTCATACAACAGCTTGGACGTGACCTCGTGGTGAAACTTATCATCGAACCACGATACCAATCGGCGCACTTCGAGCCGCTTCTCGGGGTCGCTGGGCAGCAGTGACGGCTCGGGGCGCGTCTCTTCGATATACTCACAAATCGCCGCACTCTCGGACATCATGATCCCGTCAAGACGCAGCACGGGCACTTTGCCCGCTGGATTACGCCGCATGAAATCGGGGTCTTGCTCCCAATAGCGCTCTTCTACCAGATCGACCTCGATCTTCTTTTCCGCAAGGCTTAGGCGGATTTTCCGGCAAAAGGGTGAAAGAGGGACATGGAACAGGCGGGCCATAGGGATTCCGTAGTTTGTTACCCGATCTATGTGCCTTGTGGGGCGCGATTATTCAACTCTGGAAACAACGCGCCCGCCCATCAGCCTTGATTGTCGCCGCGCCCGAGCGGATTTGCGCTGCCCGTTTTTTCAAATATGCGGTAGGCCGCGCCGCGCTCCGCTTTTTGGGCGCAGGCAACACTGCTGCCAGTTGCGAGGCCTGCCGTGCCGTCAGCGCCTCGGGACCTACGTTAAAGTAATGCCGCGCTGCGGCCTCGACCCCGAACACACCTTCGTCGAATTCGGCAATGTTCAGATAGACTTCGAGAATGCGCGCCTTGGGCCACATCGCCTCCATCAACGGGGTCATCCCCGCCTCCATCGCTTTGCGCAGATAGGTGCGGCCATGCCACAGGTACATGTTCTTGACCGTTTGCTGGCTCAGGGTCGAGGCCCCGCGGTTCGATCCTTCGGCGATGGCCAATCGGATCGCTTTAATATCCAAACCCCAATGCTGGCAAAAATTCGCGTCCTCGGCCGCGACAACCGCCCGCAGCATTACGGGCGCAATTTCGTTCAACGGGACCCATTCGTGGTCCACACCGTCAAGCCGCCGCGCTTCGGACATCATATAAAACGTGGTGGGCGGATTGATGACACGGCCCAGCAGGATCGCAGCCACCACGCACAAAAACACAATCGCCACACCACGCCAGAACGCACGTTTGATGCGACGGCCCAGCGGCATCTTTACCTCTGCCTTCGCGGCAGCCTTTGACCGTGTCTTTGCCGCGGCCTTTGTCTTTGGTTTCGATTTGATCGTGCGCTTTGCCATGGCTAAGCTATAGCCGCGTGACTGCGGTTTGTGAACGCCGCTCTACGCTGCCATCAGACATGCCGCCTCCATCCCCTTTGCCACTGGACGGGCGGCGCGCACGCGGTTCGTGTGATTGGCAAGTTCGGGAAACAGCTCCAGCAATTCTGCCTGCTGTTCGCATCCGCTTTGCGCCAATGCGCTGTCGGGCAGGCAGCTTTCAGAGGGGCAGCCCTCGCCGAAAACGATCTGGTGCTTGTCGAACAGCAGGTGGATATATTCGACCACGCCGCCTTCGGCAGTGCGCACATCGCGCCCGTTGACCAGATGTTTGGCCGCGACCAGAACCTCGTCCTGCCCCATTAGCAACTGCGCCCGCCAGTCGCCGATCAGCATTCTATGTTCGGGCGAGACAAGCATCGCACGGGCGTTGCCGATGCTGCCTGCCTCAAACAGAATGGGTGCAAATTTGCCGTAGGCGCGTACCGTCTGGCGCAGCACTGCACGGACGGGTTGCAGACCATCGTCCAGTGTCTGGACCATATCGCCTTGCACGATGTCCTCAACCGCGCAGGTGCCGCTTGCCACGTCAATCAACGTGCCGGGGGTAAAGCACGTCGGGCCGAATGTACCCACTGGCATCTGCGTGCTGGAAAAGACATAGGAGCTGTTGACGAATGTGCCGTCTTGCAGCGCCTGACCGTCATTAGGAGTGAACACCGCCGGATTCCCACCGGCCAGATAGAAGGTGACTCCGAAGTACCGGATATTGCCGACCCCCGGCACGTTTATGATGATCGAGTCGTTCACCCAGACCGCCGTAATGGCGATGCCATTAAACGTATCGCCCGCATTGGGGTTGATTTGCCCGTTGTCGTTTGAATCGAGGTACTCGCCCCGCTCAACGGTCAGCGGCGTGCCACCGGGAGGGCGGTTGCCGGGATCAATTGTGATAAACTGGTCTTTGTATAACGTCGGCATCTTGGCACCTATCCCTGTGAACAGGTCCAAGGTGCGCGAACAATTTGCCAGAAGTTTGCCCTGAATTGTTTCCGTTCAGGGTAATAATGTGTCAGCGAAACAGATTGTTTCTGTCGCTGACACAATTGGTTTTGCGCTTATTCCGCGGGAACGGCCTGTAGCTCGTTCCCCAAAGGTGCTGGAATACGGCTCAGCATTTCTTTGGGACAGATCTGCACAAAGTTGGCTTTCTCCAGATCCCAGTGTTGCAGGATGTCGGCGGCCTTGCGGCTGCCCGTCTCCTCCAGATGCCGCTTGATCAACGTCTCAAGCTCGGCCGACCAGTGGTCGCTTGTCACGGGGCAATGCACCAGTGTTTCATGGTTCAAACGCTCCACGACAACACCGTCAGGATCGTACAGATAAGCCATCCCGCCCGTCATACCCGCGCCAAAGTTCGCGCCGATCTCACCCAGAATGACAGCCACACCACCGGTCATATATTCACACCCGTTGGAGCCGCAGCCCTCGATCACGACCTTTGCACCCGAGTTGCGCACTGCGAACCGTTCGCCCGCACGACCCGCTGCAAACAGGTAGCCGTCGGTTGCGCCGTACAGAACAGTATTGCCGATGATTGTGTTCTCTGACGCCACAATGCCTGCGTTCATCGCAGGGCGAACAACCACAGTACCGCCCGACAGACCCTTGCCGACATAGTCGTTGGCATCGCCTGCCACGACCAGCTTTAGCCCCGGCGCCGCAAAGGCCCCCAGCGACTGGCCCGCAGACCCTGTCAGGTTCACGGTCAGGTGATTGGGTTGCAGATCGTTGCGCATGCCAAAGTTCTTGACGATATGGCTGGAGATGCGCGTGCCGACCGTGCGGTGCGTGTTCTGCACTGCATAGCTGAGCTGCATCTTTTCGCCGTCCTCAAGGAAACGCACGGCGTCGGTGACAATCTGCGCATCCAGCGTGTCAGACACGGCATTGCGCGGCTTAGCACGGTCGTAAACGGTGCCTTTCTCGGAATCCACGCTGATCAACAGCGGGTTGAGGTCCAGATCGTCCAGATGGGCAGAGCCACGTGAAACCTGCGTCAGCAGATCGGCACGGCCAATGACATCATCCAAGGACCGCGCCCCGATCGAGGCGAGGATTTCGCGAACCTCGGTCGCGTAGAAGGTGATGAGGTTCACAACCTTATCCGCATTACCGGTGAACTTGTCACGCAGCGCCTCGTCTTGGGTACACACGCCCACGGGGCAGGTGTTGCTCTGGCACTGGCGTACCATGATACAACCCATCGCGATCAGCGCGGCGGTGCCGATGCCGTATTCCTCGGCACCCAGCATCGCGGCCATGACAATGTCGCGCCCTGTGCGCAAACCACCATCGGTGCGCAGAGTCACGCGGTCACGCAGGTTGTTCATTGACAGAACCTGATGCGCCTCGGTGAGGCCCATCTCCCACGGGAGGCCCGCATATTTGATCGAGGTCGCAGGCGAGGCACCGGTGCCACCATTGTGGCCCGAGATCAGGATGATATCCGCCTTGGCCTTGGCCACGCCTGCCGCAATCGTACCCACACCAGACGAGGCCACCAGCTTGACCGTCACTTTACAGCGCGGGTTGATCTGCTTGAGATCATAAATCAGCTGCGCAAGGTCCTCGATTGAATAGATATCGTGGTGCGGCGGAGGTGAGATCAGCGTGACACCGGGGGTCGAGTGGCGCAGGCGCGCAATCAGGTCGGTGACCTTCATGCCGGGCAGCTGGCCGCCCTCGCCTGGCTTGGCGCCTTGGGCCACCTTGATCTCGAGCTCTTCGCACTGGTTCAGATATTCCGCAGTCACACCAAAGCGACCAGAGGCCACCTGCTTGATCTTGGCGCTTGGGTTGTCACCATTCGCCTCGGGGTGGAAATGTGCAGGGTCTTCGCCGCCTTCACCACTGTCGGATTTCGCACCGATACGGTTCATCGCCACGTTCAACGTTTTATGCGCCTCGGGGCTCAGCGCACCCAAGGACATGCCCGGCGTGACAAAGCGTTTGCGGATCGCAGTGATGCTCTCCACTTCCTCAATCGGCACGGCCTCGCCCAATGGTTTGAGCGCCAGCAGATCGCGCAGATGGATCGGCGGATTGCTTTGCATCTTGGCCGAATACTGCTTCCACATCTCATAGGATGCACGGTTACACGCCGCCTGCATCATATGCATCGAGGTCGCTTCCCACGCGTGGGTTTCACCCGATTTACGCGATTTGTAAAAGCCGCCGATCGGCATGACCGTGTCCGTCCCGGACCATCCTTGGGCATGTACGGCTTCGGCCTTGCGCTGGATGCCGGTGATACCGATGCCGCTGATGCGGCTGGTCATGCCAGGGAAATATTCGGCACACATGGCGCGCGACAGGCCGACGGCCTCAAAGTTCAGACCACCGCGGTAGGAGGACATCACGGAAATCCCCATCTTCGCCATGATCTTCAACAAACCTTGGTCAATCGCTTCGCGGTAGCGGGCGATGGCAGTCGTCAGATCCACGTCCAGCAGGCCACGGCCAATACGGTCCGCCAATGAATCCTCGGCCAGATAGGCGTTCACCACGGTCGCACCACAACCAATCAGCACGGCAAAGTAATGCGGGTCCACACATTCCGCCGACCGCACGTTGAGCGAGCAGAAAGTCCGCAACCCTTTGCGCGTCAGGTGGCTGTGAACCGCTGATGTGGCAAGGATCATCGGCATGGCCACACGGCCCTCGCCGCTGTGTTGGTCTGTCAGCACAATGTGCCCCGCGCCCGAGCGCACAGCATCTTCTGCCTCGGCGCGGATCGCTTGCAGCGCGTCATTCAGGCTTTTGCCTTGCTCAAACGTGCAATCCAGCGTGGCCAGATCGGCGTTAAACTGCTGCGTCAGCGCATCAAACTGCGCATTGCCGACAAACGGGCTGTCCAGCACCAGAATTTCGGTCTGGCTGCTGTCTTCATCCAGCACGTTCTTGAGGTTCCCGAACCGCGTCTTCAAACTCATCACGCGGAATTCGCGCAGGCTGTCGATGGGCGGGTTGGTCACCTGAGAGAAGTTCTGGCGGAAGAAGTGGCTCAGCGGGCGGTATTTGTTCGACAAGACGGCAGAGGGCGTATCATCGCCCATCGAGGCCAGCGTCTCCTTGCCGTCCTCCGCCATAGGGGCGAGGATTTGCTCCAGCTCTTCAATGGTATAGCCTGCCGCGATCTGGCGGCGACGCAGCTCGTTGCCCTCAAACAGCGGTGCTTCGGTCACGCCTGCCAGCGCACTGTCAAGTTCGTTGATCTTGCTGACCCACTCACCAAAGGGGCGGGCGGCGGCCAGCTTGTCTTTGATCTCGGTGTCGCCGAACAGCTTGCCTTCGGCCATATCCACGGCCAGCAACTGACCAGGGCCAAGCGCGCCTTTGCGCACGACACGGGCCTCGTCCAGCGGGACCATACCGGTTTCGGACCCCGCAATAAGCATCCCGTCATTGGTCACGACATAGCGCATGGGCCGCAGGCCGTTGCGGTCCAGACCGGCACAAACCCAGCGGCCATCGGTCATCGCCAAAGCGGCGGGGCCGTCCCACGGCTCCATCACAGAGTTGCAGTAGGAGTACATGTCGCGCCACGCCTGCGGCAGCTCTACCGCCTGCTTGGACCACGATTCGGGCACCAGCATGGTTTTCGCCATGGGGGCAGAGCGGCCAGCGCGGACCAGAACCTCGAAGACCGAATCTAGTGCGGCGGAGTCCGACGATCCTGCGGCCACGATCGGTTTGATGTCTTCGGCCATGTCACCAAAGGCCGAGGACGCCATGCGGATCTCGTGGCTCTTCATCCAGTTCATGTTGCCTCTGAGCGTGTTGATCTCGCCGTTGTGGGCCAACATGCGGAAGGGCTGTGCCAGCCACCACTGCGGGAAGGTGTTGGTCGAATAGCGCTGATGATAGATCGCGAACGCGCTTTCGAACCGCTCGTCCATCAGGTCCGGATAGAACTCGGCCACTTGCTCGGCCAGCATCATGCCTTTGTAGATGATCGAGCGGCACGACATGGACGCAATATAAAGCGTCGGCACCTGTGCCGCGATGGCCGCTTTTTCAATGCGACGACGGATGACATAGAGCTCGCGCTCGAACGTTTCCTCATCCACGCCTTTGGCGTTGGAGATCAGGATCTGCTCAATCTCGGGGCGGGTGGCGTTGGCCTTTTCGCCCAGACACTCAACCTTCACGGGCACATGGCGCCAGCCGTAGATGTAGTAGCCCATGCGCAGGACTTCGGTCTCGACGATGGTACGGCAGGTTTCTTGCGCACCGAAGTTTGTGCGCGGCAAAAAGACCTGACCAACGGCGATCATCTCGTCCTTGCGGGGCTTGTGGCCTGTCCGCTCGATCTGATCGTAGAAGAAGGGAACGGGGATTTGCACGTGAATGCCCGCGCCGTCACCGGTTTTGCCATCTGCGTCTACGGCACCGCGGTGCCAGATCGCCTTGAGCGCCTTGATCCCGTTTTCAACCACTTCGCGCGAACGCGAGCCGTCGATGTTCACCACAAGGCCAACACCACAGGAGGAATGCTCCTCCTCGGGGGAATACAGACCCTTTTCGGCCATGAATGTGCGTTTCGCTTCTTCGCGGGCTACCCATGCGTCATCATATTTGGTCATTCGGTGTCTCCTGTCGAGGGCGCAAACAGCGCAAAGGTTTCGTCTCGGGTTAGTTTCTGGTGCGCGCCGTCAAAGCCCGCACCAAGGATGCATTCATCCACAAAATATTCCTGCACCAGCACGTCATCCGTTTTACCAAACAGGCCGGCGGACAGATTGCGGTGCGTATCGCTTTGCATTCCGTACCAGATCGTCGAGCCGCAGGTTTTGCAAAATGCGCGCTGCGCCCAGTCGGATGATTTGAACACCGTCACCGGGCCGTTCATCTCGATGCTGTCTTGATCCACTTGGATCGAAACGAAGGCGAACGAGTTTTGGCGGCGGCACATTTCACAATGACAGACCCGCAAGTCGGGGCGCGATGTGGTCGCGGCGACCTGCACCGCAGCGCACATACATTGCCCGCCAAGTTTCACCTGCGCGGTCATTATTCGGCAGCGACGGCTGACGCGCCGTTGAACTGCTCAAGGATCGCCTCGGCGCAATCGCGGCCGTCTTTGATGGCCCAAACCACCAAGGAAGCGCCGCGCACGATGTCGCCCACGGCATAGACGCCTTCGGCCTCGGTGCGGCCCGTGATGTAGTCGGCTTTCACCGTGCCCCAGCGGTTCACGGGCAAGTCGGGACAATCCCAAAGGGTCGGCAGGTCTTCGGCTTCAAAGCCCAGCGCCATAATCACCAGATCAGCATCCTCGACATAATCAGACCCCTCGATAAGTTCGGGGGCCTGACGGCCTGTGGCATCTGGCTGACCAAGACGCATTTTCTGCACCATCACGCCAGTGATCGGATCACCTGTGAAGCCTTTTGGCGCGCTCAGCCATTCGAACACTACGCCTTCTTCTTCGGCGTTCGCGACCTCACGCTGGGAACCCGGCATGTTGGCGCGGTCACGGCGGTAAAGGCATTTCACAGATGTTGCCCCCTGACGGATCGAGGTGCGCACGCAGTCCATCGCCGTATCGCCACCACCGATAACGACCACACGCTTACCCTCGGCATTCAGGCTGCCATCGGTAAACTCTGGCACATCGTCGCCAAAGCTTTTCTTGTTGCTCACGGTCAGGAAATCGAGCGCGGGAACAAGACCCGCAACCCCCACACCGGGGGCCTGCAAATCGCGGCTTTTGTAGACGCCCGTGGCGATGATAACAGCGTCATGCGCGTCGCGGATGTCCTGGAACGAGATGTCTTCGCCCACAGCACAGTTCAGTTTGAACGTCACGCCGCCCTGCTCTAGCTGTTCATTGCGGCGCATCACCACGTCTTTCTCCAGCTTGAAACCGGGGATGCCATAGGTCAGCAAACCGCCCGCACGATCATAGCGGTCGTATACAGTGACCTGAACACCCGCACGACGCAGGAAATCTGCCGCGGCCAAGCCACCAGGGCCTGCGCCAATGATGCCAACGCTCTCGGTCCGTTCGGTCGCGGCGGTGATGGGCTTGACCCAGCCCTGCTCCCACGCGGTGTCGGTGATGTACTTCTCAACCGAACCGATGGTGACGGTGCCGTGGCCTGATTGCTCAATCACGCAGTTGCCTTCGCACAGGCGGTCTTGTGGGCAAATGCGGCCGCAAATCTCGGGGAAGGTGTTGGTCGCTTGCGACACTTCGTAGGCTTCTTGCAGACGGCCTTCGGCAGTCAGGCGCAGCCAGTCGGGGATGTTATTATGCAGCGGGCAATGGGTCTGGCAATAGGGGACGCCGCACTGGCTGCATCGGCTTGATTGCTCTTTGGCTTTTGCATCCGCGTATTCGGCGTAGATCTCGTTAAAGTCTTCACGGCGCAGGTTTGGTGGCCGCTTTTCCGGCATGTCCCGTTCGATATTGGTAAACTTCAACATTGGTTGCTTTGCCATTGATCCACACCTCAATAATACTCTGAGGGTTTCGCATAAACGAAGCTAAGGGCAATTAAAAGTCAGCAATGCTGACCTATATGTCGATTTATTTGCAAAAAACGCCGCGGGACGTAGGAAGTTTTCTAAATTTACGTCCGCATCGGACCAATAACCTCAGAACCCGCTGATAAGAAAGATCAATGCGACAGACCCCACAATGATACGCCACCAGCCGAACAAAGCATAACCATGGCGACTCACGTAGCCCAACAGCCATTTCACCACCAACACAGCGCTGATGAAGGCCATAACAAAGCCAACAGCGATCTCGCCCAGCGCGGAGGTGTCCAGCACATCGCGATTCTTGAACAGATCATAAGCAAAAGCGCCCGCCATCGTGGGCATCGACAAAAAGAACGAAAACTCTGCCGCTGCGCGCTTGCTGGCCCCCAGCATCAATGCGCCCACAATCGTAGCCCCCGAACGCGAGACGCCAGGCACCATCGCAAGACATTGGATGAACCCGATCTTGATCGCCATCGGGATCGGCAGCTTCATCGCGTCTTCATGTGTGGGCTCAGGTGCCACACGATCCACAAAGACCAACACGATCCCGCCAAGGATCAGCATCACAGCGATCAACATCGGCGTCTCGAACAGCACCGTCTTGATAAAACCATGCGCCATCACGCCAATCACGGCCGCAGGCAAAAAGGCCAGCAGCACGGACCAGATAAACCGCCGCGCCAAAGGATCAGACGGCGCCGCCGCAAAGACCGAGATAAGGCGCGCAGAATACAGCGTCAGGATCGCCAAAACAGCCCCAAGCTGGATCACGACCTCAAACGTCTTACCCGCAGAATCGAACCCCAAAAAATGGCCTGCCAGCAGGATATGACCCGTGGAGGAGACAGGAATGAACTCTGTCAGCCCTTCAAGCAGCCCCAACAGTGCCGCAACAATCGTGGTGTTTTCCATCAGCTTGAACGCAGGTTTTTCGCCGATTCCTTGATCGCATCATATTGACCCGACGGACGAAACCGCCACAGATATTCAGGCAAAACCGATACCATTGCCGTTGGCTGAATGCCCAACGCGTCAAGACCCTGCGCGCCTTCGGCCACAACATTATCCTGCGACAAATTCTTGACCTGATCGCGTGTAATCATACCGTTTTTGACCAAGCCAAGGGTGACGGCCTGCATCATATCAAAGCCGAACGCCATAATGCGGGCAGCAAAGAACGGAATGTTCAACACCAGACGGCGGCGGCGGATCACGTCCAGCATCAGATCCATCAACTCACGAAAGCTCATCGTGACGGGACCGCCCAATTCATAAGTGCCGCTGGCATCGCCCAGCACGCCCATTTCGGCCGCGTGCGCCACATCATCCACATACACGGGCTGGAAGCGCGTGTTCGCGCCCACCACCGGCAGCACCGGACCCATCCGCGCCATACCCGCAAAGCGGTTGAAAAACTGGTCCTCAGGACCGAAGACAATTGATGGCCGCAGGATCACCGCGTTGGGCTGGTGTTTGAGAACGCCCGCCTCGCCTTCGGCTTTGGTGCGGGCATAGTTGCTCTCGCTCTCCAAATCCGCGCCAATGGCGGAAATATGCACCATCCGGTTAATCCCCTGCGCAGCAGCGATCCGTGCGATCCGCTCTGCACCGTCGGACTGAACGGCGTCAAAGGTGTTCTTGCCAGCCTCGGCCAGCACGCCCACACAATTCACAACCGCATCGGCACCCTGCATCACGGAGGCAACCGAGGCATCATCGCGGATATTGCACAACACCGGCTCTACCTGACCAACAACTCCGTAGGTTTTTACAAAAATTGCCTCGTTCGGGCGGCGCACGGCAACCCGCACCCGCCAGCCCGCTTTTGCCATCCGGCGCGCTACGTAACGGCCAACAAAGCCCGAACCGCCATAGATTGTAACCAGTTTCGCCATTATGAATGCCCCGCGATTGTACGGCACGGGTGTACCCGCCCCTCGCATTCCAAACAAGGCGCAATTACTTGCAAATCGCAGCATTGTAAAAGAAGTGCCCCCAGCCACCAGAAATGCCGTTGACACCGAACAGCCAGCAGCCTAAGAGAGCGCTCTAAGGTGTGCCCAGGTGGCGGAATGGTAGACGCGCTAGCTTCAGGTGCTAGTACTGGCAACGGTGTGGAGGTTCGAGTCCTCTTCTGGGCACCACTTTTTCCGTAAAATTTCAATGCAATCGCGACATGCCGACAGAGTCGGTAAGCGCAATCTGCTATGGCACAAGGCGCCTTTTGAACAGGTTGCATATAGTCACGCAAAACCAATCAGATCAGCACCACGTCCTCGGCGAAGGTTCCGATATCCGTGACCCCTTGTACCGTCAGGTTCTGAATGAATGGTCCAAGCCGATACTAAGATCATCGCCGCGAACAATCGCGTCACTTAGGTATGAGGCAGCAGATTACGACCCGTACCCGAAATGCCAACCGATCATGAGCCTACCAACACCCAGCTCGAAATCTTCGATCACGTCAGAGCCGATGTCGGCCAGAACAACGAAGGTATTTGCACCGCTGCCGCCACGCAGGGTGTCATTGAATGCTGTCCCGATCAGATCTTCGATTAATACAAACGTGTCGCCTGGGGCGGCCAATCCGTTCACCTCGCTGAATGCAAGGTCCGCGCGAACGGCACCCGTTTCAGACGCATAAGTAACAGTATCCACCTCGCTCAGCGTTCGGTTACTGCGGATGCCGCCGTCCATTGTATCGGCACCTGCACCGCCCAGCAGCACATCATTGCCATCGCCGCCCAGCAACCTGTCGCTTCCGTCCCCACCAGAGAGTAGATCATCGCCCGGATCGCCCTCAAGCGTTTCATTGCCGCCTTGGCCCGACATCTCATCCACGCCGGAACGCCCGCGCAAAATGTTGTCGCTTTCATCGCCGCGCAGGGTGTCGTCAAAACCGCTGCCCCAGACGCCTTCGATCATGGTATACCTGTCGCCTGCGGCCCATCTCGTGTTTTGCGCGGTGTCCGCCAGATCGACAACCACGGCTTCGCGCGCAAAGTCATACGCCGCAACGTCCGAACCATCCCCGCCAATCAGCCCCAGCGCCGCCGCGCAACCTGTCGTCATCGGCAAGACCGCGCAAAGTGTCATCGCCCAAGCCACCGGTCATGATGTCAACATTGTCCGTGCCGACCAGTTCGTCGTCACCGATCGTGGCAAACTGATAGGTTGGATGGATATAGCGAAAGCTCCAAACGCCCGCCTCACCTGTATTGCCAACAACCGTCTCACAGTCGCGCGGCACAGTTACCGAATTAGATAATGTCTCGCTTAAACCGACGCCGAGATCATGCCCGATAGTCGCACGCTGGATGGGGTTAATCTCCAAATCACCATAGCGATAGGTAACGATGAAACTGCCTCCATCATCGACCTGCATCTGCATTCGGGGTTGAAATTCTATAGGATGGCACATTCGCCCCAACCTATGCGCAACGCCTTGCCGAAACACTCACCGTTTAGCTTTGTCTTTTTGCGAAACAGCACGCTTGCGTGGCAGGAACCCCATGCGTAGGACTATCTTCACACACCACATGACCCGCCCCCTGTAACAGGAAAACCCATATGTCGTTTTTCGAAGCCTACACGCCAGAGTTTTCCAGATTTGTGCTGGGAAACGCGCCTGTAAAACGGCTGGCAACAGGGTTCGACTGGGTCGAAGGACCCGTCTGGTTTGGCGATGCGGAGTGTCTGTATTTCTCGGATATTCCGAACAACCAAATCATGCGATTGATGATGGACGGGACGGTATCTGTTTACCGCGATCCGTCGAATTTTGCGAATGGACACACCCGTGATTTGCAGGGGCGATTGATCAGCTGCGAACACGGCACCCGCCGTGTCACCCGCACCGAACACGACGGAACGATCACTGTTCTGGCCGATCAGTTCGAGGGGAAGCGGTTGAATTCACCCAATGATGTTGTCGTGAAATCCGATGGCTCCATTTGGTTCTCTGATCCGCACTATGGCATCATGACAAACTACGAAGGCTACAAATCCGAACAGGAGTTGCCCTGCAACGTCTATCGCATCGACGCGGTCACGGGTGCGCTCACCGCGGTTGTGACCGACATGGCCTGCCCCAATGGTCTGGCCTTTTCGCCGGATGAAGCAACGCTGTATGTCGCGGATACTGGCGCGATGTTTGACAAGGACGCGCAGCGCCACATCCGCCGCTATACCGTCAACGGCTCAGAGGTCACTGACGGCGCGCATTTCCACACGATCTCCCACGGCGCGTCTGACGGTCTTCGTCTGGATACGGACGGCAACATCTGGTCCTCGGCTGCGGATGGCGTGCATTGCATCGCGCCCGATGGGGCGCTGATGGGAAAGATCCTCGTCCCCGAGCTTGTCTCGAATGTCTGTTTTGGCGGGCGCGGCAAGCACCGGCTTTTCATCACCGCCACCACCAGCGTCTACAGCATCGCATTGAACCGCGAAGGCCTGTAACGTACCCACAAAAGGAAAACCACCATGACCCTAGAGATGTTCAACCTCACCGGAAAACGCGCGCTGATCACGGGGTCCAGTCAGGGCATCGGGCTGGCGCTGGCCAAAGGGCTGGCAGGTGCGGGTGCCGAGGTCGTCCTGAACGGGCGCGACACCGCCAAATTGCAGGCCGCCGCTGCACAAGTGGACGGCACCGTGCACCAGCTTGCCTTTGACGCGACCGACCACGAAGGCGTGCGTGCTGCCGTTGACGGGTTCGAGGCCACCACAGGCCCCATCGACATCCTGATCAACAACGCAGGCATGCAGCACCGGACCGAGCTTGAGAACTTCCCCGCAGACGCATTCGAGCGGTTGTTGCAAACCAATGTGGCGTCGGTCTTTCACGTGGGCCAAGCCGTTGCGCGGCACATGATCGGGCGCGGCGCGGGTAAAATCATCAACATCGCTTCTGTGCAAACCTCGCTCGCCCGTCCGGGCATCGCGCCTTATACGGCGACCAAAGGGGCCGTGGGCAACCTGACCAAAGGGATGGCGACCGATTGGGCGAAACACGGGCTCAACTGTAACGCCATCGCACCGGGGTATTTCGACACGCCTTTGAACGCCGCTTTGGTCAGCGATGATGAATTTAGCGCGTGGCTTGCAAAACGCACCCCCGCAGGGCGCTGGGGCAATGTCGACGAATTGGTCGGCGCGGCTGTGTTCCTGTCGTCTGCCGCATCCAGCTTTGTGAACGGCCACACGCTGTATGTGGACGGCGGGATTACCGCGTCGCTTTGATCCGGTGCAACCACTCCAGCGTTCCGTCCGTGGGGAACTGGGGTTTGTATTCAGCGCCCAAGGGCGCGTCATAGCCCATGTCCCTGATCACCCCAAAGACGTGGTCAAAATTCACCTCTCCATGATCGGGCGTTCCACGGTCAGGCACGCTGGCGAATTGGATATGCCCGATTTGAGGTTGCAGCGCTTGCAGCTTGTGGGTCAGGTCGCCCTCCATCAATTGCACATGGTAGCAGTCGAACATCAGCTTGAGGTTGGGCATCGCGACCTGTGCGATGATCTGGGTCGCTTGCGTGGTGGTGCTGAGGAAATAGCCAGGCGCGTCATAAGAATTCAGCGGCTCGATCAGGATAGTGATGCCCAGCAGCGCCGCCTGTTTACAGGCATAGCTTAGCGCATCCACAAAGGCGTCAAGCGCCACCTGCCCCGTGGCAAACCCTGCCATAACATGCAGGTTTGATGCGCCAATCGCGCGGGCATAGGCCAGCGCCTCGTCAATTGCAGCGCGTGCGTCATCGGCACGGTCGGGCAGAGCGGACAGGCCGTTCTCCCCTCCAGCCACATCACCACGCCGCGTGTTCAGGCCCAACACGGGCAGGCCCGTCGCCTCCAGCGCGGCCTTCACGTCGGCGGCGGGGACATCATAGGGCCAATGCAGCTCTACCGCGTCAAAACCTGCCGCATGTGCGGCGTGTATCGCCTCTGGCAGCGCCAGATCATTCCATAGAAACCCGAGGTTAGCCGAAAACTTCATCCGTCCCACTCCACATCAAACTTTGTGACCAAGGCGCGCACCTGCGCATCCGTCAACATCTGCGGCGACATTCCACGGGTAAGCAGGGCAAGCCGCGCGGTGTCCTCCAGCTCTTCAATCGCATTGCAGGCGGCCTCGATATCTTTGCCCGCGACGACAGGGCCGTGGTTGGCCAGCATCACCGCACTGCGTTTGCCCGCAAGCCCGCGCACGGCATCGCCCATCGCGGGATCACCGGGCAGGAAGAACGGCAGCAGCTTGACCCGCCCCAGCTTCATAATGCCGTAGGGCGTCAGCGGCGGCAGGAAGCTGTCGGCATCGACGTCGGGCATCATCGACAGCGCCACCGAATGACAGCTGTGCAAATGCACCACCGCGCCCGCTGTGCTGCGCGTGTCGTAGAACGCCGAATGCAGCGGCATTTCCTTGGTCGGCTTGTCGCCCCCCACATGCACGCCCTGCGCGTCAAACCGGCTGAGCCTTGCAGGATCAAGCCGCCCGAAACTGGTTCCCGTGGGGCTGACCAGAAGCCCGCCATCGGCAGTGCGCGCCGAGATATTGCCCGTGCTGCCCCCCGTCAGGCCACGGTCAAACATCGACTTGGCCAACAGACAGATCAGGTCGCGCAGTTTGCTCTCTTCACTCATGCTCAACCCAGTCTTTTCTGTGCATCGTCAAAGAACCCTTCGGCGCCGAAGTTCCCCGACTTCAGGGTCAGCGCAATTTGCTGGCCCGCAGAGGTGCAGAAGGTCCACGGCACGCCCGCCGCGATTTCGACCCCGATATCAAGGCGCGTCACGTCCAGCGCTTGGGTAACAGCGCCTGATGTCTCTCCCCCCGCTACGATAAACCGCCGTGCCCCTGCATCGCGGGCGGCCACGGCGCAATCGGCCAGGGTTTTCTCGATCAACGCGCCCGCCTCTGCCACACCCAGCTGCGCCTGCGCCGCCTTCACGCTGTCGGGATCGGCAGTGGCATAGATCAGCGGTGCAGCGGTCAAATCCTGCGCAGCAAGCCACGCCAAAACATCCGCACTGCCCGTTTGCGCCAGCGACAAGGGGTCAAGCTGGTAAGCAGGTGCGCCCGTCGCAAGATAGGCAGCCACCTGAGCGTTGGTCATAGCAGAACAACTGCCCGACAGGATAACCGTATCCGCCGCAACCTGCGGGGCAGGCACTTTGGGCGCGTCCGCGGATAGGGTCCCATCTGCCAGATACAGATCAGGCAGCGGCATCGCCACGGCAGAGCCACCCGTCATCAGCGGCATATTACGACAGGCTTGTGCGATGATCTCAAGGTCCGCGTTGGCTACCGCATCGACGACGACGTGGGCGGTGCCCTGCGCACGCAACGCTTCCAGCTTGGCGCGCAAAGCTTCGGCCCCTTGGGCCACGGTCAAACGGTCGGCCAAGCCCACGGCCTGTGTCACCTGTGGCGCCAACAACCGCATCAGATTGCTGTCGCGCATGGGCGTCAGCGGGTGATCCTTCATCGGGCTCTCGGCCAGCGGCTGTTGGCCCACAAACAGGTTCCCCATAAAGATCGCCCGCCCGTTTTCGGGAAACGCGGGGCAATAGATCGTCTGGTCTGTCCCCAAATCCGCCATCAGCGCCTCGGCCACGGGGCCGATGTTCCCCTCTGCTGTGCTGTCGAAGGTTGAGCAGTACTTCCAGAAAAACCGCTGCGCGCCCGCCGCCTTGAGCCACGCCAGCGCGGCCCGGGTCTCGGCCACTGCCTCGGCCACGAGCGCTGTGCGGGATTTGAGCGCGATCACCTCAAACGGGCCAGTATCCTTTGGTGGCTCGGTCGGCACGCCAATGCGGAGCGAGACTTGCACACCGCTGCGGGCAAGCAACCCCGCCAGATCGGTGGCCCCTGTAAAATCATCCGCGATACAGCCCAGTACGGTTGTCATGTCTCTTCCCCCGGCAAGGTCAGTTGCGCATTGCGGGCGTATACTTTGGCAACCGCTGCGTCATCCTCCGCGCCGAGCCCCATGCCTGCCGCAGCCACGAACTGCTGCAACGCGGCGGCGGTAATCGGTGCGCTGAACTGCGCGTCCTTGGCGATATCAAGGACGATGCCAAGGTCCTTCGGCCAGATATTGACCGAGCTGTGAGGCGTGTAATCCCCCGCCGCGATATGCGGGGCGCGGTTCTCCAGCATCCAGCTGGTGCCCGCGCATTTGCTGATCACTTCGATGAACTTATCGGGCGTCACACCTTGGGTCATGCCAAAAGTCAACGCCTCGGCCATCGTGGCAATATGCACACCGGCGAGGAGTTGGTTCACGGCCTTCATCGCACTGCCCGCGCCAACCTCATCGCCCAGCTCGAACACCGTCTCGGCGATACTGTCGAGCACGGGGGCAAGGGCGACAAACGTCTCGGGGCTGCCGGCGGCCATGATCGACAAGGCCCCATTGGCGGCCTTAACCGCCCCCCCAGAGATCGGCGCATCAAGGTAGAGCACACCGGATACAGCACAGCGTGCCGCCATCTCCTTGGCAAAGGCGGGGGGCACGGTGGCACAGGACAACACCGCTGCACCGGCACGCAGCTTTGGTACGATGCCGCCTTCGCCGAACAAGACCGCCTCGGTCTGGGCGGCGTTCAGCACGGCGACAATCACGGTATCCAGCTCGCCTGCGGCATCGGCCAGATTGCCCCGCTCTCCACCCGCCTCGACAAAGCGGGCCATCTGATCGGCGTTGATGTCCACCCCCCAGACCGAATGCCCGCCGCGCAGCGCCGACATGGCAATGCCGTAGCCCATCGAGCCAAGGCCAATCGCGGCCACCTTATGCGTATTCTTCGTCATCTCATTCTCCAAATTTCATATCAGCGGGACGCGATCAGTGCGGCAAAGACAACCACCAGCAGCGACACTGCCATGCAGATGTTGATGATGCGCTGTGTCCCTGCGCTCAGGTTCATTTGCCGTACACGTGCACCAGCGGCAAGCCAGACCAGATGCACAGGGATCCAGATCGCATTGAAGACCAACAGCTTGATCGCCACCTCCCACGCGGGGGCTGCGGGCATAAAGTTGAACCCCGAAAACAGCGTGGTCGCCACGACATATGCTTTGGGATTGATGAATTGCAGCATCAGCCCGTTGGTAAAGCCCAGCGGCGTGGTCGCAGGCATGAATCCGATCTGCGCACCTGCACTGGCGATCCGCCATGCAAGGTACACAAGGTAGGACACGGACGCGAGCAACAGCACAAACCGCAACGACGGCACCGTCAGCACAATCGCCGCCAGCCCCGACACGACAAGCATCATCGTGATGAAGCCGCCCAGACACAGGCCCACCAAAAACCGCAGCCCCGCGTTAAAGCCGTAAGCCGCACCAATCCCCGCCGTTGTCAGAACCCCCGGCCCCGGCGTGATCAGCAAAAAGAAAACGGCGATGACAAATTCAATCATCTGTCATCGCCTTAGCACTCACAGATCGGCGCATTCTGGCACGGCACTGATAACGGTCCCGTCCTTGAGGTGTTGCAGCAGGTTGTCCACCGTCAGCGCCCCCATTGCGGCCCGCGTCTCGACCGTGGCGCTGCCGACATGGGGCAGCAGCACGGTGTTCGGCAGGGCGCGCAAGGCGGGCGGCACATGCGGCTCTGCCTCGAACACATCAAGGCCCGCCCAGCCGAGCTTGCCTGTGCTGAGCGCCTCGATCATCGCGGCCTCATCCACCACGGAGCCACGCGCCACATTGATGAGCGTGCCCGTCGGGCCCAGCGCCTCGATCACCTCGGCGTTGACGATCTTGTTGGTCGATGGGCCACCGGGGGTTATGCAGACCAGCACGTCACAGTCATGCGCCATCGCCACCAGATTGTCATAGTAGGTATAGGGCACGTCCTTTTTGGTCCGCGTGTGATAGAGGATCGTGGGGCTCCACGGCGCCAGCTTGTCCACAATCGCTTGCCCGATACGGCCAAGGCCCAGAATACCAATGGTCTGGTTATCGGCCGAACGGGTCAGCGGCGCACCGCCCTTTGCCTCCCAATCGCCCGACCGCGCATGGGCATCGTCGCGCAGCGCCTCGCGGTAGCACATCAGCATCAGCAAAACCGCCGTTGTCGCCACTTCCTCGTTCAGGACATTGGGCGTGTGGGTCACGATGATCCCCCGCCGCGCCGCCTCATCCGCGTCAACGGCGTCATAGCCCACGCCATAGCCGCTGATCATCTTGAGGTTGGGGAGCGAGGCCATCAGCTCCGGCTTTACCCCGTCGTGGCCATTGGTCACGATATGGGTGATCTCCTCCGCGTTATAGCGGTTGGTCTGGTGGATCGTAAACGCCGCCTCCAGCCGTTCCCGCATCGTGTCGGTGATGCCGCCAATTTGTAAAAGATCAGGCATCCTGACCGACCTTCTGGCGCTGTTGGCCAAGACCGTCGATCGTCAGCTCCATCACGTCGCCTTCTTTCAGGAACACGGGCTCTGGCTTGATGCCCATACCAACACCGGGAGGTGTGCCTGTGGTGATGACATCACCGGGGTGCAGGGTCATCAAGCTGGAGAGATGTTCGATGATCTCGGCCACGGTAAAGATCATGGTCGAGGTATTGCCCGTCTGCATCCGCTTGCCATTCACATCCAGAGACATGGCAAGGTTTTGCACATCTTCGACTTCATCGCGGGTGACAAGCCACGGGCCCGTCGGGCCGAATGTGTCGCAGGATTTGCCCTTGGTCCACTGCCCTGTCAGCTGGGTCTGGAAGTGCCGCTCGGACACATCATTCACCACGCAATAACCCGCAACATGGTCCAAAGCATCCGCTTTAGAGACGTATTTCGCAGTTTTGCCGATCACCACGCCCAATTCGACCTCCCAATCGGTGTGGGTCGAGCCACGGGGCATCATCACATCATCATTGGGGCCCACAATGGCCGAGTTCGCTTTGAAAAACAGGATGGGATGCTCGGGAATATCTGCACCCGTTTCCGCCGCATGGTCCGAGTAGTTCAGCCCGATGCACAGGAATTTGCCAATGTTCCCGACACAAGCCCCAAGGCGCGGGTTGCCCTCAACCGCGGGCAGGCTGGCAGGGTCCAGCGCGCGCAGTTTCGCGATGCTTGCATCATCCAGCATTCCACCATTGATGTCATCCACATGCGCCGACAGGTCGCGCAGCGTGCCTGCATCATCCAGCATGCCGGGTTTCTCAGCGCCAATCGGGCCATAGCGTAAAAGTTTCATCGTCTGTTCCTTATCCTAGTGGTTGTCACGCGGCATGTGCTTACGCGCAATATCTTGGTATGCATCGGCGCCTTTCAGGGTCATGCCCTGATCCAGACGCCCGACCTTTTCGCGGAAGATCTCTTGCCATGGTGACTGGCTCACCGGCACGTCATAGCCGCCATTGGCCGCCAGCACCCGCGCCCGCTCGTTCAGCTCATCCAGCGGGACCAGCATATCGACGGTGCCTTTGCCCAGATCGATCCGCACGGTGTCGCCGTTTTGCAGCAAGGCCAGCCCGCCCCCATCCGCCGCCTCGGGCGAAGCGTTCAGGATCGAAGGACTGCCGGAGGTGCCGGACTGCCGCCCGTCACCGATACAGGGCAACGCCTCGACCCCTTGTTTGATCAGGTAGGAGGGCGGGCGCATGTTCACGACCTCTGCCGCACCGGGGTAGCCTTTGGGCCCCGCGCCGCGCATGAAGAGGATGCAATTTTCGGTAATATCCTCCGCAGGGTCGTCGATGCGGTGGTGGAAATCCTCTGGCCCTTCAAATACCACAGCACGGCCCTCGAACGCTTCGGGGTCATCGGGGTTCGACAGATAGGTTTTGCGGAACGCGGGCGAGATCACGGAAGTCTTCATAATCGCGCTCTCGAACAGGTTGCCCGACAAGTTGAGGAAGCCCGCCTGCTCTTTCATGGGATCGGTGGTGGGTTTGATCACATCGGAATTCTTGCTGCGCTGAGCCGCGCAATTCTCGCCCATCGTCGCGCCATTCACGGTCATCGCGTTTGGATGCGGCAGCAGACCGCCGGCGATCAGCTCTCCGACCACCGCGGGGACACCGCCCGCCTGTTGGTAATCCTCACCCAGATATTTACCCGCTGGCTGCATGTTCACCAGTAGTGGCACATCGTGGCCATGTTTCTGCCAGTCGTCATTGTCCAATGGCACGCCCAAGTGCCGCGCCACACCGTTGAGGTGAATAGGCGCATTGGTCGAGCCGCCAATGGCCGAGTTGATGACGATGGCGTTTTCAAACGCCTCCCGCGTCATGATATCCGTCGGGCGCACATCCTCCCACACCATATCGACGATGCGCTTACCCGTCTCGTAACTGATCTGCCCCCGCTCGCGGTAGGGGGCAGGGATCGCCGCCGAACCGGGCAACTGCATGCCCAACGCCTCGGCCAGTGAGTTCATCGTCGTCGCCGTGCCCATCGTGTTGCAATAGCCCACAGACGGGGCCGAGGCCGCCGCGATCTCCATAAACTCGTCCGTGTCGATGTCACCTGCGGCCAATTGCTCCCGCGCTTTCCAGATCACGGTGCCAGAGCCTGCACGTTCGCCCTTCCACCAGCCGTTGAGCATGGGTCCGACAGACAGCGCAATCGCAGGAATGTTAACGGTGGCGGCCGCCATCAGCAGCGCGGGCGTCGTCTTGTCACAACCGATGTTCAGAACAACACCGTCCAGCGGATAGCCAAAAAGCGTCTCTACCAAAGACAAATACGCGAGGTTCCGATCCAGCGAGGCCGTGGGCCGCTTGCCCGTTTCCTGAATGGGATGCACGGGGATTTCTATACAGGTACCACCCGCCGCGATGATGCCGTCGCGCACGCGCTTGGTCAGTTCGATATGGTGGCGGTTGCAGGGCGACAAATCACTGCCCGTCTGCGCGATCCCGATGATCGGCTTGCCCGATTGCAGCTCGTCCCGCGTCAGGCCGTAGTTCAGATACCGCTCAAGATAGAGCGCGGTCATCTCGAGGTTGTCGGGGTTCATGAACCACTTGCGCGAGCGCAGATCGTCTTTGGTGATTTTATGGGTCATTGGCCTGACCATCCTCCGTCAATAACATGGGCATGGCCCGTGGTGAATCCGCTTTCGTCGCTGGCAAGGTAGACAACGAGCGCGGCGATTTCCTCGGCGCTGGCGACACGGCCCATAGGCTGGCGTGACACGAATTGCTCCATCGCCTTGTCATAGTCGCCCAACTGTTCGCCCAGTTCGGTGACACGGTCATGCCAGCTGGGGCTTTCCACCGTGCCGGGGCAGATGCAGTTACAGCGGATGCCCTGTTTGATGTAGTCGACAGCGACAGATTTTGTCATGCCGACCACGGCTGCTTTCGTCATCCCATATATGAAACGATTGGGCGCGCCGATCACCGATCCCGCTGCCGACGACATATTCACGATTGAGCCGCCGCCGTTCTCGATCATCACCGGCAGCGCCGCCCGCATCGTGCGCACCATCGAGCGGACGTTCAGGTCCAGCGCAAACTCCAATTCATCGTCCTGCGCCTCCAGCACCGCACCGTGATGCACAAAGCCCGCACAGTTGAAAAGAATGTCCGGTTTTGCCCGTGCAATGCCCTCTGAAACGCTCTGATCGTCACGAACATTAAGTTCGAAAATTTCAATATTTTCGAGATTCGCACCCCGAATCGTGGAGAGCGCATCCATGTTTACATCCGTTGCAAACACCTGTGCGCCCTCTTTTGCCATGGCAATCGCGCTGGCGCGACCAATGCCCTGACCCGCCGCCGTGACCAAGGCGCGCTTTCCACTAAGCCGTTGTCCTGTCATACTAAAAACCCTATCTCCCTGATGGATACGCACAGTTTTTTACCCGTTGGGTCCTGCTATAATCCACATTTTTTCAAACTTATTAAGCCGGGCCTACTGGCCCTTTTTGTCGTTGCCGTTAGCGTATGTCAGAGATTTCGATTTGACCATAACCCAACCGACGCCCCTTTTTGAAAGGACCCTTCCAGATGAGCACCCTACGCAAGATCACGTTGATTGGCACCGGCCTGATGGGCGCGCCCATGTCGCGCAATCTGATGAAGGCGGGCCATGATCTGACTGTCTGGAACCGCAGCGCGGAACGGGCCGCACCTTTGGTGGCCGAAGGGGCCAAAACCGCCGATACCGCAGCGCAGGCAATTGCAGGGGCGGAGGTGATTATCACGATGCTCAGCGACGGTTTTGCGACGCAGGCCTTACTGGACGATGATGCCTTTCGCGGGTCCCTGAGCCGCGGCATGATCTGGATCGACATGTCCAGCGCCAAGCCCGAGCACGCCCGCGCCCAATCGGCGCAATTGGCGGATCTGGGGGTCGATCACATCGACGCGCCTGTCTCGGGCGGGACCAAGGGGGCAGAGGCGGCAAGCCTTGCGATTATGGCGGGCGGTGACGCGGCTGTGGTCGAGAGTGTGGCGCCCCTCTTGGCCGCGATGGGCCGTCCCGTGCATGTCGGCCCGTCGGGCGCGGGGCAGCTGTGCAAGCTGGCCAACCAAACCATCGTCGCCGTCACCATCGCCGCCGTGGCCGAGGCGACATTGCTGGCCGAAAAAGGCGGCGCGGACCCTGCGGCCTTGCGCGCAGCGCTCAAAGGCGGGTTCGCGGACAGCGTGATCCTGCAACAACATGGACACCGGATGTCCGAAGGCAACTTTACCCCCGGCGGTCTGTCGAAATTCCAGCTCAAGGACTTGGACAACACCTTGGCCGAGGCCGATGCGGCGGGCCTTACCCTGCCCGCCACCCAGTCCGTGCGCGACCGCTTTGCCTATTTCTGCAACGAAATGGACGGCGCTGATCTGGACCATGCGGGCCTTTACCTTGAACTCAAGAAACGGAATGACCTGACATGACACGTATTCTGATCCTTGGCGGCGGCGGCATGATTGGCCAGAAGCTGGCGCAACATATCATCGACGATGCCGTTTTTGCCCACCCGCAGATAACCCTGTTTGACCGTGCCTTCCCGCCCGAAGGCGTCACCGCGAAAACCCTCGCTGGTGACATCTCGGACCCCGCCACCGCAAAGACGCTGATCGCGGACCGACCAGAGGTCATCTTTCACCTTGCGGCAATCGTGTCGGGGCAGGCGGAGGCCGAGTTCGCCTTGGGCTGGGACGTGAACATGATGGCGATGTGGCATCTGCTGGGCGCGGTGAAGGACGCGCACGACGCGTCGGGCGGGGCCTATGTGCCGCGCATCGTCTTCACCTCTTCCATCGCGGTTTTCGGCGGGCCTTTCCCTGACAAGATCGGCGATAACTTCCTAAGCGCCCCGCAAACCAGCTATGGCGCGCAGAAAGCGGCGTGTGAGCTGATGCTGACCGATTTCAGCCGCAAGGGGTTTGCCGATGGCCTGTCCCTACGCCTGCCGACCATCTGCGTGCGACCGGGCAAGGCGAACGCGGCGGCGTCTTCGTTCTTTTCGGGCATTATCCGTGAGCCGCTGAACGGGGTGGAGGCGATCCTGCCCGTGCCCGACACCGTGCGCCACTGGCACGCCAGCCCGCGTGCAGCCACACGGTTCCTGACCAAAGCGGCAAAGATGGACACGAGCCTCCTGAACGGACGGCGCGCCCTCAACCTGCCTGGGATCAGCTGCACCGTCGAAGAGCAGATCGAGGCGCTGCGCCGCGCCGCAGGTCAATCTGTGGTCGACCTGATCAAGCCGCAACCCGACGAGACGATCATGGGCATTGTCGCAGGATGGCCCCGCGACTTTGCCCCCGACCGCGCAATCGCATTGGGGTTTAAGGCCGAAGACAGCTTTGACGAGATCATCAGCGTCTATATGCGCGACGAGCTAGACGCCTAAAGGCCCAGCGTCTCCCCCGTCAGATGCCGCGCCAGATGGTCGTGGACTTTCTGGCGGGTCAAGGCCTCATCCCCCGACAAGGCGGCGTCCAGAATGGCCGCGTGGTGCTGAATGTTAGTCGAGATAAAGTCGAAATCTCGGTCCGCCACCATCAACTGCTGGCGGAACTGCGCATAGAGCTGCCCGTGCAGCTTTTTCAACGTCTCGGAACCACAGGCCACAATCAGCGTCTCGTGGAACTCCTTTTCGGCCCCCGACCAGATAGCGACAATTTCATCCGAGGGCGTCTGCCCGTGAATGCGACTCTCGATATGGCTCAGCTGGTGGTGCGCGGCGGTCAGCTTGGCCTCCCACGCGACACCGCCACGGCGGATCGACATGACTGTGCCCTCCGCCTCCAGCAAGACGCGCATGTGAGTCAGCTCGATCAGTTTTTCGGGGCTGCGGTCCGGCACGCGAAACCCGCGCTGTTCCTGAAACGAAACAAGGCCCACGGTCGACAAGCGAAACAGAACTTCGCGCACCGTACTGGCAGAGCAGCCATATTCCTCGCGCAGAACCTCGGCGCGCAGTTTGGCCCCGTGGGCAAACCCGTTGGAGATCAGTTTGCTTTTCAACGACTGATAGATATCTGATTCTGGCGCCATGTCGGCCCTCGGCCTTGGTGTAAGGCCCGACCATATCCAAGTTTATTTCGAAAATACAGCAAAATCTCGAAATTATATGAAATTTCACTTTTTTCTTGTTGAACGCGATTCTGCATCCTAACCTGCTGTTAGCGTACCACACGCGGAGGCAAATAGATCTCCGGAATTTCACGCTCAACGTCTGGGAGGACATTATGAAATTACTGAAAAAAGCAGTCTGCGCCGCTGTTGCCGCGACATTGGCTGCGGGCACCGCAATGGCCGATGGCCATGCCACGACCAAACTGCGCATTCAAACGCACTATGCGCCTGAAACTGTTTCGGGCAAACTGGCCCAAGGTTACATCGACAACGTCCAGGACATGTCCAACGGCGAAATCGCGATTGAGATGTTCTGGTCTTCATCCGTTGTAAAATCGGTTGAAGGGTTTGACGCGGCCGCCAGCGGTATCCTTGATTGCGAAATGCACGGTGGCGGGTATCAGACCGGCAAAAACCCTGCGTTCCAGTTTGTGGGCGACATCATGGGCGGCTACGACACGCCCTATCAGCAGCTGTCATGGCTGTACTACGGTGGCGGGCTTGAGGCCGCAGCGCCGCTGTATAACAAATACGGGATGGAGCTGATCGGCTGGTGGATCTACGGTCAGGAATCATTTGCCTCCAGCAAGCCGATTGAAAAAGTGGCTGACTTCAAGGACTGGAAGTTCCGTTCCCCTCCAGGCATGGAAACCAAGATCTTTGAAAAGCTGGGCGCGTCCCCGATCGTGATGGATTTCACCGAAATCTTTACCGCGCTTGAGACAGGCATCATCGACGGTGCCGACGCATCCGGTCTGGCCAACAACGTGGGTCTTGGTCTGTATGACATCGTCAACTACGCCAACTTCCCCGGCTTCCACTCGATGCCGTCTGACCACCTGACGTGCAACAAAGAGGTGTTTGACGCGATGCCTGCGCACCACCAGAAGATCATGAAGGTCGGCATGGAATCGCTGGCACTGCGCACCGCGCTGACGTTTGAGAAAGCCAACGCCGAAGCCGCCGCATCGCTGCGCGAAAAAGGTGTGGTTCTGTCCCAGTGGGCTCCAGAAGAGCTGGCCAAGTTCCGCGCCGCAGCGCAGGCCACATGGCCCGAGTTTGCGACAACACCGGAAGCCAAGGCACTGGTTGAATCGCACATGGCATATCTGACCCAGCTGGGTCTGGTTTCCGAATAAGATCTGATTGGAGGGGCCGCAGCCACGCGCGCGGCCCCTCTTGCTGAGATCTTTGGCACCAAACCGATCCAAAACAAAAATGACGGACAAAGACGCTGCGCCACGGCGGTCTTATGGGGGGACAGTATGAGCCACGCAAAACACGGCACCGCCATCGAATGGCTGGTGCCGCTCGCTTTCATCTTTTGTGCGGGTTGGGTGACGTGGCATATGCCTGCGTTCATTCTGGATTGGGGCGGCCATGCGGACCAGCTTGCTGCGCTTTATGCGCGCATCGACGTGACCCCCAATGGCCCCATCGTGCTGGGCACGCATATCGACATCTTTGACCTGCTTGCTATGATCGCTATTCCCGTTCTGCTGATCTTTGGTGTGATGACTGTGCGCCGCGCCCCGATGGAGTTCGAGGCATGGGGCCCGCTGGACCGCCTGTCGGTCTTCGTCGGGAGGATCACCATGATGCTGATCATCCTGCTGACCATGGTCATGCTGTATGAGGTCGTCCTGCGCTATGTGTTCGAGGCGCCGACCCTTTGGGCCAACGAGATGTCGCTATGGCTGGCGGGCTTTGTTTTCCTGACGGCGGGTCTTTATGCGATGCAGCAACGCAGCCACATCCGCATCTTCCTGCTCTATGATATGACGCCGCGCTGGGTGCAGCGGGTGTGCGACTGTATCTCGACCTTCCTGATTGTCGTGTTTGCTGCGGCCCTGATCTATGGCGGCTACAAGGAAGCGTTCCAGAAGTTCGGCCGCTGGGAGACATTCGGCACCGCCTTTGACCCGCCCATTCCCGCCACACTCAAAATGGCGGTACTGATTATTGTTGCTTTGGTCGCTGTTCAGGCCGTCATCAACCTGATCTCTGACTGGAATAACGAGCCCGTGATCCACACGGCCGCAGACGACATTGACCAAGACGAGCTGGACCGTTTGCGCGCAGCCGTGGGCAGCGACAACGGCTTGGAGGCAACCCGCAAAGCCTTCCTGAACACCGAGAAAAAGGCAGACACCTGATGGATATTGGTACAATTTCTCTGGTCCTGATGCTGGGCCTTTTGGTTCTGCTGGCGATTGGTATGCCGCTGGGCCTTGCCTCGGCTGTGCTGGCCGTTCTGGTCATGGTGATGAAGTTCGAACCTACGTTGCTGAGCGCGCCGTGGACCTTTGGCGACGGTATGCTGACAGGCAGGCCGGGGAGCGGGCCCCTCAATATCCTTGCCCAGAAGATATACGGGCTTTTAACGGACTATGTCCTCATATCCATTCCGCTGTTTATCTTTATGGCGTCGCTGCTGGAACGGTCCGGCATCGCAAAAGACATGTATTCGTCCCTGTCGATCTGGCTGAACCGCACCCGTGGCGGGATCGCGATTGTGACCTCCATCATGGCGGTAATCATGGCGGCCATGTCGGGGATCATCGGCGGCGAAGTCGTCCTGCTGGGCCTGATCGCACTGCCGCAAATGCTACGGCTTGGCTATAACCAGAACCTCGCCATCGGGACGATCTGTGCGTCAGGCTCTCTGGGGACTATGATCCCGCCGTCCATCGTGCTGATCATCTATGGCCTCATCACCGAGACGTCGATCAAGGCGCTGTTCACCGCCTCCTTCCTGCCCGGCTTTATGCTGGCGTCCTTCTTCATCATCTACATCATCGTGCGCACGCAGCTGCGCCCCGAAGACGCCCCCCTGCCCGAGCCACAACCCGGTGAGCCGCAGGGCCTCGAGAAGCTGGGCCTTTTCACCGCCTTTCTTGCGGTGCTGACGGCGGGCATCTGCACCGTGCTGTTCCTGCGGGCGCTGTTCTTTACCATCACGGGCCAGAACATTGATCTGGGCGACGGGGTCGAGCCGATCTTTTGGGGCACTATAGACTATGTGCCGTGGTTCGGCGGCATCGTCGCGATCTGCCTTGGGCTGATCTATTTCGCCTTCGGGGTGCAGCGCACCACACGTGGTTGGCTGCTGGGCAAAGGCCTTGTCGCGCCGATCATTGTGATCGGGGTTGTCATGGGCTCGATCTATGGCGGGATCACGGGGATTACCGAGGCGGCAGGTATGGGCGCTTTGGCCGTCTATATGCTGATGACGCTTTACCAAAAGGACTTTGCCGAATGGGTTGGTCTTGTAGTCCGTAACGCGAAATGGATCGGGCTGTATGTCGTGGTGATCCTGATCGCACCACAATTCGTGATCGACAGCCCGACGCTGGGCATTTCCCAAACCATGCTGACGCTGCTGGTGCTGTTGCTGCTGACGCTGCGTATTCCGGCGGTGGTGGACGGGCTGTGGGACAGCCTGATGCGGACGCTGAAATCTACCGGTACGATCATCTGGGTGACCATCGGCGCGGCAGCTCTTGCGGGTGCCTATACCATCGCGGGCGGCCCGACATATGTGGCCGACTTTATCGTGGGCAGTGAGTTGCCAACCATGGGGATCATCCTTGCGATGATGGTCATTCTGCTCTTCATGGGTGCGTTCATGGATTGGGTCGGCATCGTGCTGCTGATTATCCCCGTCTTCCTGCCCATCGTGCAGCGCCTGCCGATCGAAGAGATCGGCTTTATCGGCCAGTTGGAGCCCAAGCACATCGGCATCTGGTTCGGCGTGGTCTTCTGTATGAACATGCAGGTGAGCTTTCTGTCGCCGCCCTTTGGTCCTGCGGCCTTCTACCTCAAATCAGTGGCACCGCCGCACATCAGCCTGACGGATATCTTCAAAGGGTTTCTGCCCTTCATCGGTATCCAGATTGTTGCGCTGGCTGTTCTGCTGATCTGGCCCAGCATCATCACGATCCTGCTTTAGGGGCCGCGCGCCCGCTGACTGAAAGAAAAGACAATGGATTTTGTACGTCTCGACCGCGCCGACACTGTCGTCACCGCGACCCGTGCGCTGGAGGTGGGAATCGCCATTGAAGGCACCGCAACCACCGCGCTGATCCCTTCCGGTCACAAGATCGCAACAGTGGCGATGGCCAAGGGCACACCAGTGCGCAAATACGCGCAGCTTATCGGGTACGCTTCTGAAGACATCGCAGCGGGCGACCACGTCCACACCCACAACGTCGAATTCCGCAATACCGAAGCCGCGTATGAATACTCGACCGATCTGCGCCCCGTCGCGCCTGCGAAAACCCAAGATACCTTTATGGGCTACCGCCGTGACAGCGGGCGGGTGGGTACGCGCAACTACATCGCCATTGTCACCTCGGTGAATTGCTCGGCCACCGCGGCGCGGATGATCGCGGATCACTTCACCCCCGAAGTGCTGGCCGCCTATCCCAACGTCGATGGCGTCGCCGCCTTTGTGCATGGCACCGGATGCGGCATGGCCGACAGCGGGGACGGGTTCGAGGCCTTGCAACGCGTCATGTGGGGATATGCCAAGCATCCCAACCACGCCGCCGTGCTGATGGTGGGCTTGGGCTGTGAGATGAACCAGATCGACTGGCTGCTGGAAGCATACGGCCTGAAACAAGGGCCAACCTTCCAGACCATGAACATCCAGAATGTCGCAGGCCTGCGCCGCACGGTGGAACTGGGGATCGAGAAAGTCAGCGCCATGCTACCCATCGCCAATCAGGCGACCCGCACGGAATGCCCCGCGTCCGAACTGATGGTGGCGCTTCAATGCGGCGGATCCGACGCGTGGTCGGGTGTGACGGCCAACCCCGCGCTGGGCTATGCCTGTGATCTGCTCACCGCACAGGGAGCCACAGGCGTGCTGGCCGAAACGCCCGAAATTTACGGCGCCGAACACATGCTCACCCGCCGTGCGGTGGACCGTGCGACAGGCGACAAGCTAATCGGTCTGATCAAGTGGTGGGAGGACTACACCCGCCGCAACAACGGCTCGATGGATAATAACCCGTCACCGGGCAACAAAAAGGGCGGACTGACCACGATCCTTGAGAAATCGCTGGGCGCGTCGGCCAAGGGCGGCACCTCGCCCCTGACGGGCGTTTATAAATACGCCGAAGCGGTCACGGCACGCGGCTTCACCTTCATGGATAGCCCCGGTTATGATCCGGCTTCGGTTACTGGACAAATCGCAGGCGGCTGTAATCTGGTGTGTTTCACCACGGGCCGCGGCTCTGCCTTCGGGTCCAAACCCGCGCCCACGGTCAAGATCGCCACCAACTCCGAGATGGCCAAACGCATGTCCGAGGACATGGACATCGACGCAGGTGAAATCCTGTCGGCGGGCGTCAGCGTCGAGGAAAAGGGCCGCGAGATTTACGAGATGTTCCTACGCGTCGCCTCGGGCGAGCAAACCAAATCCGAGGCGCAGGGATTGGGCGATTATGAATTCGTGCCATGGCAAATCGGAGCGGTGATGTGAAACGCATCCTTGTCGTCGGTGGCGGTCTGATCGGCATCCGCCATGTGGAAGCGGTCCGGGCCCATCCTGCCTGCGAATTGGTGGGCCTTGCCGACCCCGATATGTCGATCGACATAGATGCCCCGCGCTACATGGCGATGCGCGAAGCGAAAAGCGCCGCCGTTGACGGCGTCATCATCGCCACCCCCACCCATCTGCACGCAGATCACGGTGCCCAAGCCGCCGCCCTTGGCTGGCACATGCTGATCGAGAAACCCGTGGCGGGCACGTTGGAAGACGCGCAAACCCTTGCACAGACCCTAAAACAGACTCAAATCCGCTCGCTCGTCGGGCACCATCGCCGCTATCATGCGTCAGTACAACAGCTCAAATCCCTAATCGCAGAGGGGGCCATCGGGCAGGTCGTCAACGTCTCGCTCCTCTGGGCGATGCGCAAACCCGACGCCTATTTCGATGGCAACTGGCGCACGGCGGGCGGTAGCCCTGTGATGATAAATCTGGTGCATGACATCGACCTTCTGCGCTTTTGCATCGGGGAGATCGCGCAGGTCGTCGCCCTATCAGGCACCCCATTGCGCGGCACCGACCGGATCGAGAGCGGCGCCATCGCCCTCACCTTCGAAAATGGCGCAACAGGCACGATCAGCTTTGCCGACACCGCGCCCAGCCCTTGGGGGTTTGAGGCAGCAACAGGCGAGAACCCCAACATCGGCACCACGCAGCAGGACATGATGTGGATCACCGGCACGGGCGGGGCGATCAGCTTTCCCTCCATGACCCTCTGGCGCGGTAGTGACTGGGGCACCCCTGCGCAGATTACCCCCCTCACCCCTGCCGCCGACACAGCGACACCGCTTGAGGCGCAGCTGACCCACTTCGTGGAGGTCATGGATGGCGCTGCCCCGATGATCGACGTCGCAGACGCCACGCGCACCCTTGCCGTGGCCGAACAGATCGAGGCTCAGCTGACCTCGCAGCATCACACAACACGAAACGCATTATCTGCATAGACACGGAAGAAGGATACAACATGAGCAAACCAGCAATCGGATTTATCGGCCTTGGCCTGATGGGCGGCGCAATGGTTGGGCGGCTTCAGGACATGGGCTATGCCCTCACGGTTCTGGGCAACACCGACCGCACCTATCTGGACGCCGCCATTGCACGCGGCGCGACCGAGGCTGCGGATGCCAAAGCCGTGGCCGAGGCGTCGGACATCATCATGCTGTGCATGGGCACCTCGGACCATGTTGAGTCCCGTATGCGCGGCGATGCAGGCGTGATCGCAGGTTTGCGCAGCGGTGCCACGGTTGTGGATTTCGGCACTTCGCTGCCCGCCAGCAGCCGCGCGCTTGCCGCGGAAGTCGCCGCCGCCGGTGGTGCCTTCCTTGACGCGCCTTTGGGCCGCACGCCCGCACATGCCAAAGACGGATTGCTCAACATCATGGCGTCGGGCGACAAAGCGGCGTTCGACGCGGTCGAGCCTGTTCTAAAAGATCTGGGGGAGAACGTCTTTCACCTTGGCGACATCGGGTCGGGCCACACCATCAAACTGATCAACAACTTCTTCGGCATGACCGTGGCCAACGCCATGGCCGAAGCCTTTGCCATGGCCGACGTTGCGGGCGTGGACCGTGCGAACCTGTACAACGTCATGTCCGCAGGTCCACTGCATTCCGGCATGATGGATTTTGTCAAAGCCTACGGCGTGGACGGCGACGCGACCAAGCTGGAATTCGCGATTAAGAACGCGGCCAAAGATGTGGGATATTACGCCCGCATGACCGAAGATGCTGGCGTGGACAGCATCATGTCCAAAGGCACGCTCGAAGCGCTGACAACAGCGCGTGACGAAGGACAGGCCGACGATATGGTCAGCCAGATGGTCGATTTCTACGCCAAGCGATTCAAAGGCTAGCAGATGGCCGTCACCGCCCAATCCAACGCGGATCTGCCGCGCCTTGGCATCTTGTTGATGCTGGGTGCTTGGCTGTTCTTTTCCGTGGTGGATACGGGGGCCAAATGGCTGGCGGTGGCGGGCATCCCTGCATTTCAGCTGGCCTTCATGCGTTATGCCAGCCACTTCGTGATCTCGGTCGCCGTGATCGCGAAAGGCGGCTTTACCGCCGACCGTTTTCGCACCGATCACATGTGGCAGGTTGTCAGCCGCTCGCTGCTGCTTGTCTCGGCCACGCTATCGAACTTTTACGCCCTACAATTTTTGCCGCTGACCGTTGTGTCGGCGATCATCTTTTCCAGCCCCGTGATCGTCTGCTTCCTGTCGATCTGGCTGCTGAAAGAGCCCGTTGGCGCGTGGCGCTGGGGGGCGATCATTCTGGGGTTCATCGGTGTGCTGATCGTCGTGCGCCCCTTCGGGACGGCCTTTCATCCGGCGATGCTGCTGATCATCTATAACGCGACTGCGCTGGCGTTTTATTCGATCATGACGCGCAAGCTGTCCGGGGTTGTCGCGGTGGACACGATGCAATTCTACATGGGGCTGGTCGGCTGCGCCGTGCTGTTGCCCTTTGCCTTGTGGGTCTGGACCCCGCCTGCGACGACATGGGGCGTGGTTGTATTGGTCAGCCTCGGCGTGATGGGGTGGGCAGGTCATCAACTGCTCACCAATGCGCACAGGTTCGGCACTGCGAACCAGCTGATGCCGTTTACCTACTCCTTCCTGATCTACGTCGCGATATGGGGCTATCTGTTGTTTCAGACTGTGCCGGATGCGGGAACGATACTGGGTGCGTTTGTCATCATGGGCGCTGGACTAATCATATGGAAAAGAGAACAGAAATGACCCGAATTGCCTGCATTGGCGAAGCCATGATCGAACTGTCTATGGCAGGGGAGGACGCGCAGATCGGCGTGGCGGGAGACACGCTCAACACGGCGATCTACATGCAGCGCAGCGCGCCCGATCTGCACATCGACTATGTCACCTGTCTGGGTGATGATCCCTTCTCTGACCGCATCCGAGACTTTATCGCGGGCCAAGGTGTCGGCACCAAAGCCATCCGCGACATCGCGGGCGCCTCGCCCGGGCTATACGCAATCACCACTACGCCAAACGGCGAGCGTAGCTTTACCTATTGGCGCAATGCAGCGGCGGCGCGGCAGTTATTTGCTGATGGACGGTTTGACTTTCTGGCCGACTACGATGCCATCTACCTGTCAGGAATCTCGCTTGGCATCCTGCCACAAAATGTCAGGATTGCGCTGCTGGATTGGCTGGAGAAAAACCCTGTCAAAGTGATCTATGACAGCAACTATCGCCCCCGCCTGTGGGACAGTGTCGAAGACGCCCGCAATATCACAACCCGCTTTTGGCAACGTGCCGACATTGCCTTGCCCTCCATTGATGACGAGATGGCGCTGTTCGACGAGACCGCTGAGGCCGTCGCCACCCGTTTCACCCAGCTTGGCAAAGACGGCGCGTTAAAACGTGGCCCCGAGGGGCCGCTCAGCCTTGGGGAGGATGTCGCGCAATCCTATCCGGCGGCGACAAATGTTATCGACACAACCGCCGCCGGAGACAGTTTTAACGGCGGCTATCTTGCGGCGCGTTTGACAGGCGCCACACAGGCCGAAGCCTTGATGGCGGGGCACACCCTTGCGGCGGCCGTGGTACAGCACCGCGGCGCGATCATGCCGGAATGAGGGTCGCTCTCATCGGGTTGGGCATGGTGGCGGACACCCATGTCGCGGCAATTCGGGATGCATCCCCGCAACTGACCCTGCACGGCGTTCTGGGGCGCACGCAGGACAGCACGCAGGCCTATGCCCAAAAACACGCCACCCGAGGCTATGCCTCGCTTGATGATCTTGCGGGTGATAGTGACGTAGATTTCGTCATCCTTGCCACGCCACCCGATGCCCGCCTACCTGTCGTGCAAACACTGGCCGCCGCTGGCAAACCCATCCTGATGGAAAAACCGATCGAGCGTGACCTCGCCACCGCAACGCAGATTGTCGCGCTGTGCGAGCAGGCGAAAATCCCCCTTGGGGTCGTGTTTCAGCACCGCGTCCGGCAGGCATCCGTCGCGCTGAAGGAGGCTATCGAAGCGGGCGATCTTGGCACCATCGCCACCGTCGATCTGCGTGTGCCGTGGTGGCGGGACCAGCGCTATTACGACGCGCCCCGTCGGGGCACCTATGCCCGTGACGGGGGCGGGGTTATGATTTCTCAGGCGATCCATACGCTTGATCTGGCGATGTGGCTGCTGGGGCCGATCACCTCGGTGCAGGCGATGATGCGCAAGACGCCGCTGCACAGCATGGAGGCCGAAGACTGGGCCGGTGCGCTGTTTGAGATGCAAAACGGTGCCATCGGCACAATGATGGCCACCACAGCCGCCTACCCAGGCGGGGCCGAGACGATCACGGTACAAGGCACCAGAGCCTCGGCGCATCTGGGGTCGGGCGTCCTGACCCTTTCGCGGCTGGACGGCACCACCGAAGTGTTTGGCGCAACGACCAGCACAGGCGGCGGGGCGGACCCGATGGCCTTTACCCACGCGTGGCACCAGTCGGTGATCGAAGATTTCGCCCGCGCCATCGCAAACAGCACCCCGTCCCCGATCCCCGCGGCCGAGGCGCTACGCACCCACGCCGTCATCGACGCCATGCAGACCGCAAGCCGCACTGCCCACCGTGAGAAAGTACACCTATGACCCTGACCTGTGTCGCCATCGGGCTGGACCACCGCCACATTTATGGCATGACGGAAAACATGCAAAAGGTTGGCGTCCGCTGCCTTGGCTACTGGACCGAAGGGGCGCCCGAGCCTTTGGCAGGCTACGTCAAACGCTTTCCCGATCTGCCGCGGTTTGAGCGGTTGGAGGACGCGCTGAACTGCGGTGCCGACCTTGCCCTGATCTCGGCCATTCCTGCGGACCGTGCGGCGTTGACCGTGCAAGCCATGCAACACGGTATGGACGTGATGAGCGACAAGCCCGGCTGCACAACGTTTGAGCAGCTTGAGCAGATCAAAGCCACCGTCAAAGCCACGGGCCGCATCTGGTCTGTCAACTTCTCGGAGCGGTTCGAGACGCCGGTGAGCACGCTCGCCTCTGAATTGGTCACGCAGGGAGCCATCGGCAAAGTCGTGCAAACCGTGGGCCTTGGGCCTCATCGGTTGAACCGTCCGACACGCCCCGACTGGTTCTTTGATCCGACACGTTTTGGCGGCATTCTGACGGATATCGCGTCGCACCAGATTGATCAGTTCTTGCACTATACAGGCTCTAATGACGCGGAAATCACCCACGCCTTCACCGCCAACTATGCCAATCCCTCCGATCCCGATCTACAGGACTTTGGAGAGATCAACCTGCGCAGCGACCGCGGCACCGGCTATATCCGTGTGGATTGGTACACGCCCGATGCGCTGCCCACTTGGGGCGACGGGCGGCTGACTATTCTGGGAACCGAAGGCACAATCGAGCTGCGCAAATACGTCGATGTTGGCGGGGCCGAGGGCACCGATCACCTGATCCTCACCAACGGGACGCGCTGCGAAAAGATCGACGCCTCGGGCGCAGGCCTGCCGTATTTCGAACGGCTGGCCGATGACATCACCAACCGGACCGAGACAGCGATGACCCAGAACCACTGCTTTACCGTGATGGAATTGGCCTTGCGCGCCCAAGCCATGGCAGACGCACCATGATCAACATCGCCATCCTCGGCGCAGGCATCGGGCGCGAGCATCTGGCCGCCTTGCGCTGCTTGCGCGATGTGTTCCACGTTGCCGCCGTCGTCGATACGAATGCCGCACGGATCGAGGAAATCCGCGACGGCGACAGCTTTGCCGCGCTGGATGATATTGCCACAGCACTTGCCGATCCCGCGATCGACGTGATCGACGTTTGCCTACCGCCGCATCTGCACGTGCCCGTCACGCTACAGGCTTTGGCCGCTGGCAAACACGTCATTTGTGAAAAACCACTGGCGACCTCCATGGCGCAGGTTGATGCAATCACGCAAGCCGCAGCACAGGCGGGCAAACATGTCTTTCCCGTCTTCCAATACCGCTGGGGTCCGTCACTGTCGCAACTGCGTCACCTGATGGCGCATGGCCTCACAGGGTCGCTGCATTCCGCCGCGTTAGAGACGTATTGGTCCCGTGGCGCTGACTATTACGCGATGCCGTGGCGCGGCACTTGGGAGGGGGAGCGCGGCGGCGTTGTCTTGGGTCATGCGATCCATAATCACGATCTGCTGACCCACATTGCAGGCGATATCGCGTCGGTATCCGCCATGACCGCAACCCGCGTGAATGACATCGAAACCGAAGATTGCGCGGCAATTAGTTTGGCCATGACCTCGGGCGCGCTGTGTACCAGCAGCATCACCTTGGGCGCAGCAGGGGACGAGACACGCCTGCGGTTTGCGTTTGAACACCTGACCGCGACATCAGGCACCGCCCCCTATGCGCCAGGTGCGATGCCGTGGACATTCACCGCCCGAGACCCCGCCAAGCAGCCGCAGATTGACGCAGCCGTGGCGCAGGCACCGATCGAGCCTGTAGGCTTTGCGGGTTTCTTTGCCGAGGCGGGCAAAGCGCTGAACAACCTGCCGAACAGGTCGGTCAAACTGGACGACGGGGCGGCGTCTGTCGCCTTGGTCACCGCCATTTACCATGCGGCCCGCACAGGCAACCGCGTCACATTCCCGCTGCCCGTCACGCACCCGCTGTATCACGGGTGGCTGCCCACAACAGGAGAGCCCGCATGAACAATGATCCAACCCTCACAATCCAGAGCATCACCACCCAACTGTTCAATGTCCCGCTTGCCGAGGTTCTGACCGATGCGAAACACGGCGACCATACGCATTTTGAACTGGTGACAGTGACCATCCGGCTGGCCGACGGGTCCGAGGGCACAGGCTATACCTATACGGGCGGCAAGGGCGGGCGGGCGATTGAAGCGATGATCACCCACGATCTGGCCCCTTTTCTGACGGGACAGAACGGCGCGGAAGTGGAGGCGCTCTATGATGCGATGCAGTGGCATGTGCATTATGTAGCACGGGGCGGCATCGCGTCTTTTGCGATTTCGGCGGTGGATATTGCGCTGTGGGATTTGCGTGGCAAGCGTAGCGGCACCCCCCTGTGGAAGATGGCAGGCGGCGCGGCGGACCGCTGTGGCGCCTATTGCGGCGGGATCGACCTGAACTTTTCCCTGCCCAAACTGATCCGCCAGACCGAAGGCTATCTGGCCCGTGGCTTTAACGGCGTGAAGATCAAAATCGGCCAACCCGATCTGGCCGACGACGTGGCCCGTATCAAAGCGATCCGCGAGGTGATCGGCCCCGACGTGGCCTTTATGGTCGATGCGAATTATTCGATGAGCGTGCCGCAAGCCATCACCGCCGCCCGCGCTTTTGAACCCTTTGACCTCATGTGGTTTGAGGAGCCGACAATCCCCGACAACTACAAAGGCTACGGAGAGATCGCCCGCGCCACAGGCATGCCGCTAGCGATGGGAGAAAACCTGCACACGATCCATGAGTTCGAATACGCCTGCGAAGATGCGGGCCTGTCGTTCATTCAGCCCGATGCCTCGAACTGTGGCGGCATCACAGGCTGGCTTCAGGTGGCCGAGCTAAGCCGCAAGCACGGCCTGCCCGCGTGCAGCCACGGGATGCAGGAATTGCACGTGAGCCTTGTCTCGGGCCAATCCAACGCGGGCCTGATCGAGGTGCATTCCTTTCCCATCGACGAATACACAACCCGCCCCTTGGTGGTTGAGAACGCGCAGGCCGTGGCCCCGAATGATGCAGGCATAGGCGTGACGTTTGATTGGGATAAACTGCGCGCTGCCCATGCCTCGATGGAGTAATAGACTCTAAAGCGTGACTTTTCGCCCTTCAGCAGCCGAGATGTAGGCCGCATCGGTGGCGCGGATCACAGGCAGATAGTCGGCGGCGGCATTCTCGAACGGGGTGCCGTTTTGCAGCGCATCAACCACATGACGGATCAGCGCCTCGACACAGCCGCCACCAAAGCTGTCTTCGTCCACGGGTGCAGGGATGGGAACGGTTGTCTCTGTATGAGCGCCAAAAGCACGGAACATCAGACGGCCATGACCGTCCAGACGCAACGCGCCTTTCTCACCCTCAATCACCATCTCCCCCATGGTTTTGCGCGGGTTACCGGCGATGTGGTCGGACAGGCGGTTGCCGTCGAAGATGCTTTGCGCCCCGCCGATGTGGTTGAGGATCATCACGCCTGTATCCTCACCCGCCAAGGCGGGATTTAGGCGGCGTATGTCAGCGTACACATCGGTGATCTCTCCGAACAGCCAGCGGAAAAGATCCAGAAAATGCACGCCTGTCTCATGCACCAACAGTCGTGGCATGGTGCGGAACGCGGGCTGGCGGGCCAGATAAGCGTCCGCCCCGCGCCCGTCCCCGGGGCGCAGCGCAAAGCGACACTGATAGACCGCACCCATCCCCCCACCATCCAGAAAAGACTTCACAGCGCGGTGCCACGGTTGGAAACGGAAATTCTCGTGGATGACCAGATGCGCGCCGGCTTGGGCCGCAAAATCGGTCATCTCTTGGGCTTCCTCTATCGACGTGCAGAACGGCTTTTGACAGATCAGCACACGGCCCTTGGCGGCAAAGCGGCGGATCAGATCGGCATGGGCGGGGGGCGGCGCGATGATGTCGACAATGTCGGGGGCGGTTGCCGCTGACAAAGGGCGGGCGGCATATTCGTTTTGCGCCCAAGCCACACGCGCGTCCAGCGGGTCGGTGACATGGATCTCGCCCACTGCGTCAATCGCCCGCCATGCGTTGAGGTGGAACTGGCTGAAATACCCCAAACCCGCTACTGCAACTGTCAATTTCTGTGCCATACATGCTCCTCGATTCAATCATAGGTTTGTCAATTCGGACGCGACTGTCTAGGCTATTCTCAACACAATGGGGGGAGGATGACATGAGCGAGCATTGGCGCGTCTATTGCGTAAAATACGCCGAGCGAAACAGCCGCACCCGCGCGGACAGCTTTATCGCTGATGACCATCCCGCACTGCCGCACGGCATGGATTATTTTGTCTGGGTGCTGGACAATGGCGCGCGCAAAATCGTCGTCGACACGGGCTATGACATGGCCGAGGCTGCGCGGCGCGACCGCCCCATCCTACGCGATCCCGCACTGGCGATTGCGGCCGTGGGCGCGGATGCGGAAACTGTCGATACGGTCATCATCACCCATCTGCATTACGACCACGCAGGCGGCCTTGACCGTTATCCCAATGCCAGCTTCCACCTACAGGCGGCCGAGATGGCCTTTGCCACCGGGCCGTGCATGTGTGACCCGACGCTGCAAGCGCCCTTCACGGCGGGTCATGTCTGCGAGATGGTGCAACACGTCTATTCGGGCCGCGTGGTGTTTCACGATGGCGATGCGCAGGTTGCCCCCGGTGTGCGGGTGCATTGTGTCGGCGGCCATTCGCGGGGGCTTCAAGTTGTTGTGGTCGATACGGAACACGGGCCGCTTTGCCTTGCCTCGGACGCCGCGCATTATTACGAGAATTTTCTACAGCAAAAGCCCTTTCCCATCGTGGCCGACATGGCCCCGATGATGGAGGGCTTCAAGACGCTGATGACCCTTGGCGGCACAGCAGACCGCATCATCCCCGGCCATGACCCGATCATCCAGACGATGTTCCCGAAACTCGACAACACCGATTTTGTCTGGCGCGTTGATTGCGGGCCTTTGGCGGGAAAATCTATCATACAAAAAACGGAGCCTTCCACATGACCCAACCCGCCCGCATTGCGCTGATCAAAGGAGATGGCATCGGCGTCGATGTCTCGGACGCGACGATGGCTATCGTGCAGGCGGCCTGTGACAAAACAGGCGGTTGCGGCTTTACGGTTGAGGAAACCCACGCAGGCGCGGGATATTTCGCCGAGACAGGCCGCGATATTGAGGAAGACGGCGAGGAAAAGGTAGGCCAAGCCGATGCCATTTTCCTGGGCGCGATCGGCCTGCCCTCAATCCGCCACCCCGACGGGACCGAGATTTCGCCCCACTTGCGGCTGCGCGACCGCTATCAGCTGTACGCAGGCGTGCGCCCTGTCAAAGCCTACCCCAACGCGCCACAACGCCTTGCCGATCCGCGTGCCGCAAACATCGACATGGTGATCCTGCGCGAATCTACCGAAGGGTTGTTCTATTCCGCTGCCGTGCATAACCGCGCCGAAGTCATTGGCGATACGGAAGTACGCGACACCCTGCGCATCACCCGCGCTACCACAGAAAAGCTGCATCATTTCGGCTTTCGTCTGGCGCAAAAGCGCAAAGCGCGGGGCCACTCGGGGCGGCTTACCTGTGTGGACAAGGCCAATGTCTTCACCTCTATGGCGTTCTTTCGCAAGATCTTTGACGAGGTCGCGGCGGGCTATGCGGATGTGCAAACCGACTATGCGTATGTCGATGCCCAAGCGCTGAACCTCATCCGCAATCCGTGGGACTATGATGTGATGGTGATGGAGAATATGTTTGGCGACATCCTGTCGGATCTGGCGGGTGGTCTGGTCGGTGGCATGGGCATGGCGTCTTGTGGAGAGATCGGGGACGAGACGGGCCTGTTCCAACCCGCCCACGGCTCTGCCCCCGACATCATGGGGCAGGACAAGGCAAACCCATTGGCAGCGATCCTGAGCGGGGCCTTGATGCTGGAGTATCTGGCCGAGAAGACAGGTAACGCACGGTTTGATGATGCCGCACAGCGCATCGACCGCGCCGTGCAAGAAGGGTTTGAGGAAAACGCCCTGCGCCCGATGGAATTTGGCGGCGATATGGGCACGGTGGCGGTCACGCGTGGCGTGATGGACCGTCTCTAACACAGGGAAAAACTGATATGTATGTTGTAAGTGTCACCTTCGAGATTGCCGCAGGCAAGATGGACGCGTTTTTGCCGCTGATGATGGATCAGGCGCAAAACTCACTGGCGAAGGAAGCGCAGTGCCATGTCTTTGATGTTTGCACCGCCGGAAATACGGTCCTGCTTTATGAGCTCTACACTGATGAGGCCGCGTTCAAAGCGCACCTCGAGATGCCACATTATGCGCAGTTCAACACAGCAATTGACGGCATGATTGCCGACAAGCAGGTCGCGTTTTTCGAACGGGTTGCACCGACTGAAGGCTAGCCAAGCACTTCGATCACCGCAGCTTTGGTTGCTCCGACCACTTCATCCGCTTGTTCGCGGGTCAGGCAGAAGGGCGGTGCAAAGCCAAGGATGTCGCCCTGCGGCATGGCGCGGGCAATCACACCACGTGCGTGCATCGCGGCAACCACCTGCGGGCCAACCTTGTCAGCGGCATCAAAGAACACGCGGTCATCGCGGTCACGGACCAGCTCCACCGCGCAGAGCATCCCTTCGCCCCTGATCTCGCCCACATAGGCATAATCGCCCAGCGCATCCGCCATCGCCGCGTTGAGATACGCACCGATTTCGCCCGCGTTAGAGACGAGATCAAGACTGTCGAGCAGTTTAAGGTTCGCAACACCTGCCGCCGCACCAATGGGGTGCGCCGAATAGGTCCAGCCGTGGCCAAGCGGGCCGAACTCATCGGTCCCACGTTCCAACACTTCCCACATGCGGTCCGATACAATCGACCCTGACAAGGGCGCGTAGGCCGATGTGAGGCCCTTGGCGATGGTAATCAGATCGGGCTTCATCCCGTAGTGGTCCGAGCCCATCATGCTGCCCAACCGGCCAAAGCCGGTGACGACCTCATCCGCGATGAGCAAGATATCGTATTTTGCCAACACCGCCTGTATCGCCGCCCAGTACCCCGCAGGTGGCGGCACAATCCCGCCCGTACCCAGCACAGGCTCGCCGATAAAGGCGGCGATGGTGTCTGGCCCTTCCGCCAAAATCATCGCCTCCAGCTTGGCCGCGCAGTCAGCGGTAAACGCCGCCTCGTCCATGTCGCGGTCGGAACGGCGGTAGTAATAGGGCGCCTCGGTATGGATCACATGATCCAGCGGCAGATCGAACTTTTTGTGAAACAGTTCCAACCCAGTCAGCGACCCTGTGACCAAGCCCGACCCGTGATACCCGCGCCAGCGCGAGATGATCTTTTTCTTCTGCGGGCGGCCCAGCACGTTGTTGTAGTACCAAACCAGCTTGATGTTCGTCTCGTTCGCGTCAGAGCCGCTCATCCCGTAGTAGACGTGGTTCATCCCCTCGGGCGCACGTTCGGCAATCATCCGCGACAGGGTGATCGACGCCTCGGTCCCGTGACCCACGTAAGAGTGGTAATAGGCCAACTCATGCGCTTGGGCGGCGATCGCCTCGGCGATCTCGGGGCGGCCGTAGCCTACGTTCACGCAATACAGACCGGCAAAGGCATCAAGATGGGTCTGCCCCTCGCGGTCGGTGATATGCACGCCTTTGGCCTTCTGGATGATCCGGTTGCCCATTTCGCGCCGCGCAAACTGGCCCAGATGCGTGGACGGATGGAAGAAGTGATCATGATCCCATTGGGTCAGCACATCATTGGTCATCTGGGTGTTCATCGGGGTATCTCCGGTCAGGGGTATGCGCCAAGGACAACACCTATTGTGCGCCCCGCGCAAGTCGGAAAGCGGCAAAACTTGCCGCTAGCGGGCCTTGTCAAACGGCCCAAAAACCGCGAGCGTTTTCGGAATACCCCAGCCTTAAAGGTGTCTTATGCAAACCCGAGACGTCAATTTTACCACGGAAGAATACCGCGCCCGCATCGCCAAAACGCGCGCCGCGATGGAACGTGCCGAACTGGATGCCATCTTTGTCACTGACCCGTCGAATATGGCGTGGCTGACGGGGTATGACGGCTGGTCCTTCTATGTGCATCAGGGCGTGCTGCTGAGACTTGAGGGGGATCCCGTTTGGTGGGGGCGTGCGATGGATGCCGTCGGTGCGGGGCTGACCGTGTTCATGGAAGACGGTGACAGCATTAGGGGGTATGACGATACCTTTGTGCAAAACCCCGAAAAGCACCCGATGGAGGAGTTGGCAAGACTGCTCTCCGAGCACGGGTTAGAGACTGCACGCATCGGGGTTGAGTTGGACAATTACTATTACACCGCTGCCGCACATCAGGCTCTAACACAAAGGTTACCCCATGCCACGTTGCGCGATGCGACGGGGTTGGTGAACTGGCAGCGCGGGGTGAAGTCGCCGCAAGAAATCGAATACATGCGCCGTGCGGCGCGGATCGTCGAGGCGATGCATGAGCGAATACTGGAAGTAGCAGAACCCGGTCTGCGCAAGAACGAGCTGATCGCCGAGATATATGCAACGGCCATGCGCGGTGCAGACGGGCATTGGGGCGACTACCCTGCGATTGTGCCAATGGCGCCATCGGGTATGGATGCCACCGCGCCGCATCTTACGTGGGACGGCAGGCCGATGGTCAAAGGCGAGGCCACGTTTTTCGAGATCGCAGGCGCGCACCGCCGCTATCAGTGCCCGCAATCGCGCACGTTGTTTCTGGGCGAGGTCCCGCAGAAATACCGCAACGCCGAGACGGCTGTTCTGGAGGCAATCGACGCAGGGTTGGCGCAAGCCAAACCCGGCAATCAGGCGCAGGACATTGCCAACGCGTTCAACGATACGCTCAACAAAGCAGGGTTCGAAAAGGAGGGCCGCTGTGGTTACGCCATCGGCATCAGTTATCCCCCCGACTGGGGCGAGCGGACGATCTCCTTCCGCCGTGGCGACACCACCATTCTGGAGGCGGGAATGACCTTCCACTTCATGCCCGCCCTTTGGCTGGATGACGGCGGGCTGGAGATTACCGAGCCGATCCTGATCACCGAAACGGGGCATGAATGTCTGTGCACCACGCCCCGCAAGCTTTGGGTAAAAGCATGAGTATCACCCCGACCATCCCGCTGGATGCACAAGGCGTGCATCACGGTTTTCTGAAACTGCCACACAGCCGAGACGATAGCGCGTGGGGCTCGGTCATGGTGCCGATCACGGTGATCGCAAACGGCGCGGGGCCGACCGCGTTGCTGACGGGGGCCAACCACGGGGATGAATACGAGGGGCCAATCGCACTGCAAGAGCTCGCCCTGAATTTGCAACCCCAAGACATCACAGGCCGCGTGATCATACTACCGATGATGAACATGCCCGCATTCAGCGCGGGCTTGCGATGCTCGCCCATTGACGGGGCGAATATGAATCGCAGCTTTCCGGGCCGAGCGGATGGCAGCGTCACGCAAAAGCTGTGCCACTACATCGCGACCGAACTGGTAACACGGGCCGACATCGTGCTGGATTTCCACGCAGGGGGCCGCACGCTTGATTTTCTGCCCTTCGCTGCCGCGCACATTCTGGATGACAAAGCGCAAGAGACCGCCTGTATGGCCGCGATGCAGGCGTTCAACGCGCCCTACGCCATGCGTATGCTGGAAATTGACAACGTCGGGATGCTCGATACCGAGGTTGAGGGCCAAGGCAAGGTTTTCGTCACTACCGAACTGGGCGGCGCAGGCACGACCACCCCGAAGATGGTCGGCATCGCCCGCAAAGGCATCCACAATTTGCTGATCCATGCGGGGATTTTGACGGGCACCCCTGTGGTCGAGCCGAGCCAGATGCTTGATATGCCCGACGATGATTGTTTTTTGTTCGCCGAACAGGCAGGGCTCATCGAGTATCTGGTCAGTTTGGGCGATGACGTGGCGCGGGGTCAGCCCGTTGCGCGGATATGGCCCGCGGACCGCACAGGCATTGCGCCGGTCGAGGTTTGTGCAAAGCGAAGCGGTATCCTGACCGCGCGGCATGTGCCCGGCTTGGTACAGATGGGCGATTTTATCAGTCTGGTCGCCGTGAAAGTCGGTTAAGGCGTCAACCCGCTTGCACACCCCGCGACCTGCTTTCCCCTTTTTGCCCCAGCTTGTATGAAGGGCGCTATGACAAACACCGTACACCAGAACGACCTGCCTGACGGCCTGAACCTTGGGCCTGTCGTGGCGATTGATTGTGAGACGATGGGCCTGCGCCCGCACCGCGACCGACTGTGTGTGGTGCAACTGTCGGGTGGCGATGGCAACGCGCATTTGATACAGATCGCCAACGGCCAGACAGAAGCACCAAACCTGTGCCGCCTGCTGGCAGATCCCGACGTGTTAAAGCTGTTCCACTATGGCAGGTTCGACATTGCCGCGATGCTGAACGCCTTTGGCACCGTCACAGCGCCTGTTTATTGCACAAAGATCGCCAGCCGCCTTGTGCGCACCTATACGGACCGACACGGGCTGTCGAAACTCTGTCAGGAATTGCTGGGCGTCGACATCTCGAAGCAACAACAATCCAGCGACTGGGGCGCGGAGAAGCTGACAAAAGCGCAGATCGCCTATGCCGCGTCAGATGTGCTGCATCTGCACCGCTTGCGCGACGTGCTGGACGGGATGTTGCAACGCGAAGGACGGTCCGAGACGGCGCAGGCCTGTTTCGACTTCCTGCCCATGCGGGCGCAGCTTGATCTGGCGGGTTGGCACGACACGGACATCTTTGCCCACTCATGAACCGTCGGGACAGATATTCGCGCACAGTTGCCTTGCTCAAGGTGGCCTTTCCGCTGGCCGCTTTGGCGCTGCTGTCGACGCTGTTCCTGCTGTCGCGCGCAATCGAGCCTGAGACGGCGATCCCCTTTGCCGATACCGAAATTCAGGAACGCCTGCGCGATCAGCAAATTACCGGTCCGTTCTTTTCGGGCACCACGGCGGATGGCGACCTTATGTCATTCTCTGCGCAAAAGCTGGTTACCCTGCCGGGTCGCATCGGTGCAAACCGCGCCGAAGAGGTAGAGGTGAAATTGCGCACAACCGCTGGCGCCATCTTTGACATGCGCGCCGATGTGGCCGAGGTTGATATTTCGGACAACGCCGCGATGCTGACGGGCAATGTTGCGCTCACGTCCTCCAGCGGGTACCGCGTGCAGACGCAAACCCTGACGGCGCTTATCTCTGAAACCGAGCTTTCGGCAGATGGCGAAATCACCGCAAACGGCCCGCCCGGGACATTAAAGGCGGGGAACATGCGGATTTTCACATCAAAATCGACCGATTCGACGCAAATGGTTTTCAGTGGCGGCGTGAAACTGGTATATACCCCTAACTGAACTTGAAAGTACGTGTACCTATGGGCCTTCGATTGCTGCTGATTGCGCTGTTTTCCGCACTCGTCTCTACACAAGCATTGGCACAAGGGGCCAGCGTTGCGTTTGGCACAATCGCGCAGGATACCAGCCTCCCTGTTGAGGTCAGCTCGGACGAGTTATCCGTCGATCAGGAAACGGGCACGGCAATTTTCACGGGTAACGTCGTGATCGGACAAGGTGACATGCGCCTTTCGGCGGGGCGGGTGCTGGTAGTTTACCGCGAAACAGCGGACGGCATCGCCAAGTTGGAGGCAACGGGCGGCGTCACGCTTGTGTCCGGCAATGACGCGGCAGAATCGCAGCGCGCCGACTACAGCATTGATGAAGGCACCATCGTCATGCGGGGCAATGTCCTGCTGGCCCAAGGGCGCAGCGCGCTCAGCGCGGATACAATGACCATTCGCCTGCGCGACGGTACGGCGCGGATGTCGGGCAATGTACGCACGCGCTTGCAGACAGGCAGCAACAACTAATGAGCGGGCCGAAGCTGACAGTCGCAGACGGTAGCGCGGGCTTGCGCATTGCGCATCTGCGCAAATCCTACCGCAAAAAGACCGTGATCCGCGATTTCTCGATGGAACTGATGCGCGGCGAGGTCGTGGCATTGCTGGGCCCGAACGGCTCGGGCAAGACGACAACATTCTATTCGGTTGCGGGTTTGGTCACACCAGAAAGCGGGACGGTGACGATTGACGGCAAGGATGTCACCACCCTGCCCATGTACCGCCGCGCCCAATTGGGCATCGGCTACCTCCCCCAAGAGATGAGCATTTTTCGCGGCCTATCGGTGCAGGAAAACATCCTCGCGATTCTCGACATAGTCGAAAAGGACCGCCGCAAGAAACTGCGGCGTCTTGACGAATTGCTGAGCGAGTTTTCCATCGAACACCTGCGCCGCGCGCCTGCCCTTGCCCTGTCTGGTGGCGAGCGGCGGCGCGTAGAGATTGCACGCTGCTTGGCCGCGAACCCGAAATATCTGCTGCTGGACGAGCCGTTTGCGGGCGTTGATCCTATCTCGGTCGGGGATATTCGCCACCTTGTCGCCGATCTGAAAAAGCGCGGCATCGGGGTGCTGATCACAGACCATAACGTGCGCGAAACACTGGAAATTGTGGACCGCGCCTATATCCTGCACGAAGGCCGTGTTTTGATGTCGGGCACGCCTGATGAAGTCGTGAAAGACGGCGATGTGCGCCGCGTCTACCTTGGTGATAATTTTAAGATCTCTTAAGCCAATTCTCGCGCAACACCCCTGATAAATGATTGACTTTTAACGGCCTATCGCCGTCTAATCAGGTATGGCGAAATTGCTATGCAGACATTTTACGGCGCTGCCACCCACGGGTGGGACGGTTTTGGACAGTCTGGATATGCTCGCCGTTCCCCGCATCTGATCCTGCTGACCGCGCCCTTTTCGGGGTGCCGTTGAGGATTGGAAACACATTGAAGGAGAGATTATGCGGTACCAAATCAGCGGAAAACAAATCGACATTGGCGAAGCACTGCAAACGCATGTGAAGACCGAACTGGGCGAAGTCGTCCAGAAATACGCCGAGCGACCGACTGATGCGCAAATAATCTTTTCCAAATCGGGGCATGAGTTTGTCTGCGAAGCAACCGTGCACCTATCAACAGGCCTGACGGCATCCGCCAAAGCCCACGCAAACGAGATTTACGCAGCTTTTGACGGCTGTAGCGAAAAGATGGAAAAGCAACTGCGCCGCTACAAGCGACGGTTGAAAGATCACCACCGTGAGCGTGCAGAACCTGTTGAACTTTTGGGCGCATCGTCGTACATATTGGCATCCGAAAAGGATTCCGAGGACGCCGAGCCAGAAACACTACAGCCCATGATCATCGCCGAAATGCAGACAAAAATCGCAACTTTGTCTGTAGGTGAAGCGGTCATGCAGATGGAGCTTTCTGGCGCGCCTGTTTTGGTTTTCAAGAAGGATGGAGAAGAAGGGGTCAACGTCGTGTATCGCCGCGAAGACGGCAACATAGGCTGGATTGACCCGACCTAGGGACTGAGCTATTGGGCGCGAACGTAGGCGCGCTTGCAGGGAAAGCAGACAATGAATTTCGCAAAACTTCTGAAGCCAGAGGCTGTAAAAGTATTGTCGTCAACGACCAGCAAAAAGCGGCTCCTCATGGATCTGGCAGAACTGGCAGAGACCTCTTATGGTCTGGACGCGTCTGCCGTTGTCGAAGCATTGCTTGCCCGCGAAGCGCTGGGGCCCACAGGTGTGGGCCACGGCGTTGCCTTGCCCCATGCCCGCATCGCGGGTCTGGACGAAGTCGTCGGCCAGTTTGTTTTGTTGGAAAAACCTGTCGATTTCGGCTCGGTTGACCGTCAGCCGGTGGACATCGCATTCGCGCTGTTCGCCCCTGAAAACGCAGGTGTAGAGCATTTGAAAGCGCTGGCGCTCGTCTCGCGCACGTTGCGCGACACGAATTTCTGCGCCAAGCTGCGGGCGAACCGGTCTTCAACCACGCTTTATACAATCCTGACCGAAGCGGAAGCTGTCAAAGCAGCCTGAGGCGGTTAACGCCACCTACCGAAACCGAACATCATATAATCGCGCTGGTATACATCGGCGGCCAGTGCCTCGATCTCGTCATCATAGACGTCTTCGAGCATATGCGCCCCGTGGAACGAGACGGGGCCAATACGCGGCGCATCCGCGTAGCCCACGCTGGCCGCAAGATCGGCCAGTGTCGCCACCATTGTATCTTCGCGCAGCACCAGATCAGGCAAGGTGAATTCGCCAAACCCTTGCAAAATCTGCGTTTGGGTCGCCCACGCAGGGTCCACCCGAACGGCGGTCTGCCCTGCAAGGTTCCCTTTTAGGAATTCGAGGAAGGCAATAAAGGCCGTGCGGTGCGTGGCCAGATCAATTTGCGTTTCCTGCCCTTCGTCTGGCAACGGCATCTTGTAGCGGCGCACGAGGGTGCGGCGCAGTTGCAGATAGCTGCCCTGCCCCGCGTTCAGAATACGGTGACAGAACACGTCATGCGCCCGCAACAACGGATGGCGCAGCACGGTAAAGCTGCGGTGGCCGGTGTTTTTACGCTTCCACTGGCGCAGTTCTTTCTGGGTCATTTTCTGGCCCAACTGGTTCTGCTTTTCATTGTCCAGGGCAGACAGCCAGCGCCGCACTTCCTGCTGTGGCCCGCCCGCGATCGGCATAAACAACAACGGCGCTTTGACGCCTGTGACATAGCCCGGGACATTTGGCCCGCGGCGCGGTTCAAAATTCGGCGTGCGGGTCAGGTCGAAACGATCAAGCTTGCCCAACGCCTGCTCCATCTGGGCAAAGTTACTGACCTTGTCAGACAGCGGGCTGGGGTTTTGTTTCTTCAGGTTCTTGTCGAGCTCTTCCAACATCTCGGGCACGCCCAAATATGCCGCAAGACCGTTCATCACCTCAACGCTTTGCAGGTCTTCATAGGCCACGTAGAACGCTGTTTGCCCGCTGGTTTGCAGGCGGTTCATCAGCGTCAGTTGGAAGGCTTGGAGCGCCTCCAGATGGGCCTCGAACTCCGCAGGCACAAACTCGGCCTGCGCGGCCTTGCGTGCTTTGACATCGGTCAGTTTCCACTGACCTGTTTCTTGCGCGATCTTCCAGCTGACATAGCTTTCAACGGGATTGCGGGTCAGGATAATCTTGGCGCATTTCGGGTCGTCCAGCACCAGATCCAGCACCCGCGGGTCGTGATCGTGGAAATAGCGAAAGCCGCCCATCGCGGACGGATCGTGTTTGATCGCCCGCAACAGCGCGCCCGGCTCTGCATCACGGGTCGCCTGATCAATGCCAAGGATCTGATGGCTGTTTGGGTAGCCGATAAAATGCGGGTTGAACGCTTCACCGTGGCAAGTAATGCCGGGGAAAGCGTTCAGGTTCGCCTCGAGGAAATTCGAACCTGTGCGCATTTCTGCAAACACGACAAAGCTGCTGAATCGGTCTGTCATTTACTTCACCAGATAGGGTTTGCGCGGCACATCGGGGCTGGCGTTGGGGCCGCGTTCTACAGGGAAATCACCCATCAGATAGGGGTGCATCCCTTGGTTCTTTAGGTTCTGCAAAAATTGGCCAAAGCCGTGCAGATCGACCATCTTGGGTGCCTCGGACAGGCGGCGGATACGGGCTTGCCCGATCTCGTCCAGAATCCCTTGCAGCGGCTCCATCGGCGCTTCGATAAATTCGGCCATGGTCCAGATGCGGACCCGCGCTTTTGCATAGGGCGAGCGCAAGACATCCATGTGCTCGCTCTCGATCTTTTGCAGGGTCGCGGCGATGCGGCGGATGTCGGCGAAATCCATGTTCGATCGGAACAGCGGCACCGCCCACGCGCCCGTGATAACCGAGATTTGCGCATTCGGGTCCTTGGCAATCCGCCAGATAACATCCTGATTGTCATGCGGGCCGAATTGGAAACACTGCCGCTCACCGCGGGTGTTCCAGATCAGATTTGTCAGGAACGCCTTGGCGTTGTAATCACGCTGCAAGGCATTGTCGCTTAGCGCACCGTTGAGCGTGCCCTGCCCTTCGGCAAAATGCACCCGGTCGGGCGCGAAGATATAGCCATGCACCCGCGCGCCTGTGGCATTATGCAGCCACGGCTCGAAATTCTCGAAAAGCTCGGTGAACCCTTGGAACATCGAATATTCTGCCGCGGTCACGCCGTTCTCCCAATCTTCATTGGGGAACCGGCTTTGCATATACAGACCCGAACGGCCTCTGGTCCGACGCTCAACCGCTTTGGCAAAAATGCGATCGATCTTGCCCGGGTTCGGTTCTGTCCTTTTCATGGCACCTGCGGCATCCGTCAGGAACGCCTCGTACAAGCGGTCGGCATAGGGCCAGATTTTGCGTGCGACAAAGCAGTCCGAGCGGCGCAACAGCTGCAAGTGATCATCGTAGAAAATATGCGGTTTGCCCTGAAAGTCGAACTTGGACAGGGTCAGCGAGCGGCTTTCGATATTGGTAGAATAAAGCCGCGAGAGGGTTTGAAAGTAACTCTCATCGGGGATCCAGACGTTTTTGAAATACTTGTCGTATTTCGGACGCTCGGGGTCTTGCAGGATCGCGGAGAGTGTTTGCCGCGTCAGGCACCACCACTGCGACCCCATGTGCGGCACAAGCCCCTTGGGCATCCGCCGCTTGAGGCCGATTGAACGCTGGATCGCAACAGCCTTATCAAAGAAATAGCGGTGGCGTTTCCACGAGAACGGAAACCGCATGGTAAAGCGTTCTTCGTCCAAGCCACCAACCGTCCACGGAACATCAGCGGTTGTCGCGCTTTCGATAAAATCGGTGCGCGGGCGGTCGGCCAGATACTCCAGCAACTCGTGCACGGGGCGCAGGGGCAGGCACGACCCTGACGCCAGATAGACGTGGCGCACGTCGGCAAAGCTGGCCAGCATCAATTCGGACGTGGCTTGGGACGCGGCAACAATGCCCCATGTCCCCCATTCACAGCGATAGCGTTTGCTGAACAGCACGTTCGGCACATCCGCCAACGAGGTCACAAATGCGTCATAGGTTTTGGCGGGAACTTTGCGATCCACGTGGATCACAACCGGCACGTCGGCCGCAGCCCAGTGGCGGGCAACCTGTTCGGCCCGCCCCAGCGCTGTGTGAACCAGCATGGCCACGCCCACCTGCGCGGTCATGCCCAGTTCCCTTTTGACATCAGGCCCAGAATTTCCAACTGCCGCCAGTTGATGTATTTCTCGCTCCACTTACACCACAGCTGCGGATTTTCCTGCACCCGCTCGGCGTAGGCTTTGTATTCAACAGATCCGGCGTAATGTTCGCCGCGCTGCAATTCTTCGGCTGCCTTTGCGCCAAAGGTATCGATGAATTTGGCATGCAAAAGCACACCGCTGGCTTTTTCGCCGCCCCATTCGTCGTAAACCTGATTCAGACCCCGCGGCAGCAGCATATGGGTCGAGCTGACGTAGACGTATTTGCGGTCCCATTTCACCAAGGGCACTTTGTTCAACGCAGGCGCCTTGGCCGGCTGGTCCGCAAAGAACACGCGGGCACGCGGCCCGCCCTGTATCCACAGATTCGTGAACGCATGGTTGCGCGCCATCGTATAGTTACCGCTGTCGAACCATGATGCGATCGCGATCGGGTCTTCGCCTTCGCGGTAGGGCCGCTCGTCCAGCCGTCCCTTGGGGTACATATCCAAGAGCATCGCCGAGAATGATTTGATTGACGACGCATCCAGCCAATCGGTGAGCGCACGCAAGGGCCGCGTGTCGCAGAACGGATAGACCAGAAATTCATCCGGATCGACGGTCAACACCCAATGACCATGGGCATATTTGCGCTGCAGCCAGTTCAACCAGTCAACGCCAAACCGCGACCGGCGATAGCTGGCCCGCGTGTGCCAGACCGAGACATCAGGCTGGCTGCGCAGATAATCCAGCGCACCATCGTCGCTGTCATTGTCCACGAAGAAGAAATGATTCACGCCTTGCTTGCGGTAGTAATCAAGGAAATAGGGCAGGCGAATTTTCTCGTTCCGCTGGGTGCAGAACAAAAGAATATCGTCGGGCCGAATATCTCCGGTCCGGTCCACAACGCATTTTAACTCACGCCGCTTACGAAATGCCCTTATGCGCCAACGCTTCCGTTGGAGCCTTAGGCCGTATGATCGTAACGCACCCAAACACTGCCCTTTTTAATCTAAATCCGTCAGCCTTCCCGCACGCCTATCAGGTATACCCTAACACGATCTTGAAATGATCCGCCCAGCTTGGCGCAACAAAATCACGAACCCTCAGCGTGTCCCGAGGCCGTTTGGACCAGTCCACGATCATTGTTTCCCACAATTTATCATTTGTTTCATCAATGTATACGGCATTTTTTGCAAGGATTTCACGGAATGTCGCCATATTGCTGCACATCACCGGCGTGCCCAACTGCAATGCCTCGATTGCGGGTAGGCCGAAACCTTCGGCGTGACTGGGAAACAGCAACCCCTGCGCCCCCTCAACAAGCGCCGCAAGCGCGCCATCGCTCAGGTTTGAGATTTCGCGCACAGGGCCATCTGGGGGCAGCGCATCAAGGCGGGCGAAGACGGCTTCGTTGTTCCAGCCACGGCCGCCACAGATCAGCAAAGGCGGCGCATCGGCGCCCATCCGCTCCCAGATATCCAACAGCAAAGCGTGATTTTTGCGCGGCTCGATTGTCCCGACGGTAATGAAATAGGGGGGCTGCGGAGCGATACCCGCGGGCACTTCATCGGGCTTGGGGGTATCAACTATTGTCCCTAGATGCGCAACAATACCACAAGGCACCGGTCCCCACGGTGCCATCGCCCGCTCGGATCGCGCTTGCGTATCGGCCGAGTTATAAATGATCAGATCGGCATACCTCCGCACGCGCCGCAATTTTTGTTCGAACACGGCTACTGTACCTGTGCGCTGAAAGTGCGGGTATTCCAAGGGGATCACATCATGGACCAACACGGCAATGCGGGCCTGCGGCACCGACTGCACTGCCTCCAGCACCCGTTGCGACAAATTGCTGTGACCAGTGTTAAGATAGGCAACCCCCGCAGGCAGGTGACGCCGCAACATTGCTGCCAACCCCCGCGGTATACACCGCGCCACAGCAAGCTTGCGCACATCCGTCAGCATCCGCCGTGCGGTATCATCCATGCCCCGCTGCAAGCGCGACAGAATATCCGGCGAAGAGGGTTGATCCGCGCCGATCAGGCGTCGGTGAAATCCGATGAGCCCTGCACGGTCCAGCAAAACATACCCCAAGGGGGTCCGCACTAGCCCCCACACCGGCTCTGGTTCCGCAACCAGCGCCTCCAGATAGGCCAGCTCAACCCGATCCACACCCGTCCAGACACGCCCCGCCCGCCGCAGCAAGCGCGTTACATCCAGCAACCGCGCCGGCGGAGTCCTCTTATGCGGTGTAGTGTCCAGTTTGGTGCCATCTCCATGCGTCGCTGATCATCTGCGACAAGGTAGAGCGGGCAGGCGTCCAACCCAGTTCCTGCTCGGCCTTGGTCGAGCCTGAAACAAGCTTGGTGCAATCGCCCGCACGGCGCGGCCCGTCGTTTACAGGAACAGCGCGGTTGGTCACTTCGGCGCTATGGTCGATCACCTCGCGCACGGAAAACCCTGTGCCTGTCCCCAGATTGAACACGGCACTGTCCTTGCCGTCCGACAACCACTTTAACCCCAGCACATGCGCATCTACCAGATCGCAAACATGCACATAGTCGCGAATGCAGGTCCCGTCAGGTGTGTCATAGTCTGTACCATGCACGGTCAGGGCAGCCCGCTTGCCGGCAATCGCGTCCAGCATCAGCGGGATCAGATGCGTCTCGGGCTGGTGGAATTCGCCAACTTCGCCATCAGGGTCCGCCCCTGCCACGTTGAAGTAGCGAAAGATCACGTGCCGCAGGCCATGCGCGGCCTCGAAGTCACGCAAGATATCCTCGATCGCGCGTTTAGAGGCCCCATAGGCATTGATCGGCATTTGCGCGCTGCCTTCGTCCAGCACCACGTTGTCCTGATCGCCATAGGTCGCGCAGGTAGAGGAGAACACGAAATCCAGACACCCCGCCGCCGTCGCCGCCTCGATCAGATTGAGCGATCCCATGACGTTGTTGCGCCAGTATTTTCCTGGTTCCGCCATGCTCTCGCCGACTTGGCTGAGGGCGGCAAAATGCATGACGGCCACGGGGGAGTATTGCGCGAACGCCGCGTCCAGCGCGTCACGGTCCATTAGATCGCCTTTGACAAAAGGGCCGAACTTTACCGCATCCTGCCACCCGGTGACCAGATTATCGAAAGTGACGGGCACAAACCCTGCATCACGCAACGCCTTGCACGCATGACTGCCGATATACCCTGCACCGCCAGTGACAAGTACGTGTTTCATGCGTGCCCCTTTATCCGCGTGCAACTACAGCCCGGGGGCGATGCTTTTGATATATCCCGCCAGATCTTCACGCAGCTCTGGCCGCGCCAGACCATATGCCACAGTCGCCTGCAAAAACCCTGATTTAGAGCCGCAATCAAACCGCTGACCCGCAAAGCGGTAGCCGTGAACCTTGCGCCCTTGGTGAAGGTCCGCCGCAATCGCGTCGGTCAACTGGATCTCTCCGCCTGCGCCCTTTTCGAGCTTCTCAAGATTGTGCAGTACGCTTGGCGCCAGAATATAACGCCCGATCACAGCAAGGTTCGATGGCGCCTCAGACGCCTTCGGCTTTTCAACCATGCTTTTCACATCCAGCAGATTGCCGTTCTCGCTGGCCACGTCCAGAATACCGTAGGACGATGTCTTGTCCTGCGCGACTTCCATCGCCGCTACCATATTGCCGCCCGTTTCGGCGTAGGCTTCTACCATCTGCTGCAAGCAGGGCTTCTCGGCCGAGATAACGTCATCGGGCAGAATTACCGCAAACGGCTTGTCACCGATCAGACGGCGTGCGCACCAAACGGCATGGCCCAGACCCAGCGCCTTGTGCTGGCGCACATAGGCGATGGCACCACTGTCCATATTGGTTTGCTGCAATGCTTCCAGCAGGTCGTCCTTGCCCTTGCGGCGCAGCTCTTCTTCAAGGTTCGGCGCGAGATCAAAGTAATCTTCCAGCGCCCCCTTGCCCCGCGAGGTCACAAAGATGAACTCGGTGATGCCAGCCGCACGGGCCTCATCAATCGCGTATTGGATGAGCGGCCGATCGACCAATGTCATGATTTCTTTGGGGACCGATTTGGTCGCCGGCAAAAAACGAGTTCCCATTCCCGCGACGGGAAAGATGGCTGTCGTGACTTTGTTACGCATGATTGTTCGAAAACCTCGTATTTGCTCTTTGGAGCCTATTATATGAATTCCCCTACCCAGATGCAGCAAGACAGCCGCTATTTGGAGGGGGAATTTTTAAACTCTGTTGCTATTTGGTGCACAATAATGGCGGCACTATGACGATTGATGAAAATTCTAAAGGGAATTCATGGCTATTCTTCGGCTAAACCACGCGCCAAGGCAACCCTGCGCCGTTCACGCGCCGCCCGCCGCCCCAGTGTCGTAAGCCTGAACAACCTGCCTGACCGTTCGGACCGCCCAAACATACCACCGCGTTGCAGCCATATCCCTTGGGCCGTAAACTCTACCCGATGAAACAGGGCGGTGGGCGATAGGACCAACAGCGACGCCAGCTCGCCTTTCTTAACGCGGGCGGCGGCCTCTTCGATGGCCTTGGTCCCGCGCAGTCCGCGCACTGCATGAAACGACGATTTGCGCGGAGGCGAAGCAACAGGGCGGAATGGCAGCAACGCGTGACGCGGTAAACGCGCCCCGCCAAAGCTGCGCGTCTCGCCCTCGGCAAACCCTGCGGTCAGCCGTTTCATCAAACGGCGCACGTCGCGGGGTTCAAGCCTGCCTGCCACCATATGCTCCAGCAGTCTTTTGCGTTCTATCGTGCGTTGATCGCGCCAATGCTCGGCGCGGTCCTCTTTCGGGATATGTTTGCGCTGGAAGACGGCCCAGCTGGCCCCGATTTCAAACAGATCGCTGGGGACACGGTCCGCACGGCGCGTCGCGCTGGCGGCAAATCCGTGGTGGACCTGCGCCAAGGGCACAAGTGCGGTGGCATGTCCCGCACGGGCCAGCCGCATGTTCACATCCGTTTCATCCAGATAAAAGCGGAAGGCAGGATCAAATCCACCAATCTCGATCAGCACATCGCGGCGAAACGCCATATTCGTGCCTTCGGTTTTGATGGCACGCCCTCTTGGCGGAACCAGCACAGTCGCCTGAAGCGGATCAATCTCGACCTCCTGAGGCGCGCCGTAGCTGTCCAGCGTGCGCGCCTTGTATTGAAAACTGATGCCGTTGCGCCCGCGCACGTACCCGCCCATTGCGGCCACGTCGGCACGGGCAGCGGGGGCTGTCAGATGGCGCAGCCACTGCGGCTCCGGCACGGCGTCATCATCGATAAAGGCGACGATATCACCTGCTGCATTGGCCAGCCCCAGATTGCGGGCCGCGGATATATTCGCCTCATCGAAGGCGATGCATTTAATGCCCGCCAACACGCCTTTTTCTTCGGTCACGGCGATGCCTGCGGGGCAGGCCACCACGACCACTTCGAAAGACCGGTATTGGATCTGCCCCACCCCAAGCAGACAGCGCCGCAACGCATCGGGGCGTCCACGGCTGACAATGATAACACTGACCGTTTGATCACTCATGGGGTGGGGCGTTTTCTTTTCAGGCGTCTTTCAGATCAACACCGGGCGCATAGGCGATAAAGAACGGGTTGGCGTAATCCGCCTTGCCGTAGGTCAGCACGCTATGGTCGTCAAAGCGCACAACCTCGCCGCCTGCACCTTTCAGCACGGCATGGCCTGCGGCTGTGTCCCACTCCATCGTGCGGCCTACGCGGGGATAGATATCCGCCTCGCCCGTGGCGACCAGACAGAACTTGAGCGAGCTGCCCGCGCTTTTCATGTCCTTGACGCCGTATTTGCCGATGTAGTCATCCGTCGCCTGATCGCGGTGCGATTTACTGGCCACAACCATCAGCGCCGCGTTGTCGGGTTTAGAGACTGAAATGGGGGTCAACTGGCCCACACGCTCTTTGTCGAAATCGCCTGTTTCCTCAACCGACTGGCCCGCCGCACCGGTAAAGAACATGCGGTTCTTGGCTGGCGCGTAAACCACACCGCGAGTCGGGTGGCCGCCTTCGACCAATGCGATGTTGACGGTGAAATCTCCACGGCGGTGAATGAACTCTTTGGTGCCATCCAGCGGATCTACGATCAGGAATGTATCACCCGTGGAGGAGTGCGTGTCCGCCTGCTCTTCCGTGACAAGCAACACGTCGGGGAAAGCGGCGCGAAGCCCGTCCGAGATGATCTTGTCCGCTGCTTCATCCGCTGCGGTCACGGGGCTGTCATCGGATTTTGATTTGACGTCAAAGTCGTCCTGACCGTAAATTTCCATGATTTTGTCGCCCGCTTCGAGTGCGAGAGTGCGCATCACGCGCGTCAATTTTTCGTAGTCCATGCCCAACTGTTGCCATCCTTCATTGATATAGGTTTTGGATACCTTATGATGGGCTTGTAACGGATCGGCAAGAATTCCGTGCAATTCTGGTTATATTCGGCAAGGCAGTAAACAAATGTTCCAACCCGTACGCACCCGCCGCTCTACGCTGCATGTCGTTTTGACGATGTTTGAACTGATCTATCATTCGATCGTTCGGTCGGTGCGCAAATCGCATAACAACGCGTTTCTGGCGATTGCGACGAATATTTTGCAGGCGGTGATCTTTGTTGCCGCCTTCTATGTGATGTTCTCGATCCTCGGGTTGCGGGGCGCTGCCCTGCGCGGGGATTTCCTGATCTACATCATGTCGGGCATTTTCCTGTATATGACCCACTCCAAGGCGCTGGGCGCTGTTGTAGGCTCTGAAGGGCCGGCAAGCCCGATGATGCAACACGCACCCATGAACACGATCATCTCGATCTGCTCAGCCGCCCTTGGGGCGCTTTATATTCAGGTGCTGTCGCTGGGCGCGATCCTGTTTGTCTATCACGTCGCCTTCACCCCGTTGGAGATTGAACAACCGATGGCTGCCTTCGGGATGCTGGTGCTGGCGTGGTTCACGGGTGCGGCGCTGGGGCTGGTCCTGCTGGCGATCAAGCCTTGGTTCCCGACGGCCGTTGGCATCTTTTCCACCATTTATCAGCGGGCGAATATGATTGCTTCTGGCAAGATGTTCGTGGCCAACACCCTGCCCGGTTTCATGCTGGCGATGTTCGACTGGAACCCGCTGTTTCACACAATTGATCAGGCCCGCGGTTTTGCGTTCCTGAACTATAACCCGCGCTACAGCGATCCGATGTATGCGTTCTGGGTCGGGCTGGTGTTGCTGATGGTCGGCCTGATGGGTGAATTCTACACCCGCAAACACGCCTCAATCTCGTGGAGCGCGCGGCGCTAACCGCACGCTCGCCAAAGCTTAGCCCATGGTTGAGCTGATCACGAAGAAGATCACAGCCGACAATAGGGCCGCCGCCGGAACGGTAATGACCCACGCCGCGATGATCGTCATAAAGTGTGAGCGGCGCACCAGCTTGCGGCGACGACGCTCTTCTGGGGCGAACACAGGCTTGTCCGGCATCGCCAGACGCGCCTTGCGGATGCGGCGCTCTGCGTCCCACTCGCGGAAGAAACCCACGCCGAAAACAGCACCCACAGCGATATGGGTCGAGCTGACAGGCAGGCCCAGCCAGCTGGCCACAATCACCGTGATCGCCGCCGACAGCGCCACGCAATAGGCGCGCATCGGGTTCAACTTGGTGATCTGGCCACCAACCATGCGGATCAGCTTGGGGCCGAACAGGAACAGGCCAAAGGAAATACCAAAGGCCCCGATCACCATGACCCACGCAGGGATCGAAACCGACGCGGTAAAGTCACCCGACTGCGACGCCTGCACAATCGCGGCCAGTGGCCCCACTGCGTTGGCGACATCATTCGCGCCATGTGCAAAGCTCAGCAGCGCGGCAGAGACTACCAGCGGGATGCCGAACAACACCTTGAGCGACTTGTTGCGATTCTCCAGCCCTTCGGACTGTTTGCGAATGAGTGGGATCATCACCAGCCAGACCACCACACCAATCGCCGCACCAATCAGCAGCGACAGCGGCAAATCAATCTTGATGATCTTCTTGAGACCCTTCAGCGCGAGGTATGAGGCAAAGGTCCCCGCCATAATGCCCACCAGAATAGGAACCCACGTGCGGGCGGCTGCAATCTTGTCCTCGCGGTAGATGATGCGCGATTTGATCAGCCACAAGAACATCGCCGCAACCACGCCACCCAGCACGGGCGAGATGACCCAGCTAGCCGCAATCGCCGACATGGTGGGCCAGTTCACCGCCGTAAAGCCCGCCGCAGCAATGCCCGCACCCATCACACCGCCAACAACCGAATGTGTCGTGGAAACAGGCGCGCCAACCCATGTGGCAAGGTTAACCCAGAGGGCCGCAGACAAAAGCGCCGACATCATCGCCCAGATAAAGACCGAAGCCGTGCCCATGCTTTCAGGAGCAATAATCCCCTTTGCGATGGTCGAGACAACATCGCCCCCCGCAATCAGCGCGCCTGCACTCTCGAATATTACTGCGATGGCGATGGCCCCACCCATCGACAGCGCATTCGCACCAACGGCGGGCCCCATGTTGTTGGCCACATCATTGGCGCCAATGTTCAGCGCCATATAGGCACCAAGACAGGCGGCAACGACAACGATCACCGTGTTGCTTTCCTGACCAAAGAACAGCATCGCAGCAATCCCTGCGATCAACACAAAGACCAGCGATATACCTATGCCAACCATCGGGCGGGCAACCACGGCGCCCATGTCCTCAAGCCTCGAGAAGCGCGCCAGATCGCGATCAAGCGTTTCAAGATGGCGCGCGTCGCCCTGTTTTTCAGTCATAGAATGTTCTCCCATATTGAAGAAGCGTTTGCGTCCTATTTTACACAAAATCAACTGTTCTTCTCTGCGGGTCCGATATTTGAGCCTTAGCGTAGGCCGAATTTCAAAAAGAACTGCGCCTTCTTTCTGCGCTGGCGTCTTTATAACCCGCTGGCAATGAGGCAATTTCATTCCTATAGTTGCGCAGCGCACACCAAAGGACACGTGAACCATGACTGCCCGTAATTTTTTCGCTGCTTCGGCGGCCATGATCACGACAACGGTTTTGACGGCCTGCGGCGGCACCCCCGGGGCACATCAAATCCTCGCCGTGCCCGAAAGCGTACAGCGTCAGGCGATCATGGCGTGTCAGGCGGAACAAGGGATCAACCTGCCCCAAGCCGTTCAGGCCCTGCGGCTTGATAACGGTCAAGTCAGCGTGTTTGCCGCGAACGGGCCTGGCCTGTCGCTGGGCCAGGCGCGGGCAATCAACCAATGCGCCCAAGCCAAGCTGCTGAGCCGTCAAAGCACCACACCAGAGCCGATTTACGAAGACCAGACCTATACCAAATACGGAACAGCAACAAAGGAAGCGGCTTCAGGCGTTTCCGCAGGCTGTGTACGCGGCCAAGGCCCCATGCAGGCCGGCTCGCTTATTTGTCCGGGCTACTAGGGTTCCACCACCCGCAGCGTTAGGTTCAGCCGCCCGCCCTTGGGCAGCAATGTGGAGGAGCCTGCCCTGATCCTGTCCACCCCGTGATAGGCCAGCCGCGCATCCCCGCCCATCACGACCACATCCCCCGAGCGGAGCCAGTGACTCTCGGTCTTGCCGCCGCGGGTGAGATTGCCCATACGAAACAACCCCTCATCCCCAAGCGAGATTGAGACGACAGGCCAGTCCATATTCGCTTCGCTGCGGTCTTGGTGCAGGCCCATCTTTGCATCCGCGCTGTAGAAATTGATCAGACAACATTCGGGCGAACGCTCCAACCCCGTCACACGGTGCCAGATATCCAACACCTGCGCGGGAATCGCGGGCCATGGCCGCCCCGACGGGTGCGCGCGTAAATAGCGGTAGCCCGACCTGTCCGAATGCCAGCCATACTGCCCCGCCGCCGTCATCCGCACCGACATCGGCTTGCCATAAGGTGTATCGGGCTGAACCAGCGGCGCCTGCATCACGACATCGCGCACCGCCTCTACCAAGGCGTTTTGGGCCGCAACATCCAGAAACCCCACGTAAACATCAAAGCCCTTTACCGACAGTTTCACGCAAATCCCCCCTCAATCCTTACATTTTTCAGGATTTATCCACGATAAATCACATCTTGGTGTTCGGTATCCTTGCAGCACCCCCACCCCCTCACTATATACCCTCCGAACCGCTGGAAACGACCTGTTTCCCAGCTTCATCAGATCGGAGCAACGGCGCCGCAATGGGCCTACGCTTCGTGTCATCGCCTTGAGCTTAAATAAGGGATCGAAAATATGGCCAAAGTAATTGGTATTGACCTCGGAACGACAAACTCCTGTATCGCCATCATGGACGGCAGCCAGCCCCGCGTGATCGAAAACGCCGAAGGCGCGCGCACCACGCCTTCCATCGTGGCCTTTACAGACGACGAGCGCCTTGTAGGCCAGCCTGCCAAACGTCAGGCCGTCACAAACCCTGAAAACACAGTATTCGGCGTCAAGCGTCTGATTGGCCGTCGCAACGACGACGCGGATCTGGCCAAAGACCGCAAAAACATGCCCTTCAACGTGGTTGATGGCGGCAATGGCGACGCATGGGTCGAAGCCAAGGGCGAGAAATATTCGCCTTCACAAATCTCTGCCTTCATTCTGGGCAAGATGAAAGAAACAGCTGAATCGTACCTTGGCGAAGACGTGACCCAAGCGGTTATCACAGTCCCTGCGTACTTCAACGACGCCCAGCGTCAGGCCACCAAAGACGCAGGCAAAATCGCCGGCCTCGAAGTGCTGCGCATCATCAACGAACCAACCGCTGCCGCGCTGGCCTACGGTCTGGACAAAGAGAACACGCAAACCATCGCGGTCTATGACCTTGGCGGCGGTACATTCGACGTGACCATTCTGGAAATCGACGACGGCCTGTTCGAAGTGAAATCCACGAACGGCGACACCTTCCTTGGCGGTGAAGACTTTGACATGCGCATCGTCAACTACCTCGCGGATGAGTTCAAGAAAGAGCACTCTGTTGACCTGACACAGGACAAAATGGCCCTTCAGCGTCTGAAAGAAGCCGCCGAAAAAGCCAAGATCGAGCTGTCCTCGTCTTCCCAGACCGAGATCAACCAACCGTTTATCTCCATGGGCTCCAACGGTCAGCCTCTGCACATGGTGATGAAGCTGACCCGCGCCAAGCTGGAAAGCCTTGTCAACGACCTGATCAAAGCCTCGATGAAGCCCTGCGCCGCTGCGTTGAAAGACGCGGGCCTGTCGGCCTCTGACATCGACGAAGTCGTGCTGGTTGGCGGTATGACCCGCATGCCAAAGGTCATCGAAGAAGTAACCAAATTCTTCGGTAAAGAGCCGCACAAAGGTGTGAACCCCGACGAAGTTGTGGCCCTTGGTGCCGCGATCCAGGCCGGTGTTCTGCAAGGCGATGTAAAAGACGTGGTTCTGCTGGACGTGACGCCGCTGTCGCTGGGTATTGAAACCCTTGGCGGTGTGTTCACCCGCCTGATCGACCGTAACACGACGATCCCGACGAAGAAATCGCAGATCTTCTCGACTGCCGAAGACAACCAGAACGCCGTGACCATCCGCTGTTTCCAAGGTGAGCGTGAGATGGCCGCAGACAACAAAATTCTGGGCGCCTTCAACCTCGAATCCATCCCGCCTGCCCCACGTGGCATGCCGCAGATCGAAGTCACCTTTGACATCGACGCCAACGGCATCGTTTCGGTTGGCGCGATGGACAAAGGCACAGGCAAAGAGCAGAAGATCACGATCCAAGCCTCGGGCGGTCTGTCCGATGCCGACATCGAAAAGATGGTTCAGGACGCGGCCGACAATGCAGATGCGGATAAAGAACGCCGTGAGCTGATCGAAGCCAAAAACCAGGCCGAGAGCCTCATCCACTCGACCGAGAAGTCGATGGAAGAGCATTCTGACAAGGTCGACCCGACCACCATCGAAGCGATCGAACTGGCCATCGCCGCGCTGAAGGACGAACTGGAAACAGAAGACTCCGGCAAGATCAAAGCAGGCATCCAGAACGTGACCGAAGCGGCAATGAAACTGGGTGAAGCGATCTATAAGAACGCGCAGGAAGCGGGCGAAGACGACATGGCCGCCGCCGCAGACGAGGCCCCCGAAGGAGGTGCAGACGATGATATCGTCGATGCCGAATTCGAAGACCTCGATAACGACAAGCGCGGGTAACCTCACGCAACGGAACCAATGCATGGGCCGGTCCGATCAGACGGGCCGGCCCTTCGCGTTCCTGTAAAGGACTGTACTGATGTCAAAACGTGACTATTACGAGACTCTCGGTGTCGCCAAAGGCGCCTCCGCCGATGAGATCAAAAAGGGTTACCGAAAAAAAGCAAAAGAACTGCACCCCGACCGCAATTCGGACAACCCCAACGCAGAGGCCCAGTTCAAAGAGGCCAATGAGGCCTATGAGGTCCTCAAAAACGCCGAGAAAAAGGCCGCCTATGACAGGTATGGCCACGCGGCGTTCGAGGGCGGCATGGGCGGCGGTGGACGTCCCGGTGGCGGCATGGGCGGCGGCGGACAGGGTGATTTCTCCTCTGCCTTCTCCGACGTGTTCGACGACCTGTTCGGCGACTTCATGGGCGGTCGTGGCCAACAAGGGGGCGGCGGGCGCCGTGCGGCACGCGGCTCGGATCTGCGCTACAACCTGCGCGTCTCGCTCGAAGACGCTTTCGCAGGCCTGCAAAAATCCATCAACGTACCAACCTCGGTCGGCTGTGGATCGTGCAACGGATCTGGCGCTGAAGGCGGTGCAGAACCCACCACCTGCCCCACATGCTCGGGCATGGGCAAGGTCCGCGCGCAACAGGGCTTTTTCACGGTTGAGCGCACCTGCCCAACATGCTCGGGCCTTGGCCAGATCATTAAAAACCCGTGCAATACCTGCCGCGGCGCAGGCCGTGTTGAAAAAGACCGCGCCCTCAGCGTCAACATCCCCGCTGGCGTTGAAACCGGCACCCGCATTCGCCTCGCTGGCGAAGGCGAAGCAGGCATGCGCGGCGGCCCCTCTGGTGATCTCTACATCTTCATCGAGGTTGAAGAGCACGAGTTGTTCGAACGCGACGGCCCCAACCTCTTCTGCCGTGTCCCCGTCACAATGGGCAGCGCCGCATTGGGGGGCAGCATCGAGGTCCCAACCATCGATGGCGGCCGCGGTCGCGTACAGGTGCCTTCAGGCAGCCAGTCAGGCCGCCAGATGCGCCTACGCGGCAAAGGTATGCCACATCTACGCGGCGGTGCCACGGGCGATATGATCATCGAACTGGCGGTAGAGACACCCGTGAATCTAACCTCACGCCAGAAAGAGCTATTGCGCGAATTCGAGGAACTCTCGGAAGAGAACAATCCAGAAAGCAGCAGCTTTTTCTCCTCTGTCAAATCCTTCTGGGATTCGATGAAAGGCTGAAAATCAGGCGCGCCCGTCCCACACTGGCGCGCCCCTTTTCTTTATTTTGCCCTTAAACTCAATCCCGCACTCTCCCCACGGACCGAGGGTACAGGAAAGAGCGCACTTCTTTAGAGGTCATGCCGAATATTAACGATTGAGTAACCATCACTCAGCCAAAATATAGCATGTCTAATTTTAGCGAAAAATCTTTCCCGTTCATGATGGACGAAGCCCCCGAAACGAAACCCGTTGGTGGCAAACAACCCTCCTATATCGTGGATCACCGCCAACGCCTGCGGGCGCGGTTTATGGCGGGCGGTGCCGACGCCATGCCAGAGTACGAGCTTTTGGAACTCGTTCTATTCCGTGCGATTCCGCGCCGTGACGTCAAGCCACTGGCCCGCGCCTTGATGGACCGCTTTGGCGATTTCAACCGTGTCATCACCGCTTCCGAAGCCCGCTTGCGCGATATTTCCGGCGTCGGCGATGCCGTCGTGACCGAGCTTAAAATCGTCGAGGCCGCCGCCCACCGGATGGCGCGTTCAAAGATCATGCAAACCCAAATCCTCTCCAGCTGGGACGCGCTGCTGGACTATTGCCACACCACAATGGCGCACCGCGAGACCGAGCAGTTTCGCGTCCTCTACCTTGATCGGAAAAACACTCTGATCGGGGATGAGGAACAGGCCAAAGGCACGGTCGACCACGTGCCTGTCTATCCACGTGAGGTCGCAAAGCGGGCGTTGGAATTTAACGCCTCCGCCGTGATTCTGGTCCACAATCACCCTTCGGGAGATCCGTCTCCGTCACAGTCCGACATCGACATGACCCAGAAAGTAAACGCCGCCTGTGACGCCCTTGGCCTCACCTTGCACGACCATCTTATTATCGGGAAATCGACCGAACTCAGCTTTCGCGCCGAAGGATACCTTTAACGCACCCACACCTCGACGCGGCGGTTTGCCCGCCGCCCCCACGAGCTTTCATCGCAGGCCATTGGCATCGCCTCACCAAAGGCGTCCACCCCCAGTTCGACCCGCGCAAGGTTCGCGGCCACGGCGGCGTCACTCACGGCGCGGCGCACGGCATCTGCACGGCGCAGGGCAATGTTGCGGTTACCTTCGGCTGGTCCATCACCATCGCTGAACCCCACAAACAACAAACGCCGCGCATCATAGCGCCCCACCTCTAACGCACGTGCCAATTGCTGCACGTTGGACCGCGATTGCGCATCAAGGCGGATCGACCCCGCTTCAAACCGGAACGAGGTGGTCAGCCGCGCCATCGGCGTCAAGGTTGCCGTCATACGCTGCAACTCACCCAGCGTGATTTCAGTGCCCGCATTGGCGATGGCGTTGGCGAAACGGTTGCCCTGCTCCTCCACGGCGATCTCTTCGGGCGTCTGATCAACAAACCCCGAGCGGCGGATCACAATTTGCGCGGCAGGTCCGCGGGTAAAGGCCAGAAACTCCCGCGCGAGGCGGGGCAAACGGCGGGCCGGGAAATACAAAAACATCGGCGCGGTCAGCGGGTAGTCTTCGGTTTTGATGGTGCGGCGCGAGGCCTGCATCGCAAAACCGCAACTGCCTGTCAGCAACAGCGCCTGCGTGCCCCGCCGTTCCGCATAGCTGGTCACGCCCAACGCAAATGTGTCGTCGGCCACCGCCTGCGCCAAGGCTTGTGGTGTCGGGTGCCGAGTCGCCTGAGGTGAAAGGTCGCCCAATTCCTCAACCCGCAGCAGTTGATCCACAATCGCCTGCGACAAGCCAGAGCGGTCGTCAGGCAGGTGCAAATCAATCGGCACGTCAGGACCGCCAAGGGTCTGCCAATTTGTGATATCCCCCGCCAGAACCCGCGCCAGATCAGCAGGCGATATGCCCTGCACAGGGTTGCTGGCCGACACGACAGGCACAATCGCATCCAGCCCCAGAACGCGGCTGCGGTTCACCCCCGTCATATCGCCCATCCCCGCATCGCGGGCGCGGGTGCGTTCATCTGGTCTGATCTCGCGCAGGGACATCACGATGTCTGCCTCATCCGCCAGCAAATCGGCAAAGCCTTCGTCCGTGTTTGTCACCCTGAAAAAGAACCGCGCCGCCAGTTTCTGATCGGCGCTGCGGCGGATAAGATAGGTGAAATGCGTGTCGTCTTCGCCCGCTTCCCGCTCGGTGGTATAGCCGTTCTTTTGGGCGAAAGCCTCGATCAGCGCGGGCAGCACCACGGCACCCAGCGTTGGCGCGCCCGAAATCTGAAGCTCGGCCACAAAGTCCTGAAGGTTGGGACAGGCAGGGCCGCTGCACAAGACGCCAGAGCCATCCAGCGTCAGCTCGCCGTACTCGGTCTCAATGCGGTAGAATTCACCGTCAAAACCCAAGAGCGTGCCGCTCAATTCGACTTTGCTATCGCGCGAGGTGAGCGTGATATCCTGCGCCATCAGCGACAGGGGCGTGCCAAAAAGGAAAAGTGCGGCGCATAACGCCGCACATATCGCCTTGATCATGTGACCTCGGGGTTTGCGTTATCGTGACGCAACCTTCAGGTCTTCGAACAGATTTTTCAACACCAGAAAGTTCCCAGCGGCGTCACAGTCGGGTACAGACAGCGTCAAATCCTTGGTTGTGATATCAAAGCCACTGCTGGTTTGCAGGGTTTGCGCCTCGATCTCCAAACCGCAGTTATTATCCGCGACCTCCGTTTCGACGCTCAGGTCGATGGCGCCTGCGTTTGAGGTAACGCCGGTGGGGAAGGTATAGACCTCGGCCAGCAGTCCGTCGGGCACGTTTTCATCACCAAGACGTGACATGAATCCACCTTCGCCAGTGACGGCGACAGCCATGCTGCGCATCGCACCAGCGAACACATGGCCTTCGCCGCCATAATCGGCGCCGAATTCCAGCGCATGTAGGCCGAAACCGGTGTCGCCTTTCCATTGCAACGCAACGCGGTCAAAGTCGGCCAATTCCTCCACGGCAGTTTGTGCGACAGCACCTTCGCCGTTGCTGAAGGCCACGATAAACACGGCCTCTTGGGCCATCGCGGGTACAGAGATGTCAAACGCGCCTTGCGCATCGGTGCTTTGATGGAACAACAGGCCACTGTGGTGCACGGTCACCCGCTCCCCTGGCAGGCACGGCGCGCTCAGCGTCAGGTTGACCATCGCAGCGGCTACGGGGCGGGCGCTTGCCGTAATCGCACAGGCCAGTTCAGGCTGCATCGGCTCCGCTTCTGTCGCATCGCTACGCCCAAGCGCGGCTGTCCGGGGCATATCCGCAACCTGAGCGGGGGCAGCGTCCTGATCCGGCGCTGCGGCCAAAGGCTGCGGCGCGACGATCGCTTGCGCTTGGGGGTTCGGGACTGCTTGCTCGGGTGTTGCGGTCGCCTGTTTGTCATCAAAGGTTGCAGCGGTCAGAACGATGTCTTCGACATTTAGAACAGAGGCTTCGGCATTGGCCAGAGGCGCGCCTTTATAGGCTGCATCAGGCCCATGCTGCGGTTGCTGCATGAAAAATCCGATCCCGACAGCACAAGCCAATGTGCCAGCAGTTGTAACGATTTCCTTGCGATGCCGCATGACGGTCTTCCCCTACTAGGACTGGTTCAGGGTTAACCATCGTTTACAAAAGGGGCCGCAGTTGGGCGGCCCCATGCCTTAACTTGGGCAATACTATGGCGCCGCGTTAGGCAAGGCGCCCGTGGCAATGTTTGAACTTGTCGCCAGAACCACAGGGGCAAGGCTCATTCCGGCCGGGGTTGCCCCACGTGGATTCATCGTTCTCGTCAAAGCCCGGTGCAGGTGTGCCGATGGTTGCATCAGGCGCATCCACGGGCACCGCAACTTGCGCTGCTTGCTGTTGCGCCAGCATCGCTTCCATCATGCGCTGCTGCTCTTCCTCGCTGGGCGGCATAATGCGTGACAGCTGCTGGGTGACGTCTGCGCGCAGACTGTCAAGCATCCCTTCAAACAGCTGGAAGGACTCGTTTTTATATTCGTTCAGCGGGTCACGCTGCGCGTAGCCACGAAAGCCCACGACCGAGCGCAGATGTTCCAACGTCAACAGATGCTCGCGCCATTTCGTATCAATCGTTTGCAGCAAGAAGTGCTTTTCGATGTTGCGCATGCTTTGTTCGCCGAACAGCTCGGTCTTTTCTGCCATCAGCTTGTCTGTTGCCTCGATCAGGCGATCACGGATGACTTCGTCGTCCACACCGTCCTCTTCGCACCATGCGATGATCGGCACATCCACGCCCAACTGTTCAATCACAGCAGCATAGAACCCCTGCGCGTCCCATTGGTCGGCATAGGTGTTGGCGGGCATGTACTGGTCAATCAGATCGTCGATGACCTGATGGCGCATGTCCTCGGTGATCTCTTGCAGATCCTGCGCTTCCATAATGTCGCGACGCTGGCCAAAGATGACCTTGCGCTGTTCGTTCATCACGTCATCAAACTTCAACAGCTGCTTGCGCATGTCAAAGTTGCGGCCCTCGACCTTGGCTTGTGCGCGTTCCAGCGATTTGTTCACCCACGGGTGAATGATCGCCTCGCCTTCTTTCAGGCCCAGCGTGGTCAACACTTTCTCCAGCTTTTCGGAGCCGAAGATACGCATCAAATCATCTTCCAACGACAAGAAGAACGAGGACCGCCCCGGATCCCCCTGACGGCCCGATCGGCCGCGCAACTGGTTATCAATGCGGCGGCTCTCGTGACGCTCGGACGCGAGGACGAACAGGCCGCCGGCCTCCAGCACTTTCTTCTTCTCGTCGGCAGTCTCTGCCTCGATGCGGGTGCGCACTTCGGCGGGATCGGCGTCAGGGTTGGCGGCCAAAGCCTCTTGGACCTTCAGCTCGACATTGCCGCCCAGTTGGATGTCGGTGCCACGGCCCGCCATATTGGTCGCAATCGTCACCGCACCGAATTTACCGGCATCACCGACAATCTGCGCTTCTTGCTCGTGCTGGCGAGCGTTCAGCACGTTGTGCTTGATCCCTTCGGCATCCAGCAACTTGCTGAGCATTTCCGACTTTTCAATAGACGTGGTCCCGACAAGACAAGGCTGCCCTTTGGCGTGGGCTTCCTTTGCCTTTTCGATCATGGCCGCGTATTTTTCCTGCGCCGTGCGGTAAACCGCGTCGTCCTCGTCAATCCGCGCAACCGGCACGTTGGTGGGCACTTCGACCACGCCAAGCCCGTAAATCTCCATGAACTCGTCCGCTTCGGTCAGCGCCGTGCCCGTCATGCCTGCCAGCTTGTCATAAAGACGGAAGTAGTTCTGGAACGTCACGGACGCGAGCGTGATGTTTTCGGGCTTGATGTCGACGCCCTCTTTGGCCTCGATCGCCTGATGCAAACCATCGCCCAAACGGCGGCCCGCCATCATGCGGCCTGTGAACTCGTCGATCAGGACGACTTCGCCATCGCGCACGATGTAGTCTTTGTCACGCTCGAACAATGTATGCGCACGCAGACCCTGGTTTACGTGGTGAACCAGCGACGTGCTTTCGGGATCATACAGGGTAAACCCCTCTTCCAGCAGATCGCGGATGCGCAGCTGTTCTTCAAGGAACTCGATACCGTCATCGGTAAAGGTCACGCCGCGGGTTTTCTCGTCCAGCTCGTAATGGTCGGGCGCCAGCAACGGGATCACGGCGTCGATGGTCTGATACATATCCGAGCGGTCGTCCGACGGGCCCGAAATAATCAGCGGTGTCCGCGCTTCGTCGATCAGGATGCTGTCCACCTCATCCACAATCGCAAAGTTGTGCTGCTTCTGGAAAATCTGGCTCAGCTCGGACTTCATGTTGTCGCGCAGATAGTCAAAGCCCAGCTCGTTATTGGTGGCATAGGTAATGTCACAGGCATAGGCGGCGCGCTTGGTCTCGTCGTCCATGTTGGGCACGATATAGCCGGTGGTCAGACCCAGCGAGGCAAAGACTTTGCCCATCCACTCCGCGTCGCGCTTCACGAGGTATTCGTTCACCGTGACGATATGCACGCCCTTGTGGGTCAACGCATTCAGGTAGGCCGCAAAGGTCGCGGTCAGGGTCTTACCCTCACCTGTCTTTTGTTCTGCTACGTTGCCTTGGTGCAGGAAAATCGCGCCCATCAGCTGTGTATCAAACGCCCGCAGGCCCAGCGTGCGGCGCGCGCCTTCGCGGCAGTTGGCAAAGGCTTCGGGCAGCAGGTCGTCCAGGCTTTCGCCTTTCATAGCGCGAGTGGCCAGCTCTTCTGTCTTGTTCTTGATCTGGTCGTCGGTGAGCTTTTCAAACTCCGGCTCCAGCGCGTTTACCTTCTCCACAAGCGGGCGAGCGGCCTTGATCTTGCGATCATTTGGCGTGCCAAAAACCTTTTTAGTGAGTTTTCCTAGTCCCAGCATGCGATCTCCAGCCGAAGTTTATAAATCTATGGCGCGATCTGCTTGCCCCGCAAACACCCAGTCCATAGATAGAAGGGGAGAATGGTGGCAAACGCCGCGCCCAATGCGGATGTAAGGGCCACCCGTAGCCAAGTCAATGTAGGCGGCCCCACCGCACCTGAATGATAGGACGAACAATGCAAAAACCCCTCACTTTTCTTGTACCTCTGGCAATTGTTGCCGCCCTTGCCCTGCCCGCAAGCGCACAAGAGACTGCAACAGCCGACCCCAAAACGGTTGTCGCCACGGTTGGCGAAACGGAAATCACCATTGGTCACATGATCGTGGCATGGGCCAGCCTGCCCGAGCAGTATCAAAACCTGCCCGATGACGTCCTGTTCAAAGGCATTCTGGACCAACTGGTGCAACAGACCGCGTTGATGCAGCAATTCGACGGCACTCTGCCCGCCCGCGTTGATCTGCAAATCGAGAACGAGCGGCGCTCGCTGGTGGCGGGTGAAGCCGTGAACGGCATCATGGAAAAACCGCTGGACGAAGCCGAAGTGCAGGCCGCTTATCAGGCCGATTTCGGCAGCGCCGAACAAGCACCCGAATATAACGCCTCACACATTCTGGTCGAAACCGAGGAAGAAGCGCTGGCGCTGGCAGAAGAGCTGGCAGGCGGTGCGGATTTTGCCGCCCTCGCACGCGAGAAATCGACAGGCCCCTCGGGCCCCAACGGCGGGCAGCTGGGGTGGTTCGGTGATGGCGCGATGGTGCCTGAATTCGAAGCTGCGGTGAAGTCTATGGACGCTGGTGCGGTTTCTGCCCCCGTGAAAACCCAATTCGGCTGGCACATCGTCAAACTGAACGAGACCCGCATGCAAGAGGCCCCGGCCCTTGAAGAGGTCCGCGAACAGATCGAGCTACAGTTGCGCCAGCTGCGCGCCCAAAAGGTGATCGAAGAGATTACCGGATTGGCCGATGTTGACCGTTCGGCAGCCGAAGGCGTGAACCCGTCGGTAATCAAACAGATCACCGCGCTGGAGTAACGCTGTACCATGGCCAAAATCACCGATGTGTCCCCGCTGGCCCCTGCGGCTTTTCCCGACCTGCCCGTTATTGAAGGCGTAGAGTTTGCAACCGCTGCGGCGGGCATAAAGTACAAGGGCCGCACGGACGTGATGTTGGCCGTGCTGGCACCGGGCAGTGTGGTGGCGGGGGCGTTCACACGCTCGGCCACGCGGTCGGCCTGTGTGCTGGATTGTCAGGACAAGATCGGCGGCGCGGCCGAGGGCCCTGCCGCGATTTTGGTGAACTCGGGCAATTCGAACGCGTTTACGGGCAAAGGCGGCGTTGCCTCGGTTCAGGCGATCACGGCGGCTGTGTCTGACGTCTGCGACGTGCCTGTCGGGCGGGTCTTTACCTCGTCAACTGGTGTCATCGGCGAACCCCTTCCCCATGACCGCATCATCGACGTGCTGGAGGGTCTGTCCCGCAATACCGATGCGGCCGATATAAAAGGCGCAGCCGCCGCGATTATGACAACAGACACCTTCGCCAAAGGCGCAAGCGCGCAGGTAGAGGTGGACGGAAAAACAGTCTCTATTGCGGGGATCGCCAAGGGATCAGGCATGATCGCGCCCGACATGGCGACGATGTTGGTCTATATCTTCACCGATGCACAGATTGATCAGGCGGCGCTGCAATCCATCGTATCGGGCGCGAACGAGCAGACGTTCAACTGCATCACGGTCGATAGCGACACGTCGACCTCGGACACGCTGCTGGTTGCGGCAACGGGCGCCAGCGGCGTTGCAGTCGCAGGCCATGACGGGTTTGCGCAGGCATTGCACGGCGTGATGAAAGAGCTGGCCCACCTTGTGGTGCGCGACGGTGAAGGCGCGACCAAATTCGTCGAGATCACAGTGACGGGGGCCGTGGACGATGCCGATGCAAAGATCCATGCACTGTCTATCGCCAACTCTCCGCTGGTGAAAACCGCGATCGCGGGCGAAGATCCGAATTGGGGCCGCGTGGTCATGGCGGTTGGAAAATCGGGGGCTGCTGCCGACCGTGACCGCCTTAGCATCCGTTTCGGCGATGTCGAAGTCGCCAAAAACGGATGGCGCAGCGAAGACTATTCCGAAGACGCCGCAGCCGCGCATATGAAAAACGATCACATCGTGATCGGGGTCGACATTGGAATGGGTGACGGAGAATCAACCGTTTGGACCTGTGATTTGACCCACGGCTACATCACCATCAACGCGGACTACCGATCATGAAGATGGTTCTGGTCTCCGCCGTTGCGTTGGTCGACATCGACGGGCGCGTGCTGTTGGCCCAGCGCCCCGAGGGCAAATCAATGGCCGGTCTTTGGGAGTTTCCGGGCGGAAAGGTTGAGGCGGGCGAAACCCCCGAGGCCGCCCTGATCCGTGAGCTGCAAGAAGAGCTGGGGATTGATACCTGGGCGTCCTGCCTTGCGCCACTGACCTTTGCCAGCCACGCCTACGAAGACTTTCATCTGATGATGCCGCTGTTCGCCTGCCGGAAGTGGGGCGGCACCCCGCGCCCGAAAGAAGGCCAAACCCTCAAATGGGTGAAACCCACGCAAATGGCTGAGTACCCGATGCCTGCGGCCGATATTCCGCTTGTCGCGATGCTGCGAGATTTGCTGTAACTGCATCGACGCAACATTAATTCTTAATCATTCTATATTATAAGCAGTTTGTTTCCATCTTTTGGTGGAATAGCTAATTTTTTTGGCTATTGTTAAACCTATAGCAATTCTGGGGAGGATGAACATGCTGCGCACAATCACACTTGGCACTTGCGTCTCGGTACAGGGCACATTCGTTCGGGCAATGCCCGACGGGCGGATCGCCGTACAAGTAGACAACACCGTCTATTCCGGTGTGCCGATCACAAAGAAATAACCAAGCTTTCAGAACGAAAAAAGGGACGGTGTTTTGCACCGTCCCTTTTTCTATGTCTTGCAGGCTGTATTACGACAGCGAGCGTTCCACTTCTTCGCGGGTGAAAATCTCGATCACATCGTTCGGGCGGATGTCCTCGTAGTTTTCGAACGCCATGCCACATTCCTGACCGGACTGCACTTCGGGCACTTCGTCCTTGAAACGCTTGAGCGTTTTCAACGTGCCTTCGTGGATTACCACGTTGTCGCGCAGCAGACGCACACCGGCAGAGCGGCGCGCCACACCTTCGGTGACCAGACAACCAGCGACTTTGCCGACGCCGGTGACCTTGAACACTTCTTTGATCGACGCGTAGCCGATGAAGTTTTCTTTGATCTCGTTGCTGAGCAAGCCCGAGGCCGCCGCTTTTACATCGTCCACCAGATCGTAGATGACCGAGTAATAGCGGATCTCGACACCCTTTTGGTTGGCGGTGTTGCGGGCAGAGGCGTTCGCACGGACGTTAAAGCCCATGATCGGCGCACCTGACGCTTCGGCCAGACCAACGTCTGTTTCGGTGATAGCACCAACACCCGAGTGCAGAACCCGCACGCGGACTTCGTCGTTGCCGATTTTCTCCATCGCTTGCACGATCGCTTCGGCAGAACCCTGCACGTCCGCTTTTACGAGAATAGGCAGCTCGGACACGTTTTCGTCTGCTTTGGCATTTGCCATCAGCTGATCTAGCGTTGTCGCCGCACCAGCGGCAGCGCGTTTGTCTTTCGCTGCGTTAGCACGGTATTCCGCAATCTCGCGGGCTTGCGCTTCGGTTGCTGTCACGTTCAACACGTCACCCGCTTCGGGTGTGCCGTTAAGGCCAAGAACCTCGACGGGAACCGACGGGCCTGCTTCTTTGACGCGGTTGCCTTGGTCGTCGATCAGCGCACGGACCTTGCCGTACTGCTCACCCACAACAAAGATGTCGCCCTGACGCAGTGTACCGTTCTGAACCAGAACAGTCGCCACAGGACCACGACCCACGTCAAGCTGCGCCTCGATCACGGCACCAACGGCGGCGCGATCTGGGTTGGCTTTCAGTTCCAAAATCTCGGATTGCAGGGCAATCGCTTCGAGCAATTCATCAAGACCATGACCTGTTACAGCCGAGACTTCGACGTCTTGCACTTCGCCCGACATCTTCTCGACGATGACCTCATGCTGCAGCAAGGCTGCGCGCACACGGTCCGCATCAGCGGCGGGTTTGTCGATCTTGTTGATCGCGACGATCATCGGCACTTCGGCCGCTTTCGCGTGGGCAATCGCCTCGATTGTTTGGGGCATCACAGCGTCATCCGCCGCAACAACCAGAACTACGATGTCCGTTACCTGCGCACCGCGTGAGCGCATGGAGGTAAAGGCCGCGTGACCCGGGGTATCGAGGAACGACAGCACCTGACCGCCATCGGTGGTCACCTGATAGGCGCCGATGTGCTGGGTAATGCCGCCCGCTTCGCCTGCGACAACTTTGGCGTTGCGGATCGCATCCAGCAACGATGTTTTGCCGTGGTCGACGTGGCCCATGATGGTGATAACCGGAGGACGACCGATCAGATCGCCTTCATCATCTTCTTCCAGCTTGATCACGTCTTCGACGTCGGCGTCCGATACGCGGACAACCTTGTGGCCGAACTCTTCGATGATCAGCTCTGCGGTGTCTGCATCAATCGTTTCGTTCTGCGTGACCATCAGGCCGGACTGCATCAGCGCCTTAACAACGGCACCTGTCTTTTCAGCCATACGCGCAGCCAGTTCGGACACGACAATTGCCGGTGGCAGTTGCACGTCACGAATGATCTTTTCGCGCTCGACTGTGCCGCCCATCGCCTTGGCACGGGCGCGGTCTTGCTTGCGCTTCATCTGCGCCATCGAGCGTTGACGCCCGCCTTCGCCACCACGAAGTGCCTGGTTCACTGTCAACTTGCCAGAGCGGCGATCGTCGGCCTGACGGTTCTTTTTGTTCGTCTCCTCGCGGTCACGCTCGGTCTTGCGGGGCGTGGCGGCGGGGGCGGGTTTGTTCGGCGTCGGGCGGGCGGCCGAAGGCGTGGCGGCTGGTGCCGCGGCAGCAGCTTGCGCGGCGGCCTCTGCGTCACGCTTGGCGCGCTCTTCCTCGTCGGCTTTTGCCTTCAGGCTTTCTTCGCGGGCTCTGTCTTCAGCTTCCTTCGCTTCGATCTCGGCGCGGCGACGCTCGCGATCTTCTGCGCGGGCCTTTTCTTCCGCTTCGCGGGCTGCGGCCTCTTCGACCTCACGCGCTTTGGCGGCCTGCACAGCCTTCAGGCGGCGCTCCATCTCGGAGTCTGTGATACCTGCGGGGCGTCGCGAGGGATCGCCTACAGGACCAGCACCGGGGCCGGTTGGTTTTTGTCCGCCTGGCTTGGGAACAATCACGCGCTTGCGCTTTGTTTCCACCACGACGTTCTTCGTCCGCCCATGGCTAAAGCTTTGCTTTACGTTGCTGGGACGTGAGCCACCAAGGCCCAATGTTTTTCTGCCGTCACTATCGCTCATCTAGCTCGTCTATCCTTTCGGCTGGTCGATACCAGCCTCGTTTTTGCGCACGCCGTTCAATCTATGGGCTTCCTCTACAACACGCAGAGTGAGTCCACCAGAGGCGAGCGCCCCATGTATCACAGTTTGGCGTCCAAACGCCAACCCAAGTTCATCCGCCGTCAAACAACCAATGTAATGGCCGTAATGCGGCGTGCTTAGTTTCGATTTGCCGCGACCCGAACCATCAACAGCCTGGATCAATACCAGCGCCTCTTCGGTTTGCAGCCATGTTTTCACCTTCTCATAGCCCGCGACGGCCTTGCCCGCCTTGCGCTGCATCGAGATCAGATCAACCGTGCGCCGCGCCAACTGCCGCTCAACCTCGGCCACCAGATCGTCCGGCACCTTTGCAGGTTGTTTGGCACTGCGCGCAAAAGCGCCTTTTTTCACGGCCGCCTCAAGCGCGGCACGGTCCGCTGTGACCCATATACCACGCGCGGGCAGTTTTCCCAAGATGTCGGGAACAACCTGCCCGTCAGGACCAATCACAAAGCGCACCATACGGTATTTCGGCTGCACTTCGCCTGTGGCGATGCACTTCCGCTCTGCGCCGCTTTCGCGGTCTTTGGATGCGCCACCGCGTCCCATGCTGGCTCCTACCCCAAGACCCGAGATCAGGCCTCGGCCTCCTCTTCTACGTCGTCTTCATCGGCACCAGCGTCCAGCTCGGCCGGATCAACCCAGCCCAACAGAACGCGGGCGGTCATGATCATGCTTTGCGCGTCTTCCAGCGTCATGTCGAACGGCTCCAGCGTGCCGTCGTCTTTGATCCGCTCGCCGTTTTCGGTGGTCCAGCCGCCAGCCAGTTCCCAATCCGCGCAAGTTGCGAAATCTTCCAGCGTTTTGACATCGTCCTTGGCCAGCGCTTCGATCATCTGCGGCGTCAGGCCGTCGAATTCGATCAGGCTGTCCTCGGCGCCCAGCGCACGTGCGGCGTCCAATGCGGCCTTGTTCTGCGCTTCCAGCACGTCGCGGGCACGGGCCTGCAATTCGCCCGCTGTCGCCTCATCCACACCGTCGATGACCAGCAGTTCGTCCACTTCGACGTATGCCACTTCTTCAAGGTTGGTGAAGCCTTCGGCCACCAGAAGCTGGGCAAAGAATTCGTCCAGATCAAGGTTGTCCATGAACAGTTTTGTACGCAGCTCGAACTCGGCCTGACGGCGTTCGCTTTCCTGCTCTTCTGTCATGATGTCGATGTCCAGCGCGGTCAGCTGCGAGGCCAAGCGCACGTTCTGACCACGGCGACCAATCGCAAGGGACAGCTGCTCTTCGGGAACGACAACTTCGATTTTGCCCGCTTCTTCGTCCAGAACAACTTTGGACACTTCAGCAGGCTGAAGCGCGTTCACAAGGAAGGTCGGCGTGTCTTCGTTCCACGGGATGATGTCGATCTTTTCGCCTTGAAGCTCGTTCACGACGGCCTGCACGCGGCTGCCACGCATACCAACGCAAGCACCAACAGGGTCGATCGAGTTGTCATAGGAGATCACAGCGATCTTTGCACGCGAACCGGGGTCACGGGCCACGGCCTTGATCTCGATGATGCCGTCATAGATTTCGGGGACTTCCATCTTGAACAGCTCGGCCATGAATTCGGGCGCTGTGCGGGACAGGAAAATCTGCGGTCCGCGCTGCTCGCGGCGCACGTCCTTGATGTAGACGCGGATGCGGTCGTTGGGGCGATAGGATTCGCGGCCGATCTTTTCGTTGCGGCGCAGGATCGCTTCGCCAGCGCCCACATCAACGATGACGTTGCCGTACTCTTCGCGCTTGACCAGACCGTTGATGATCGTGCCTGCGCGGTCTTTGAATTCTTCGAACTGGCGGTCACGCTCAGCTTCGCGGACCTTTTGCAGGATGACCTGCTTGGCCGATTGCGCAGCGATGCGGCCCATTTCAACAGGCGGAACTTCTTCGACAAAGGTCTGCCCGACCTCGGGATCAGCCATGTATTGTTTGGCCTGCTCAACCGTGAATTCGGCCTGATAGTTTTCCAGCTCTTCCTCGGCGACGACTGTGCGCACGCGGGTAAAGGTGGCGCGACCTGTCTTGCGGTCGATGCTCACACGGATGTCCATTTCCGCGCCGTAACGCGATTTGGCCGCCCGCGCGAGCGATTCTTCCATCGCTTCGATCACCAGCGCTGGGTCGATCATCTTTTCACGGGCAACAGCTTCGGCAGTTTGCAACAGTTCCAGCTGGTTTGCGGATGTAATGGCCATTAGTTCTCTCCCTCGTCGGTCTCGTCCGACACTTCGTCAAATTTACTTTCGTCGATTACGCCGGACGCTTTGCGCTGGCGCAGCATTTCTTTGATCAGCTCGTCGGTCAGGACCAGCTTGGCATCACTTAGCCATTCGAACTGTAGGCCCACGGTGCCTTCTTCGATGTTGATCAGCACTTCGTTGCCTTCAACGCCTGCCAACTCACCCTTGAAACGGCGTCGGCCGTCGATCAGATCATCGGTTTCCAGCTTGGCCTCATAGCCTTCGAAGTTCTCAAAATCCTTGAGACGCGTCAGCGGGCGGTCAATGCCCGGGCTGCTGACCTCAAGCGCGTATTCATCGGTGATCGGATCCTCAACATCCAGAACGGCGCCGACGGCTGTGCTGATCTTGGCGCAGTCGTCTACTTCAATGCCGCCCTCGGGCTTGTCGGCCATCACTTGCAGGATCGCGTTCTTGCCAGACATCAGGCGCACGCGCACCAATTCATACCCCATGTCTTCGATGACGGGGGTGATGATCTCGGCCAGTCGGCGGTCCATCGCGGCTTTTGCAATCAGGTCGTTGTTCATTATCTCACTTGGCCTTTGGGCACAAAAAAACGGGCGCACGGCCCGTAACATGATTTCGGTGGGTGGCTTGGTTTGGACCCAAGCACCGCGCTGTTGATTGCCATATACGCGGGGTGCGGCAGAACTTCAAGCCCCCCACCACCGCTGCGGTGCACGCAGGTCGTCGAACACACCGCGGCCCAGCGCCATAGGCATCGCCACACTGGTCGCCACAGCGTGACCATCCCACACAGCAATATCGTTAAACCCGCTGAGCGGGGAGGCATCGGCAATATCCGCACCATCGACCAGATATTCGGCCACCGCTTGGGCGCGCACAGGATCAGACGGGATCGACACCAGCTCAACCTCGTCAAACCATCCCGCCTGTCCGTCTTTCCAATGCTCCGCCACACGGGTCGCCAACAACTGCTGGCCCGCAGCAAAGTGGCGCACAGCATAAAGACCAGTGCCAATGCCTGCGTCAGGCGCGTGGGCAGGGCGGATAATGTGGGCAAGACCGCTCAGCAAAAAGGGCAGCGCAGGATCGGGGCGCGGCAAAGTAATACGGACGTCGCTATCTGTCACAGGGCGCACATCGCCCAGCGCCCGCAGGCTATGCGCAACATCCGCCGCTTTCAGCGGTGCGCCATCGTGGAAAACCACACCTTGGCGCAGTTTGAACGTCCAGATGCGTGCATCATCGCTGCGGGTCCATTCTGTCGCCAATTCGCCGCGCAGGGTGCCATCGGCGGCAATCTCGGTCAGAGTTTCGTAAACCAGACCCAAACGGGCAACCTGCATAAACAGGCCGTCACCGCGCATCCAGCCATCGCTACGCGCAGCGCCCGACAGCGCCAGCCGCAGCTTGCCGCCGCGCATGGGCAGCGGCCCCGCACTTACCCCCGTTGCAGCCAGCAATGCCGCCGCCGCACCGCTGGCAAACAGCGCACGTCTATCAAGGGGTCGGCGCGTCATTGCGCTGCGATCCTGTCCATGGCGCGGACCAGCTCGGCGCTGATCCCCGGCTCTGACAGGGCGTGGCCTGCATTGCGGACCATCTTCAGCTCGGCCTTGGGCCATGCGCGGGCGATGGAATAGGCGCTTTGCGGCGGGCAGATCATATCGTAACGGCCCTGCACAATCACACCGGGGATATGCGCGATACGGTCCATCTGCGCCAAAATCTGGCCGTCATACTCCAGAAAACCGTTGTTGATGAAATAGTGATTCTCGAGCCGCGCAAAGGCACGCGCATATTCGCCCGGTCCCTCGATCATCTGACCAGCGGACAAGATTGACGCCAGAGCGTTCTCCCACCCCGACCATGCACGGGCATAGCGGGTTTGCTGGGACAGATCATCCGAGAACAGGCGGCGGTGATAGGCTTTGATGTAATCGCCGCGCTCGTCTTCGGGGACAATCGCGGTGAATTTCTCCCAGACCTCGGGCCAGAATTTACCAGCACCGCCGCCATAGAACCAATCAAGCTCAACCTGCGTCATCAAAAAGACGCCGCGCAGAATCAGATGGCTGACCGCTGCGGGATGCGTCTGGGCATAGATCAGCGACAGCGTCGCGCCCCAGCTGCCGCCAAAGACAGCCCATTGCGCGATACCGAGCGTCTCGCGGATCAGCTCGATATCGGCGACCAGATGCCATGTGGTGTTGTCGGTACAGGACGCATGCGGGGTCGAGCGGCCACAGCCGCGCTGGTCAAACAGCACGATACGGTATTTGGCAGGGTCGAAATAGCGCCGCATGGACGGGCTGCACCCGCCACCCGGGCCGCCGTGCAACACAACAACAGGGATACCGTTCGGGTTGCCGCATTGCTCTACATATACCACGTGCCCCTGCCCCACGGCCAGCATCTGCCGGTCGAACGGGTCCAGCGGAGGGTACAGATATTGCACTGCGCGCTTTTGATCAGGGGTCTTATCCATTACTTGCCCTATATAGTACGAGGCACCATTGAATACGAGGAGCATAAATATGCAAGCGCATCAAAGCACTGTCGACGACGCAGAAGTCGCGAAATTCGAGGCGATGGCCGCCGAGTGGTGGGATACCGAAGGGAAATTCAAACCGCTGCACATGCTTAACCCCTGCCGTCTGGATTATATCACGACGCAAATCGCTGGCGAATTCGACCGCGACCTGACCGCGCCTGCGCCATTTGAGGGTTTGCGAATTCTCGATATCGGCTGCGGCGGCGGGCTGCTGTCGGAACCCATGGCGCGGCTTGGGGCAACTGTGGTCGGCGCCGATGCGGCGGCGGGCAACATTCCCGTGGCGCAAATCCACGCCGAGCAATCGGGGCTAAACATCGACTACCGCCACACCACCGCCGAGGATATGGCCGCCGCGGGCGAACAATTCGACGTGGTGCTGAACATGGAAGTGGTCGAACACGTCGCCTCGCCCATCAGCTATCTTACGGCGTGCCGCGAATTGCTGAAGCCGGGGGGGCTGCACATCTGCTCAACCCTGAACCGCAATCCAAAATCCTATGTCGTGGCGATCATCGGGGCCGAACACATCATGCGCTGGCTGCCCAAAGGCACGCATGAATGGTCCAAATTCATCACACCTGACGAGCTGTATAAACTTCTCGAAGAAGCGGGCCTGAACCCAGTGGACCGCAAGGGATTCGTGTTCAACCCGCTGCTGTGGAGCTGGAGCCTGTCAGCAAAAGACCTGAGCGTGAACTACGTCACGGCGAGCCTGAAACCTAGCTGAGTTGCTTGCGCAGTTCGCGCAGGATGGGCAGGGCGGCTTTTGCTTTGTCCTCGCCCATATCTTCGACCACTTTGGTGATCATCGGGGCAATCGCGCTCAGCGCTGCTTCGTGGGCGCGGCGGCCTGCGGGGCTGATCGTGACCATCTTGCGGCGTGCATCGTCCCAATCGGGGCGGATGTGGATGTAGCCCGCCCACTCCAGCTTGGCCAATGTGTTTGTCATCGCACCACGGGTCACATGAAACGTCTCGGCCAATTGTGCAGGCGTTCGTTCGACATCACGCCACGCGAGATGATTGAGCATCGAAAAATGCGAAAGCTCCATGCCCTTGGGCAAGACCTTGCCCAGACGACTGCGCAACATCTGGTCGGTGCCCAGAATCTCACTGAACAGCAGGATCGCAAGAGTGTTGGAGGAATCGTTCATTTTCAGGGGCCGGTGAAGTTACGTTTATGGGTCATACTAGGTACTTTGGCGCGGGCGGTCCGGATCTGTGTCAGGTCCAATTCGAAACCATATACGCCAGCCTGCGTGCCTGCGTCCAGAATCACCTCGCCCCAAGGGGCGATCACCAGCGAATGACCGTAGGTATCGCGGGTTTTATGGGTCGTGCTGGCGTGGGTGCCTGTTTGCGCGGGCGCGATGACAAAGCACCCCGTCTCGATCGCGCGGGCACGCAGCAGTGTGTGCCAATGCGCAGCCCCCGTCACAGGCGAGAACGCAGCAGGCACAGTCAGGATATCCGCGCCCGCACCCGCCAGCGCCTGATAGAGCGCGGGAAAGCGGACATCGTAGCAAATGCTCATCCCGATACGGCCAAAAGGCGTATCGGCAACCACGGCCTTGCCCCCTGGACGGTAGGCGGCTGATTCTTTCCATGTCTCGGTGGGCGTCACCTGCACGTCGAACATGTGGATTTTATCGTATCGCGCCGTGATCGTGCCTGCGGGATCAATCAGAAACGAGCGGTTGGCGAAACGCCCGTCCGCGTCCTCGGTCCTGAGACCAAGCGATCCGATCAGAACCCAGACACCCAGCCGCGCCGCATCGCTTTGCAGTGCGGCGAGAGTCGGGTCATCACCCTCAAGGTGCAGCACGCTGCGCTGATGGTCGCGGCTGGTCGAGATGCAGTTCGTCACTTCTGGTGTGGCGATGAATTCGGCACCGCTGGCCGCGGCCTCCTCCAAAATGCGCCGCGTGTCCCGCAGGTTTGCTGCGGGATCATCGCTTACACTCAGTTGGAGGATCGCGGCCTTCACGCAGCCAACAGCGCGTCAAGCTTGCCCGCACGCTCCAGCGCATAGAGATCGTCACAGCCGCCGACATGCGTTTCGCCAACAAATATCTGCGGCACTGTACGCCCGCCGTTGGCACGCTCGATCATCTCGGGCTTGCGGTCGGGGTTGGCCAGCACGTCCACTTCGGAAAAGCTAACGCCCTTTTCGTTCAACAGTCGTTTGGCGGCGTGGCAAAAGCCACAAAGCGGAGAGGTATAGATTTCGACAAGCTGCATTGCAGGCTCCTTTTCAACATGTGTTGTAAAAGGATTTAGGCGTCTTTGCCCACTCTTGCTAGGGTCAGGATGCGAACAGGGCCCGATCCTGCCGCAAGACAGGTGTTTGTACAGGCCTCCAACGTCGCCCCCGAGGTCATCACATCGTCGATCAATAACACAGGTTTGTCTTTCAGCTTTGCCCCCCGTTTCGGATGCGGCTGGATCGCATTTTCCAGCATCGCAAATCGGGCCTCACGGTTCAGCCCCTCTAACGAAGCGGTCTTCTTGCGACGCATCAGCGCATCGGGGCACCAGTCCAGACCCAACCGCCGCGCCACAGACCGCGCCAGCAAAGCAGACTGGTTGTAGCGTCGTTTTAGCAAGCGTGACCAATGCAGCGGGACAGGCACGACAAGCGTGTCTTCGGGCACGTTTCTGCGCATCATATTGGCCATCCACAGGCCAGCAGATCCCGCTATTTCCTGCCTGTCGCCATGTTTGAACGACAGCACAAGTTTGCGGCCGGTCCCCTCGTACATCAGCGCCGACCGTCCCTGTACCCAAGGCGGAGGGACCTGCATACAGGTATCGCAATGATGGGACTCGCCCCCGCCACCAGGGGTCAACGGCACACCGCAAGAATCGCACATGACGCCGCCCAGAAACTCTGTCTCGCGCCAACAGGTGCCACACAGACCAAAGTCCGTTTCGACCAAATCACCGCAGGTGATGCAGCGCGGCGGATAGATCAGAGAGACAGCGGTTTGAAGTCGCGCCAACACCAGCCTATGTACCCCCCTATGACCACATCAATGACAGACACCCCTGCCCTGCACCGCAACCGATCCCGCGCCACCGCCACCGCAGACGGATTGTTTTTGCACGCCGCTGCGCAAGACGAGTTTCAGGATCGTCTGGATATGGTTAATAAGTCGTTTACATCGGCAGCCGTGGTCACGGGTTTCCCGGATTTCTGGGGCGCGCATTTTGGCACGGCAAAGATTGTTTCCGATAAGGAAACACTGGACCTGACGCCCGCGTCCCATGACCTGATCCTGCACGCGATGAGCCTTCATTGGGCGAATGACCCCGTAGGCCAGCTGATCCAATGCCGCCGTGCGCTGTGTCCTGACGGGCTTTTTATCGCCGCCAGCTTTGGCGGCGACACACTGCAAGAGCTGCGCCGCGTGCTGGGCGAGGCCGAGATTGCCGTGACGGGCGGCCTGTCTCCCCGCATCGCCCCCATGCCCGAACTGCGCGATCTGGGTGGATTGCTGCAACGCGCAGGCTTTGCGCTGCCCGTGGCGGATACGGCAACTTTGACGGTGGAGTACCGCGACATCTGGCACCTGATGCGCGACCTGCGTGCGATGGGTGAAACCAACGCGCTGACCGCCAGATTACGCCGCCCGACCCGCCGTGCCGTGTTTGAACATGCACAAAACCTCTATGCACGGCACTTTGCCGCACCCTCGGGCCGCTTGCAGGCCAGTTTCGAGCTTCAGGTCCTGACAGGTTGGGCCCCGGACGCATCGCAACCGCAACCTTTGCGGCCCGGATCAGCACAAAAACGGCTGGCAGATGCGCTTGGCACGCCGGAAAAACCGCTGCGTGATTGACGCGACGCGGAATCTGCCTATTTCATGGCCCACATTTTGCAGGATTTTGCTATGAAAGATGCTCACTTGGATAACACAGCCAAATGCCCGGTACACGCTGATGCAGATCACCCGCCTGTCCCGCGCCCGAAAGTGGGCGTGCTGGTCGGCAACCTCGGCACGCCTGACAATTACGACTACTGGTCCATGCGCCGCTATCTGGGCGAGTTCCTGTCAGACCGCCGCGTGATCGATTATTCGCCGTGGCTGTGGCAGCCGCTGCTGCAACTGATCATCCTGACCAAACGGCCCTTTACCTCTGGTGCGGCATATAAGTCTATCTGGAACGAGGCGGAAAACGAAAGCCCGCTGATGACCATCACCAAGGCGCAGACGGTCAAGATCGCGGCTGAGATGCAAAAGACCTATGGCGACGATGTCATGGTTGATTTCTGTATGCGCTATGGCAACCCCTCGACGCAAAGCAAGGTCGAGAAACTTGTCAAAGCGGGCTGCCAGAAGATCCTGTTCTTCCCGCTTTACCCGCATTACGCAGGCGCCACGTCGGCGACGGCCTGTGACAAGTTCTTCGAAGCACTCGGCAAAGAGAAGTGGCAACCGGCCAGCCGCACGGTCCAGCCCTATTTCGACCGCCCCGACTATATCGACGCGCTCGCCAAAAGCATCGAGGCAAAATACGCCGAGCTTGAGACTCGGCCCGATATTCTGGTCTGTTCCTACCATGGTGTGCCGAAACGGTATTTGATGGAGGGCGATCCCTATCACTGCCAATGCCAGAAAACGACGCGCCTGTTGAAAGAACGCCTTGGCTGGGACGATACCGAGATCAAGACAACCTTCCAGTCAAAATTCGGCCCCGAAGAGTGGCTGCAACCCTATACGGTGGAAGAAGTGGCGCGTCTGGCCGAGCAGGGCAAAAAGAACATCGCCGTTTGCGCGCCTGCCTTCTCTGCGGATTGCATCGAGACGCTGGAAGAGATCAACGAAGAGATTTTTGAAAGCTTCGAGGAAGCGGGCGGCGAGCAGTTCACCTATATCCCCTGCCTCAATGATGATGACGCGCATATCGCCGCGCTGTCCAACGTGATTCGCGAAAACCTTGCGGGCTGGATTTAGGGGCCGTTGGTCGGCATCTCCCCAAACCCGATCATCAGACATAAAAAAGGCGGCGCATTGCGCCGCCTTTTTCATTCAGTCCTAAGACTATAGCTTAGTCGGCCAGAGCGGCTGCAACGAGAACGAGCAGCAGCAGTGGAACCAGTACGCCTGCTGAAGAGCTTGTTGCTTCTTCAACAATGACTGGTGCTTCGATGATCGGATCAGCCAGCGAGCCGGCGGATGCGGAAGAAGCGGCAGCTGTCAGAGCAGCGGCGAGAACGAGTTTTTTCATAGTAATAACCTCCAGAAGATGGCGTGTCATGTTTCTCAGCACGAAGCACGCCGAACACTTACCTCGTGACTTTTTCTAAACAGCATATGATGACAGATTGAAACAAACATTAGCGAGACTGCCATCAAAACCGTCATGGTGTCGTCAAATTAGCAACACTTGTGTGCCAACTTGTGCCATCTCGAAAAGCTCTTCGATGTGCTCGTTGTACAGACCGATACAACCGTTGGATGATTTCCGCCCGATCTTGCGCGTGTCGTGCGTGCCGTGGATGCGGTAATAGGTCCAGCTAAGGTGCAGCGACCGCGTCCCCAGCGGGTTTTCAGGACCAGGGCCGATAAACGGTGGCCAGTCGGGGTTACGCTCGACCATGGATGGGGTCGGGCGCCAGCTTGGCTTGGGGTCTTTCAGAATGACGCGGGTACGGCCACGGCGTGTCAAATCCTGCGTCAGCGGAACACTGGACGGATACAGTTTGTAGATGCTCTGGTCTTCGGACCAGTAGTGAACGGCACGGCTGTCGATATCTACAAGGATCGCGCCTTTCTTCGTGTTATCAAAGTAAGGTTCCCAGCTCAGCGTGCGAAAGCTCGAAATGTTGCGCTTGACGCTTTCTGTTACGTCACGCTCGACCTGTGTGGTGGCGGTGCTGTTCACGTCGGACGTGGTCTGCGCCAGCGCAGGTGATGCGATCATCGCAGCGGTCCCGGCAAGGAACCCGCGGCGCGAACTCAGCTTAAATTCAGTGTTAGACATAATAATTCTCCAGCTATTTGCGGGTTTGAGGCTGATATATTGCTCTAAAGACACGTTTTCAATTCAAACCCCTGTGAGTTGGGGGATTCACGCCGAAGTGAGTTTGATCTGTTGCACGACAGCATGTATGCCGACATCACGTCTTAAAGGCTTGGAGTGGCTTAATGATCCGTCTTATCACTGTTTTGTTTATTAGCATCATTGGCTTAGCAGCTTGTCAGCCTGCCGGATCGACCCTTGGGGCGGATGGTAAGCCATTGCCGCGTGCCTATAAAATCGGCACCCGCGAAGCTGAAAAGATTCCGTTCCGTATGCTTGATTCGGTCAATTCGCTGCGCAGCGCGTCCGGTTTGACCCCGCTCCAGCTCGACTCGCAACTGACTGCGGCGGCGGCGACTCATTCCCGCGATATGCAAGTTCAGAACCGCCCGTGGCACTTTGGCTCGGACGGGTCATCCCCCGTCGACCGCATCCGCCGCGTCGGATTTGCCGGCACGCTGGTCGGCGAAGTTATCTCGGAAACATACGAGACAGATCTGGAAACGCTGGGCGCGTGGATGTCACAAACCGACACCCGCCGCATTATCATGTCACCCGATGCACGGCGCATGGGCTTTTCTTGGTATCAAGAAGAAAACGGCAAAGTCTGGTGGACGATGGTATTGGGGACCTAACGGCCCCCAGCCCTTTGTCTCAAGGATTGATCGCGATGGGCGTGCCGTCTTTGATCATTGCGTAAATACGCTCCATCTCTTTGTTGGACACGGAAATACATCCCCATGTCCAATCATCCTTGTCCAGCCGCATAAAGTGCCGCTGACCGTGGATGAAAATCTCGCCGCCCGGTGATTTTCCAAGGCTACGCGCGTGCGCGATGTCCTGCGCGTTGGGATATGAGATGCCCAAAGACAGATGGAAACGGCTGTTGGGATTGCGGCGGTCGATCCGGTACAGGCCCTCTGGCGTTTTTCCATCGCCTTCGATCTCTTTATGGCCTTCGGGGGCAAAGCCCAGAAAGATGTCGTATTCTTTCAACACGCGCTGGTCGTTGAGCAGATACATCTTCCGCTCACCCTTGTTGACCACAACACCGGTCACCTCGGGTCCGTTGTATCGCTTGAACTTGCTCGGGGAACACGCGCCAAGAGTCGCGACTGCTGCGCCACCCAAAATAAGATGTCTACGTTTCATTTCACTGCCGCCTCTATCCGTTATCGGACTATTGTTATCTACACTTATAACAACAAATAGGCGCATCACAAAGACGTCAATTTTAGGAAACGGGCAAATTCTAGCGGGAAAGTTGCGCTGCAAGCTCCACATGTGACGACCAGCGGAATTGGTCCACCGGCTGCACCCAATCCAGCGTAAAACCGCCGGCAATCATTTGCGCCACGTCCCGCGCAAAGGTCACAGGGTTACACGAGACATAGGCAACACGCTTTGTGTCCGAGCGGATGATTTCGGATGTTTGTGCCTCTGCACCTGCGCGGGGCGGGTCCATCACAACAGCATCGTATTTGTAGAACTCATCAGGCAACAGCGGGCGACGGTACAGATCACGCGCCGTGTGTGTGACCGTCTTGAGACCTTGCGCCATGCGCCAGCCCTTATCCAAAGCTTCAACCATCGCAGCCTCGCCCTCAACCGCCCAAACCTCGGCGTCTTTGGCGAGGGGCAGCGTGAAGGTGCCACAGCCTGCGAATAGATCAATCACCCGCTTACGGCCCTGAACCGCTTCTTGAACAGCGGCCAGCAGATGCGCTTCGCCGTGGGCGGTTGCCTGCATGAACGCACCGGGGGGCGGGCAGACATCGGCATTGCTGAACCGCTGCACAGGCGGGGCGCGTTGGGCGATGACTTCATCCTCCCACGTCAGCCGTGCAAGGCCACGGGTATCACAAACGGCAGCAAGCGTGATCCGCAACTGCCCGTCAATCGGTTTGCCACCACTCACCTGCACGTCCAGCCCGACCCGGGAGGTTGTGACAGTCACCGCCAGCGTCGCCTTGCGGCTACCGCCAATTTCGGCCAGCTCTTCTGCGATGCTGCGAGCTGCCAGCAGCTCGGGCTCTACCAACTGGCAATCGGGAATCTCGACCACCGTGTCAGAAGCGCGGCCATGAAAGCCCGACATCGACCCCTTCTTGGTCCGCCGTGCGGCAAAGGTCGCGCGGCGGCGCGATTGCGCAGGCGAGGTGACGATGGGGCGGATGTCAGTATGAATACCCTGCGCGGCCAAGGCTTGCTCGACGATCTGGGTTTTCCACGCGGCCACCAGCGGGTCCGCCGCATGCTGCATCTGGCATCCACCGCAGGATTTGAAATGTCGGCACGGTGCGGCGACACGATCCTCCGACGGCGTGACAATCTTGATGTCGCGCAGGTTCGCACCGTCAAGCGTGCCTGTCACCACTTCCCCCGGCAATGTCATCGGGGCAAAGACCGGCCCTTCGGCGATCCCGTCACCGTATTGGCCCAAACGTGTAATGCGAAATTCTGTCATGCCCCCGCCATAGCGGTGCCGGGCCAATCTCGCCAGCCCCTATTCCGCTGCCTTCACATCCAGAAAGCCGCCTGACTGCCGATCCCAGTAACCCGCATAAAGGCCCTTCATCGCCAAAAGCGCATCATGGGTGCCCGCCTCGGCGATGCGGCCCTGATCCAGAACGATGATCCTGTCCATTTCCCGCAGAGTGGACAGGCGGTGCGCGATGGCCAGCACGGTCTTGCCCTCCATCACACGGTCCAGCGCGGATTGGATCGCGGCCTCTACCTCACTGTCCAGCGCACTTGTCGCTTCGTCCAGAATCAAAATCGGCGCGTCTTTGATGATCGCACGGGCAAGGGCGATCCGCTGGCGCTGCCCGCCAGACAGCTTCACGCCACGCTCGCCCAGATGGGCGTCATATCCCGTGCGGCCTTTGTTATCCTCAAGCTCAAGAATAAAGTCATGCGCCTCGGCCTGTTTGGCGGCGGCAATCATGTCGTCTTCGCTCGCGTCGGGACGGCCGTACAAAATGTTGTCACGGGCCGAGCGGTTGAACATCGCGGTTTCCTGCGTGACCATCGCAATCGCGCGGCGCAGGCTTTGCTGTGTGACGGCGTTGATGTTCTGCCCGTCGATCGAAATGCGACCCTGTTCAGGCTCATATAGCCGCAGCAGCAGGGACACCAACGTCGATTTACCCGCACCAGACGCGCCCACAACACCCAACTTTTCACCGGCTGCAATCGTCAGATCAATACACTCGATCCCGCCCGTTTGACGGCCGTAGGCAAATTGCAGATCCTCGATCTTCACCTCACCATTTGCGGCATCCAGCATCTGCGCATCTGCAGCGTCTTCCAATCGCGTGCGCGGGGTGAGGGTGCGCATGCCGTCCTCGACCTCACCAATATTCGAGTAGATCGCCATCAGCGTGAAACTCACCCAACCCGTCATCTGTGCAATGCGGATCGAGATGGCGCCCGCCGCCGCGATGTCACCTGCCGTGGCCATACCGTTTTGCCACAGCAGCACGGTGGCCCCGATCAGCAGAACCGGGAGAATGCCCGCAAGGCTCATCAACGCGAAACGGAAACCGGCGGCCAGATAGCCGAACTCCAACGCGCGAGTGCGAAAACCGTTCATCGCGCCCAAGGCGGCGCGGTCTTCGTGGTCATCATGGGCAAACAGTTTGACCGTTTTGATGTTGGTGATCGTGTCCACGACCTGCCCCGACACCATCGCCCGCGCACCCGCCCGCGCTGCCGATCGCGCACGGATGCGCGGCAGAAACCAGTTGATCAGTGCAAAATAGAGACACAACCAAACCGCCAGCCCCACAGCAACCCAGCCGTTGATCGCCGTCAACAACAGGACCGAGCCGACAAGAGACGCCAGCGCAAAGGCCACCACATTAATCACTTCAGAGGCGACATCCGTCACCGCCCGCGCCGCCTGCATCTGCTTTTGCGCGATGCGGCCCGCGAAGTCATCGTCAAAGAAGCTGACATTCTGCCCCAACGACCAGCGATGCAGCCGCGACAGCACCAGCGGGTTCACATTCGGCTGCACGATAATCGCATTCGCCCCCGCAGACAGGCCAAAGAACAAAGGCCGCGCAATTAGAAAAAACCCGATAGCCAGCACAATCGTCGCCGTGTTGCTCCCGTCGAAAAACGCATCTGGTCCGCTGGCGACGGTTGCGTCAATCACCCAGCCAAGGATCATCGCGGTCCCTGCCTCTAACGCGCCAGCTATCGCGGATAATGCGGCCGCCAGCCACAGCGCAGGCCACGCACCCGACAAACACCAACGCATGAACGCGCCCAGGGTTTGTGGCGGCGGCCCCTCAGCGGGGCGAAAAGGGTCGATCCAGTTGCCGAAATTCACGCGTCATCTTCCTCGGTCTGCAAGAACCCGCCGGATTGGCGTGCCCAGAACTGAGCATATAGCCCGCCCGCCGCCAAAAGCGCGTCATGCGTCCCGTCTTCGACAATGCGGCCTTCGTCCAGCACCAAAATACGGTCCATCCGCGCAATCGTGGACAGGCGGTGTGCAATCGCTATCACCGTCTTGCCCTGCATCATCCCGTAGAGTGTTTTCTGAATCGCCGCCTCGACTTCGCTATCCAGCGCGCTTGTCGCTTCGTCCAGCAACAGGATCGGCGCGTCCTTCAGGATAACGCGGGCCAAGGTGATGCGCTGGCGTTGTCCACCCGACAACTTCACGCCCCGTTCGCCCACGCGGGAGGCATAGCCGGTGTTGCCTTCGGGGTCTTGCAACCCTTCGATAAATTCATGCGCTTCGGCCTGAACCGCCGCCGCTATTGCCTCCGCTTCAGAGGCGTCGGGACGGCCATAGCGGATGTTCTCCATGACCGAGCGGTGCAGCAGCGCGCTGTCTTGTTGCACCATCCCGATCTGACGGCGCAGGCTGTCTTGGGTCACTTGCGTGACGTCCTGACCATCAATCCTGATCGTGCCGGAATCCGCGTCATAAAACCGCAAAAGTAGCTTGAGTAGGGTCGATTTCCCCGCCCCCGACCGCCCGATCAAACCGACCTTTTGGCCCGGCTCAATCACCAGATCAACGGCATCAAGCCCCCCCGACGTGCGACCATAATGATGGGTCAAGGCCTGCATCTCGATCCGCCCGTGGGTGAGAGCCAGCGGCTTTGCATCATCCGCGTCGACCAATGTGATCGGCTGGGCAATCGTCTCCATCCCTTCGGCCACCACGCCAAGCTGACGGAAGAAGGCTGACAGCGCCCACATGATCCACGCAGTCATGGAATTGAGCCGTAGCGTCAGCGTCGCGGCGGCGGCAACCGTGCCCACGCTCGCCTCTCCCACCAGCCAAAGCGCCAGCGCCCAACCGACGACACCGACAATCAGCAAACCGTTCAAGGCAACCAAAGCGAAGTCCATCTTGGTGTAAATCCGCTGCTCGATCTGGAAAGTGCGGCGGGCTTCCTCAATCGCCTCTTTTGCATACAGCTCTTCACGGTCGTGGTGCGCGAACATCTTGACGGAATGGATGTTCGTATAGGCATCCACCACTCTCCCCGTCACGGCCGAACGCGCATCGGATGCCTCTTTGGACGCAGGCCCGATCCGCCGCAGCGCCCAGCGCGAGAGCATCAAATAGACCACGAACCAGACAAGCAACGGCACCAGCAGACGCGGGTCAGACGATGTCAGCAAAATCGCGGCACCAATCAGATAAGCCAGCGCGAACGAGATCGCATCAAAGGCCTGAAAAACCACTTCGCCCGCGGCGGGGGGTGTCTGCATGATGCGGTTGGCAATACGGCCGGCAAAGTCGTTCTCAAACCAGCCCACAGACTGCCGCAACACCTGCCGATGCGCCCGCCAACGGATGAGCGTGCCAAAGTTGGGCAAAATCGCGTTACTGATCAGCGCCACGTCAATCGCCTGAAAGATCGGCCGGATAAAGATGATGGCAAAAGCCACGATGATCAACTCGGTCCCGTGGCGGGACCACATGTCTTCGGGGCCTTGGTTCAACAGGTCAATCACACGGCCCATGTAATAGATCAGCACGACCTCGATCGCGGCAACGACAATCGACATGAAGGCCGTGACGGCGAAGACCTTTTTGAACGGTTGGCTGTAGCCCATAAAGAACGACCACAGATCGCGCGGCGGGCGGTCTTCCTTGGGGTAGTCCACATAAGGATCGATCAGGTTTTCGAAAAAGCGGAACATGCGAGTGGCCTTTTATGGGCTAGGGCGCAGGCAGGATCAGAAGCTGCGATTTAGTTAAAGCGAAGCCAGAGGCGATCCACGCAGCCTTGAGGTCCGCCAGTCTGGTACCAAGGGCCGGCCCTTGAAATTCGGGCATCAGATCGGCGGCTGTGACAGGGAATTTCTGCTCGGCGGCGTGAGTGATACGGGCCATCATCTCGGCTTGGGGGGGTGTCTCGGATAGGGCAGATTGCAACAGATACGCTTGAGTTGCGATTTCTGTGCCATGCTCAAAAGAAGTCTCTAACAAAGACATTCCATCATAAGCGGCGCTTTTTACCAGGTCGTATTTCCGCGTCTCAGCACGGCTGAGCCTGAGACGTGTTGGCACGTCCTCCCCGCCCAAAGCGACAAGCCGACCCACCCAGTCAGGCCGCGTTCCAATGACATTTTCGCCATGCACCATCATCAGCACAAAGCGGATGTCGGCACCTGTGATAAGCGCCTGCAACACCCCCGTCTGCGCCATCGCGCCCAGCGCAGTGGAGGGATCGTCCGCACTCAGCAGCTTGCGCATCTCTGTGCCGACACGCTCGGCCGAAAGCGTCTCTAACCCGTCCAAATTCGCGGATACTGCCGCCAGAGCATCAGCATTCAACCCTTCGGATGGATCGCCATACCATGCGTGGAACCGAAAATAGCGCAAGGTCCGCAAGTAGTCTTCGCGGATGCGTTGCGCGGCATCTTCGATAAACACGACGCGGCGGGCTATCAGGTCGGGGATGCCGCCCAGCGGATCAATCACTTCGCCCGACGCAGTGGCATAGAGCGCGTTCATCGTGAAATCACGGCGGCGGGCATCGTCGGCGATGTCTTTGGAAAACGCGACCACGGCACGGCGGCCATCGGTGGCGACATCGCGGCGGAAGGTCGTGACCTCATAGGGTGTGCCTGCGGACACCACGGTGATCGTGCCATGGTCAATTCCCGTGGGGATCGGCTTCAGGCCCGCCGCCTGCGCAAGTGCGGTAACCTCGTCCGGTGTGGCGCTGGTGGCCATATCAACGTCGGACACAGGCGCGCCCAACAGCGCGTTGCGCACGCACCCGCCGACATAGAAAATGTCGTGCCCGCCTGCGGCAATCGCTTTGCATACTGCCCGCGCCGAAGGCTCGGCCAGCCATGGCGCGTCATCGGCGCTTAGTTTTGAGTAATCTCGGTCCATGCGCGCAGCATACGCGCAGTTGCACCCCAGATGTAATAGGGTCCGTAAGGCACCACGAAATATCGCCGCATCTGCCCACGCCAGCGCCGCGATTGGATGATATAGTTGTCGGGGTTCAGAACGTGGTCCAGCGGCACGGCAAAGACTTCGTCGACCTCACCCGGTTCGGGTTTCATCGTAAACGGCGCTGTCACAAATCCGATCACAGGGGTCACGTGAAAACTGGTCACGGTTTCATGCGGCGGCAGCGTGCCCAATACCTCGACCGAGGCAGGCGGCAGGCCGATTTCCTCATCCGCTTCGCGCAGCGCGGTGGCGACAAGGTCGGCGTCGCCTTCATCCTGTTTACCGCCCGGAAAAGCGATCTGACCCGGATGATGCTTGAGCGCGGCAGAACGTTTCGTAAGCAAAAGGCTGAGGCCATTTGCCGTCTCGGTAATTGGGGCAAGAACGGCAGCGGGGCGGAGTTTGCGCCCCGCTGGCAGGACCGTATCGGGGTTCAGATCAAAGTCTGAAGATCCGACACCCGTCTGCGCCAACGCGTTGCGAAAATGGTCAATCCGGTCACGCATCAGGTTCAGCGTCAAACCCTACCGAAGCAGGATCAAGGTCATAATGCGCGCCACAAAACTGACAATCGGCAGTCACACGACCGTCATCCGTGGTCATCGATTCGATATCCTGCGCGGAATAGATCGACAGGCTTTGCCGTACGCGATCTTCGGAGCAGGTACAGCCGAAATGTACGCGCTGTTTGTCGAAAACACGCGGCGCTTCTTCGTGGAACAACCGCAAAAGAACGCTGGACGGTTCCAGCGTGGGGCCGATCAGTTCCAGATCATCAACAGTGTCGAGCAAAACGTTCACGCGGTGCCAGTTCTCCTGCTCATCCTCGCCCAGCAGATCAACGGGCTTGAGGGTCTCGCCCGTCCCTTCGGCCTGGGCCGCAAAAGGCGAGGCTTTGGGCATGTGCTGCAACATCACGCCACCTGCACGCCAGTGTTCTTCCGCGTCGGCGGTGGTGGATTTGCCAAAGCTCAGCTCGAACCGTGTTGGCAGTTGCTCGGACTGGGCGAAATACCCTTCGGCGGATTTCGACAGGCTTTCAGAGGACAGGGGTGCGATGCCTTGGTAGGGGGTCATGCCCGCGCCTTGGTCGATCATCAGCGCGAAATAACCATCGCCCACCTGATCAATCGGGGCGCCATCGGTTAAGCGGTCTTCGTCGTAGCTGGCGTAGGCGCGGATACGGGCAGGGCCGCCTTCGGTTTCGGGGCCGTAGTAATCTGTCGCAATCATGCGCACGGGACCTTTGGACTGGACCTGCAATTGCAGCTTCCAGCGCAGATTAATCGTCTGGCCAATCAGCGCGGTCAGCACAGCCATCTCGGCCACCAATGCCTCCACCTGCGGGGGGTAGTTGTGCTGGCGCAGGATACCGCCCAGCGCCGTATCAAGGCGCGCAATCCGCCCGCGAATGTCTGAGTTATCCAGCTGGAAGGGCAGGACAGTATCGTCCCAAGTGGTGCTGTGATCGTTTGTCATTATACTCTATCCTGTCCGCGAAGGCGCATGCATACCGCGCCTATGTAGGGTGAGCAAGCGGCGGGAAAAAGGGGCAGTGTGATGATCAGACGGATAGGCGAATGGCCGAAGCGCAACCGACGCTATAAAATGCGGCCCGGGGCCTATGCGATTTTGCCCATCGGGCGGCGGTTCTTAATCACGGCGGATGCGTCATCGAACTTTGACATCCAGCTGCCCGGCGGTGGCGTTGATCCGGGTGAAAGCCCGCTGCGGGCGCTGTACCGCGAGGTCCGCGAGGAGATCGGCTGGTCCATCGCGCAGCCCCGCCGTCTGGGCGCGTTCCGCAGATTTGTGTTCATGCCTGAATACGACCTGTGGGCCGAAAAGATCTGTCATATCTATGTGGCCCGCCCGACGCGCCAGCTGCACCCGCCGACAGAGCCGCATCATGAAACGCTGATCCTTGACGCCGACGATGCCATCGCCGCCTTGGGCAATGACGGGGATCGCATGTTCATGGAGGCCTATGTGGCAGGGCGGCCCTGATACTCAAACAGGATCGCCGAAACATCATCGTCGAATTCATCCGATCCGTTGAATTCCGTCAGTCGCCACATCAGTGCCTCAAGGAAGGCGGGGCCGCGCACGTCCTCCAGCTGTTTCATCAGGTGGGCAAGGCCGTTTTCCTCCAGCATCTGACCCGCGGGGTTGGTGCATTCGGTCACCCCGTCCGACAAGATCAGGATACGGTCCCCGGCATTCAGCTTCAGCTCGAACCGCTCGAACGAGACACCCGCCAATAAACCCACGGGGAACCCGCCCGCCCCCATCTGCGAGACCTCTCCGCTGGCGCGTTGTACTGCCGGATGCGGATGCCCCGCCTGCGAGACAACCATGCGACCCGTCGCACGCTCGACAAAGGCGAGCAGGAGGGTGAAGTAATGCTCTGTCTCCATTTCGTCCAAGACCAACGCATTAAGGTCAGCGACCACTTCGTCCGGATAGCGCGGGACATATTGGCCATCCTCACCCTTGTGCAGGGCGACATTCTGGTCTGGTGCCGCGCTGGACAAATATCCCGCAAGACGGGCCGTCATGAGCGCAGAGCTGATCCCATGCCCCGACACATCCAACGCATAAAGGCCAATATACTCTGGCCCCGCCTCGAAAAAGCCGACCAGATCACCGCCCACATGCCCCGATGACCGCAGCATCAGCGACAGATCGCCTTCGGGCAATGCGCGAAAACGTTCTTTGATCAGGGATTGCTGGAGTTTCTTGGCCTCTTGCAAGTCACTGTCGATATTATCGTAAAGCTGCTGCAATTCGGCCAATGTATCGCTAAGCGTACGGTTGGCCTGCACCATCGAGCGTTGCATTTCCAATATCCGCTCTCCCGCGGTGATGCGGGCGCGCAGTTCGTTATTCTCAATCGGTTTGGTCAGGAAGTCATCCGCGCCGCTGTCCAGCCCCCGCGCCACGGCTTCCTTGTCGACCTTGGAGGTGAGGAGGATGAAATAGGTATAATCGTCGCCACCCATTTCCCGAAAGCGACAGCACAGATCAAGGCCGGACATGCCCGGCATCATCCAATCGCTCAGCACCAGATCGGGGCGTTGTATCGCTGCCTTTTCAAGCGCTTCTTCACCGCTTGCGGCTTCGGCCACGTCGAACCCCCATTTTTTCAAAGCAAGGGTCAGCAGCTTGCGCTGTAGTTTGCTGTCATCCACTACCAGAACGTGACCGATCGCACCGCTACGCGCAGCGGCGGACATATCCGGGTTGGGAGACAGTTTCAGAGGCATATAGCTTTCACACAGTTGCACCGCTGCATCCGTTTATCGGCCTGACCTTAACAGCAGGTGAAGCGGGCAGCCCTGCCGACCTCACGCTCCTTTAACTAAATTGCGCTAGGCCCAGTGCCGAGAGGAGACCGTGAATGATAGATTGGCCACGCATCACAAACCTGCGCGATGAAGTAGGGGAAGAGGACTTTGCCGAGGTGGTCGAGATTTTCATCGAAGAAGTGTCAGAGATGGTCGAACGGTTGCGCGATGCGCCACAGGTCGAAACACTGGGCGCCGATCTTCATGCCCTGAAAGGCAGCGCGATGAACCTTGGCTTCACGACTTTTTCCGACCTGTGCCAAACAGGCGAAACTGCCGCTGCCGAAGGTCGGGCCGACAGCATCGCCTTGGCTCCGATCCTCGACAGCTATGATGAAAGCAAACAGGCGTTGCTGGACGGTCTGGATGGCGGGTTGCTGGCTAAATCAGCTTGAACAGGTTTTCGATGGTCACCCCGCCTTCCTGCGCCAGCAATTTGCCGCGCAGTTTTTGCATACCACTGATCCAGCGCGCAGGGTTTGCACCACGCAGGGCGCTGTATTGCCCCACATCAGGGTGCGGCAGGATCACGAACGTCCCGTCCTCGACCCCCTGCCAAACAGCAGCTGCCACATCGGACGCCGTGAGCAAATTGCCACGGGCATCGCTGTCACCAAGCCCCAGCAACGGCGTGGCGACATATTGCGGACACACCACACTGACGCCGATCCCGTCATCGCCGTGGCTGATCAACAGCGACTCGGCAAAACTGACAGCGGCGTGTTTGGTGGCGGAATAAGCCGCGTCACCGATTTGGTTCAGCAACCCCGCCGCCGAGGCGACATTCACAAAATGCCCCGATCCGCGTTCAATCATCGCAGGCAGTAGCGCCCGCGCCGCCCAGACATGCGACATCACATGCACGTTCCAGTTCAGCGCCCAATCCGCATCGGGTGCCGAGGCCGCATGGGTCGGATCACCGCGCACAATGCCCGCATTAGAGACGAAAATATCGACGGGACCATAGGCATCTTCAGCCGCAGCGATGGCGGCAATGATCTGCGTTTCCTGTGTCACATCACAGGCGACAGCCGTGCCGCCAATCTCATCCGCGACTTCTTTGGCCGCCTCAAGGTTCAGGTCCGCTATGCAGACCTTTGCACCCTTTGCCGCAGCCTGCCGTGCCATCGCGGCACCAATGCCACTGGCCCCGCCTGTAATCACGATTGTCTTGCCTGATACGTTCATAGCCATCCCCTAAATCACGAATTGGGCAAGCGTCTCATCATTGGTGATATCTGTATAGGTAAACCCTGCGTCATCAAGCGAGGTGAAGAGCGCAGGAAAGTTGCCCTGCGCGTTCGTCTCGATCCCGATCAGGACAGAGCCGAAGTTGCGGGCGGACTTCTTCATATACTCGAACCGTGTAATGTTATCGTGCGGCCCCAGCAGCCCCAAAAAGTCCTTTAACGCGCCGGGTCGTTGCGGCAGGCGCAGGATGAAATATTTGATCAGGCCCGCATAACGCTGTGCGCGTTCCTTCACTTCGGGCAACCGCTCAAAATCAAAGTTCCCGCCAGAGGTTACGCAAACGACTGTCTTGCCTTTTATCTTGTCGGCCACTTCGCCCAGCGCCTCGATGCTCAACGCGCCTGCGGGTTCCAGAACGATGCCTTCGACGTTGAGCATTTCGATGATGCTGACACAAATGCGGTCTTCCTCAAGGTGTACCACGTCGCTGCGCTGCGCGTCTTTAAGCTTTTCAAACGTGCGCATCCCCAGTTTGGCCACCGCCGCTCCGTCCACAAAGCTGTCGATGGGCGAGACATCAGTCGGCGCGCCGTTATCCAGCGCGGCACCAAGGCTGGGCGCGCCAACAGGCTCAACATAAGTATAGGCAAGGCGGTCCCCGAAAAACGCCCGTGTGCCCGCAGACAGGCCACCGCCGCCCACAGGCAGAATGATATGATCGGGCACGCGGCCCAACTGGTCCTCGATCTCGACCGCGACCGATGCCTGCCCCTCGATCACGTTGTCATCGTCGAAAGGAGACAGGAAATACGCCCCCTCCTGCGCGCAGAATTCCTGTGCCGAAGCCAACGTTTGATCGAAATAGTCACCCACAAGGCGCACCTCGATATTGTCGCCGCCGAACATCTTGGTCTTCTGGATTTTCTGCTTTGGCGTGGTGACAGGCATAAAGATCACGCCCCGCACGCCGAAGTGACTGCACATAAAGGCGACGCCCTGCGCGTGGTTGCCCGCTGATGCGCAGACAAACACCTGATGCTGGGGGATCAGCTTGCGCATGGCGTTGAACGCGCCACGCAGTTTGTAACTACGCACAGGACTCAGGTCTTCGCGCTTGAGGTAAATCTCGGCGCCATAGCGCTCCGACAGGTGTTCGTTCTTGAGCAAGGGCGTCGCGGGAAACACCGTGCGCATGGCGCGGGTCGCGGCGATCGCGCCCATTTGGAAATCTTCGCTCATACCGCATGCGCCTTTTTGTTGTGCTTGATTTTGATAGGGACGCGGGCCAGCCCCGTCAATCAAACCGATAACCTTGCCGTGCGGCATAAAAGCGGGTAGTTCCCCCGCAAAACCAGACAAAGGAAGACCTCATGTCCGCGCCCAAGAAAGTTGTGCTCGCCTATTCCGGTGGCCTCGATACCTCGATCATTCTGAAATGGCTGCAAACCGAATACGGTTGTGAGGTTGTCACCTTCACCGCCGATCTGGGCCAGGGCGAAGAGCTGGAGCCCGCCCGCGCCAAAGCAGAGATGATGGGCGCATCAGACATCTACATCGAAGATGTGCGCGAAGAGTTTGTGCGCGATTTTGTTTTCCCCATGTTCCGCGCCAATGCTGTGTACGAAGGGCTGTACCTGCTGGGTACCTCTATCGCCCGGCCGCTGATTTCCAAACGACTGGTCGAGATCGCGCATGAGACGGGTGCCGATGCCGTTGCCCACGGCGCGACTGGCAAAGGCAACGATCAGGTGCGGTTCGAGTTGGCGGCCTATGCCCTTGATCCCAACATCAAAGTTATTGCGCCATGGCGCGAGTGGGACCTGTCCAGTCGCACCAAACTGCTGGAATTTGCCGAAGCGCACCAAATCCCGATCGCCAAAGATAAACGCGGCGAAGCGCCGTTTTCGGTTGATGCGAACCTGCTGCATACCTCGTCCGAGGGTTTGGTTCTGGAAGATCCTGCCGTGGATGCACCTGAATATGTGTACCAGCGCACCGTTGCGCCAGAGGATGCCCCGAACGAGCCTGAATATATCGAGGTTGGTTTCGAGCGTGGCGATGCAGTCTCCATCAACGGTGAAAAGCTCTCTCCCGCCGAGCTGCTGACCAAGCTGAACGAGCTGGGCGGCAAGCACGGTTGCGGGCGGCTTGATCTGGTTGAGGGGCGTTTCGTCGGCATGAAGTCCCGCGGTATCTATGAAACACCCGGCGGCACGCTGCTGCTTGAGGCGCACCGCGGCATCGAATCGATCACGCTGGACCGTGGCGCGATGCACCTGAAGGATCAGTTGATGCCGCAATACGCCGAGCTGATCTATAACGGGTTCTGGTTCTCGCCCGAACGCACAATGCTGCAAGCCGCGATTGACGCAAGCCAGACCCATGTGACCGGCACCGTCCGCCTGAAACTGTATAAAGGGCACGTGCGCACGGTTGGCCGCTGGTCCGATTACAGCCTGTATTCCGAAGCGCATGTGACATTTGAAGATGACGCAGGTGCTTATGACCAGAAAGACGCGGCCGGCTTTATCCAGCTGAACGCGCTGCGGCTCAAGCTGCTGGCCGCACGTGATAAAAAGGTCAAAGGCTAAAACAACAACGGCCCGTGCAATTGCTTGCACGGGCCGCATCACTCGTTACCCAAACCGGAACCCGGTTCACGAAGAACGTGATACTCAGATACTATTTAAGAACGCTGAACATGTAGCAGCGCCTCGGTTAACGTCACGGGGAAAGCCGCACAGCGTGTAACCGCGCATAATGGGGCATCGCCTCTTCCAGCACGGGCTGCAAATCGTACGGCACGTCTGGCAACGGGCTCTCTCTTCCCGCGAAGCCATTGCTTTTATGGACAGATCCGTACCAATGCTCTGCCCAAATACCGTCCTCGGGACGGGGGCCAGCGGGCCATGACAGCATATTTTCATCAAACGGCAGGCCGATTTGATCGCAAAGGTGACGTAACATCACCTTGGGCTGCGCACGGATATCCGTGCTGTCGATGACGATTCCACCGATCTGCGCATGCAGTTTTGCCTGCTGCACGAATCCTATGTCCTCCAACGTCGGTGCCTCGCGCTTGGCGGCGTAGCTGGCGATGACACGGGCCGGGTGGCGGATCAGGTGGACGTTCACGCAGGACTTGGCCCAATCCAGCGGAAAGCCTTCCAGCATGTGATGCGGCATGTGTTTCATGTACAGATGCGGCGTCTCTGCGTCGCGGGCGCATTTGTGGCCAACAGCAACGGGATCGACCTCATGCGCGGCGATGATCTGTTCGGCCATGGGGTGATCCGCCCCTGTGGCCGCCAGATAGGGCGCATAAAACGGCTCGTCCATGATGGAGAAATCGGCGCGTGCGCCAAAGGCGTACATCATCGCCGTGCTAAGGTTTCGTGGCCCCGACCACATCGCAATACGCATAGACAGCTCCCCTATCAGTCGCAGGTGTGTAACATCCCCGCCCCGCTGGTAAACCGTAATCACCACCGCGTGAGGCGGTCAAACATTCGTTGCACATCGCGCCCACCCGCGCCAGCATACCCAAAAAGCAGGAGCGCAAAATGTCGATTATAAGCAATCTAAAAGCCTACACCCTCGCCGGTCTCATCGGCGTCGGCCTGTTCATACAGGCAACTCCGTCCCACGCGGGCGGGTCAGAAACCCTTACCGTTGCGGGCGGGTGTTTCTGGTGTGTCGAGGCGGATTTTGAAAAGGTCAAAGGCGTTAAAGAGGCGGTATCGGGCTTTGCAGGCGGCAAGACAGCCAACCCGACGTACAAGCAGGTGACCTCGGGCGGGACAGGCCATTATGAGGCCGTGCAAATCACATTTGACCCCGATGTCGTCAGCGCGGCGACCTTGTTGAACCTATTCTTCCGCTCGGTTGATCCGACAGACGCGGGCGGGCAGTTCTGTGACCGTGGCGCCTCCTACCGCACCGCAATCTTTGCGACGGGCGGCCAGAAAGCGGCAGCTGAAAAAGCCAAGTCAGAGGCGCAAGCCGCACTTGGCAAGAAGGTGGTGACGCCAGTACTGGGAGCCGCGAAATTCTATCCCGCCGACGCCTATCATCAGGATTATGCCAAAAAGTCCGAAATTGTGCTGACGCGGTTTGGTCCAAAAAGCAAAGCAAAGGCGTACAAAGCCTACCGCAAATCCTGTGGCCGCGACCAACGTGTGCGCGAGCTTTGGGGATCTGCGGCACCTTTCGCGGGCTAAATGCCGAAACGGTCCTGGATCTCTTTGAGGTCCGGGATCACATCGGCGGTGCCGCGGCGCGTGACCATCAGCGCACCCGCTTTCAGCGCAAGGTCAATCGCGTTCTCGGTGGTCATCCCACGGTCCAACCCCGCCACCAGATATCCGGTAAAGGTGTCGCCTGCACCTGTAGTGTCCACCGCATCGGCGGGATAGGCGTCAAACGCCTTTTCACCCGTGTTAGAGACCCATTTGCAGCCTTTGGCTCCTAAGGTGACAACCACATCCTCCACGCCCAGCGCATCCAGCGTTTTACCAGTCGCGGCCTCCAGCTGCGCGGCCTCGACTTCGTTCAAAACCAGAAAATCAATCCGACCCAACAGCCGCGCAATCGCGTCGGCGTCAAAGGGAGCGGCGGCATAGACCACGCGCAAACCCAGCGATTGCGCCGTGGCCGCGCAATATTCCTGCCCGTTGGTTTCATTCTGCATCAGGACATAGTCACGCGGTGACGCCTCGGTCAGCGCTTGGCCGATGATCGCCTCGGTCAGCTTTACGTTCGCGCCCTGAAACAGGACGATGCTGTTTTCACCAGCGGCATCGACCACTATGTTGGCGTGGCCCGTTGGGGTTTGCACTTCGGCGATGTGGGGCGTGTCGACACCGTATTCCAGCAAACGGTCACGGGTCCAACGCCCGTCGGGACCAACGGCGCCGATATGCGCCACACGGGCCGCCGCCCGCGCCGCCGCGACAGACATATTCGCACCCTTACCGCCCAGCCCGAACCCAAAGCTGCGGGCGGCAAGGGTTTCACCCGCAGCGGGTAGATGTGGAACCTCGTAAAAGTTGTCGATGTTGATCGAGCCGAGGTTCCAGATCATCCGCCCACCTTACAGGCTGCAAGAATCGCCATGTTGAGGATGTCATTCGTCGTCGAGGTCGAGGACGCAATCTGGATCGACTGATCCAGCCCCGTAAGGATCGGCCCAATCACCGTCGCCCCCGCCATTTCTTGCATCAGTTTGACCGAGATACTGGCCGAGTGGCGCGCAGGCACAACAAGAATATTCGCAGGCCCCGTCAGACGCGAGAAGGGATAGTTCTTCTGGCTCTCGGCATTGAGCGCGACATCCACAGTCATCTCGCCCTCGTATTCGAAATCCACACCGCGTGCGTCCAGCACCTTTGGCGCAAGGTGCATCTTTTCAGCGCGCTCGGACACGGGATAGCCGAAGGTCGAGAAGCTGACGAAAGCAACACGCGGCTCCAGCCCCAGATGCCGCGCCACCCGCGCACCGCTTTCCGCAATATTGGCAAGGTCTTTGTCATCAGGCCATTCATGCACCAGCGTATCGCCCATCAAAACGATACGGCCTTTATGCAGCACCGCCGTAATGCCCGCAGCGCCACCTTCGGCGTTGGCGTCAAAGACGTGGTTGATCCGCTCCAGCACATGCGCGGATTTGCGTGTGGCCCCTGTGACCAGCCCGTCACCATGCCCGTGCGCCAACATCAACGAGGCAAAGACGTGGCGGTCTGTGGCGGCCAGACGGTGTATGTCTTTACCGTCAAAACCGCGCCTTTGAAGGCGCTCGTAAAGATATGATTTATAAAGATCGAGGTGTTGGGTATTGGCGGCGTTCACCACTTCCAATTCCCGTGTTGCATCCTCAAGCCCCGCCGCGATGAGCTTTGCCTTCACATCGTCCTTGCGGCCGACAACGATGGCTTTGCCCAGTCCCTGGCGTTGATAGGCCACGGCGGCACGCAGCACCTTCGGGTCATCCCCTTCGGCAAAGATCATCCGCGCCTGATTTGCACGCGCACGGGCGTTGATCCCGCGCATGATGTTGGCGGTTGGATCAAGGCGGGATTTCAGACCTTGCTCATACGCCTCCATATCGATGATCGGGCGGCGGGCAGCACCTGTGTCCATGCCCGCCTTCGCAACCGCAGGCGGAATCGTGTGGATCAGGCGCGGGTCAAAAGGCGTGGGAATGATATAATCACGGCCAAAGCTGAGGTTTTTGCCATAAGCCAGCGCCACTTCATCCGGCACATCCTCGCGGGCGAGGTTGGCAAGGGCATGGGCGCAGGCGATCTTCATCTCGTCGTTGATCGCACGGGCGTTAATGTCGAGCGCCCCGCGGAAGAGATAGGGAAAGCCCAGCACGTTATTCACTTGGTTCGGGTAATCACTACGGCCTGTGGCGACGATTGCATCGGCGCGTACGGCATGGGCCTCTTCCGGCGTAATCTCTGGGTCGGGGTTGGCCATGGCGAAAATGACGGGATAGTCGGCCATGCTTGCCACCATCTCGGGCGTAACGGCCCCTTTGACAGAAACGCCAAGGAAGACATCGGCACCGTCCATCGCATCGGCAAGGCTGCGAGCATCGGTCGTGGCGGCATGGGCGGACTTCCACTGGTTCATGCCCTCGGTCCGACCCTGATAAATCACGCCTTTGGTGTCGCACATAATACAGTTGTTGTGCTGCGCGCCCATCGCTTTGAGCAGTTCAAGACAGGCAATGCCCGCCGCCCCTGCCCCGTTGAGGACAATGCGCACATCCTCGATCTTCTTGCCCGAAATTTTCAGCGCGTTCAGCAAGCCCGCCGCACAGATCACCGCCGTGCCGTGCTGGTCGTCATGGAAGACGGGAATGTCCATTTCTTCCTTCAGGCGTTGTTCAATGATGAAACACTCGGGCGCTTTGATGTCTTCAAGGTTGATCCCGCCAAAAGTCGGGCCCATCAGTTTGACTGCGTTGATGAAGGCGTCTGTGTCTTCGGTGTCCAACTCGATGTCGATGCTGTTCACATCGGCAAAGCGTTTGAACAAAACCGCCTTGCCCTCCATCACCGGTTTGGAGGCCAGCGCACCGAGGTTACCCAACCCCAAAACCGCCGTCCCGTTCGAGATAACAGCGACCAGATTACCCTTGTTGGTGTAGTCATAGGCCAGCTGCGGATCGGCGGCGATTTCTTCACACGGCACTGCCACACCCGGCGAATAGGCCAGAGACAGATCGCGCTGCGTGGTCATGGGCACGGTCGCAGAGATCTCGAACTTGCCTGGTGTCGGCTCAAGATGGAAGGCAAGCGCCTCTTCGGAAGTTACTTTGGATTTGGTCACGGGCTGGCACTCTCATCGGTCTAGGGGCGTTACGTTTCACCCGTCATAGCGGGCCGCGCCCCTTCACACAATCATGCGACGAAGCGAACCCACTCGTGATTGGTCACAAACGCCTCGTAACGTTTAGGGAAATCACGTTCCAGCACCGACAGCGCCCAACGAATGACCTCGGGGCGATCGCAGCTATTGGCGCACCAGAACAGGCGGATCAGCGTTTGCCAGCGGGATGGGTCGAGGTTGCATGCCTGCTCAAGCACAACCAGCTCTGACTGCGTCTCGCCCATGTCTTTGTGGCAGTCCGCCAAAAGCAGCATCAGATCAATCGACCCGCGCACCATCGGCTGATGCGCCTCCATCAATGTCATGGCTTGCTGCGCCAGTCGCGCACGCAGAAGCCGCCGCACCAGTTGTGCCAAGCTGGCGGGGTTCGGCATGTTCGGTGCGTGCCCCAGCGCGGACACGATAAACGACACCACTTGCGCGGTCCCCTTGGACGACAGCCGCACAGGCAAGATGCCATCGACATTAAATCTAGGCTCTATCAGAGGGTCTTCGGCATTATAATCCGCAAAAAAGCTAATGTACCGACAACCCGCCGCATTGGCCAAGGGCCAGAAATCGCTCCAGCGTTCTTGCGCGGTTTGCAGGGTTCCAAGCTCGATCACCAATGCGTCTTTGTTAGCGAAGAGCATATTGGTAAATCCGGCACCATGGCATGAGATCATGACTTCGGCCTGCGCCATCAGGGCGATCTGCTCTAACGGGGTGAAATGCTCGAACGCGACCTGTTCAAAGTCAAAGCGCGCCAGATGTTCGACCAGCTGCGCCTCGCCGTCGACAGGGCGTGCGCGGCTGTTGCGCATATCCCGCCCGACATAAAAGCGTTTCGGCAGATAGCTGAAATCATGCCCCTCGATCGCTTTCAGGGCGCGGGCACGAAGCGCAAGCAAGCTGGAACTGACCACATTGCTGTTAAACAGATGGCGGCCTGCAGTTGTGCTGAGATCAAGATCATCGCCTGCGTCTTTTGGCATCAGCTTGGACAGATCCGCGACATCGGCCTGCGGAGCCTGGGCCAGTGCGACGGTCAAATCGAATGCGGTCATAACCATCCCGTAGTCCTGCGGCGCACGTTCAAAGAATACACGCCCCGCGAATTCCGGGAATAGCGCCTCGACGAATGCGCTTGTGAAGTCGCGGCGCTTGTCCTCGCTGTTGGGGTAGTGGAAGGTAATGCGGCCCTGAAACCCTACCTCGTCCAGAACAGTCAGCTGGGTCAAAGATTCGACCATGAAATGATAGAAGTTGAACGTGTTGCGACACTCGACGGCGAAATCCAGATCGTTCTCGAGGAATATCTGCTCAACAGGCAGCTGGGACCCTTTGTTCTTTTTCTGGCACGCCAGCAAAAACGCCTGCAGCTTTTCCTCGGGGTCAAAGTCCTCTGCCTCGTTTTCCCAGCGATACGCATTCAACGCACGCCAGCCCGACGCGCCCGACATCACAATCTTTTCATCCACCAACATGGCCGATTTGCGGAATTCCGCCCGATCAGCAACCGCAGGCAGCACATTAACCTCAACCGGCGCAGAGAACCTTCGTCGCCTTAAAGTTGTTTTCACATGAGCACGCGAGCGGTCGTTTATCTGCGCATGATCGCTGACACCAAAGCCTTCGATGACCGCGCCGTCCATTTCGCGCCACAGAAAATCAGGCTTTCTCAACAACTTGAAGGCTGAACTCTGCCATGGGTTCAGGAACAAACTGTCAGGGTCAAAGGAAAGATCAATTTTGTTTCGCAACGGCTCGGCTGTCTCTTGTTGGACTTTGTTAACACTTGTTACCACACTAACGGGAATCGTCCACTACCGTACACCTCTTCCCTCGGGTGATTTGGTTTTGTAAGCAAGGCCCACACGGGGGACACGCAAATGAGTGCAGGCACGATCACACCAATGATGGCCCAGTATCTGGAGATCAAGTCCGGCTATCCGGACGCTCTTTTGTTCTACAGGATGGGTGATTTCTACGAGCTGTTTTTTGACGATGCCGTGGCCGCTGCCGAAGCGTTGGACATTGCGTTGACCAAACGCGGCAAACACGACGGCGCCGATATTCCCATGTGCGGCGTTCCTGTGCATGCCGCCGAAGGCTATCTGCTGACCCTGATCCGCAAAGGCTTTCGCGTTGCGGTGGGCGAGCAACTTGAAACACCGGCCGAGGCGAAAAAGCGCGGGCATAAATCCGTGGTCAAACGCGATGTGGTGCGCTTGGTCACCCCCGGCACCCTCACCGAGGAATCCCTGCTTGAGGCGCGTCGCCACAACTACCTCGCTGCTTTTGCCGAAGTCCGCGACGATCACGCGATGGCGTGGGTCGATATTTCGACCGGCGCGTTCCATGTGATGACATTGCCGTTGGTTCGTTTGGGCCCCGAGCTTGCGCGGCTTGCCCCTTCTGAATTGTTGGTCGCGGATGGCAAAGAGGCCGAGCACCGCGAGCTGGAGGCGGAGTTCAACCTCGCCCTCACGCCGCTGGCCCGCGCCAGTTTTGACAGCACCGGCGCGGAGGATCGTATTTGCAAACTCTTCTCCGTGTCATCGCTGGATGCTTTCGGGAATTTCACCCGCGCCGAGATTTCGGCCATGGGTGCGTTGATCGAATATCTGGACATGACGCAAAAAGGGAAGCTGCCGCTGTTGCGTAAACCCGTGAAAGAGGCCGAAGCGCGCACCGTCCAGATTGACGCAGCTACGCGCCGCAATCTGGAATTGACCCACGCGTTAACGGGTGGTCGCGCCGGAACATTACTGTCGGTTATGGACCGCACGGTCACCGCCAGCGGCGCACGTCTGCTCGAGCGACGCATTTCCAGCCCTTCGCGTGTGTTAGAGACAGTTCACGCCCGTCTTGATGCCGTTGATTTTGCCTATGACAACACCCGCATGTCCCAAGACATCCGTGACCATTTGCGCAGCGTGCCTGATCTGGAACGCGCTTTGTCCCGTCTGGCGCTGGACCGCGGCGGCCCGCGTGATCTGGCTGCCTTGCGCAACGGTTTGGCCCAAGCTGCGCAGCTGAATGAGACTCTAACGCAAGCAAAGTTGCCTGATCTTCTGCGCAAAGCTGTTGATAACCTGTCGGGCCATGATGACCTTGTTGCCTTGCTCGAAGAGGCGTTGATTGCTGAGCCGCCCTTGCTGGTACGCGATGGCGGATTTATCGCCACAGGCTTCCGTGAAGAGTTGGACGAGGTGCGGGTTCTACGCGATGAAGGGCGCAGCGTCGTGGCTGCGATGCAAAAACAATTCGTCGCTGATACGGGCATTTCGTCGCTGAAAATCAAACATAACAATGTGCTGGGCTACTTCATTGACGTCACCGCTACCCATGCGGACAAGATGCTGTCGCCGCCCCTTTCCGACACCTTCATCCACCGCCAGACCACGGCCAATCAGGTCCGGTTCACCACTGTTGAGCTGTCCGAGCTTGAGACAAAGATCCTCAACGCGGGCAACCACGCGGTTGAGTTGGAAAAACGTCTCTATGCTTCGCTTAGGGACGCTATTCTGGAAAAAGCGGGTGAGATCGGGGCGACCTCTGCCGCCTTGGCCGAGATTGATCTGGCCTGCGCTTTGGCCGAGCTTGCGCGCTCGGAGAATTGGGTAAAGCCGATTGTCGATAACTCCCGCGCATTTGACATTCAGGGCGGGCGTCATCCCGTGGTTGAGCGGGCCTTGGCACAGCAATCAGGCGCGCCGTTTGTGGCGAATGATTGTAACCTCAGCGCCGATAGTGATGCCGCGATCTGGCTTCTGACGGGTCCGAACATGGCGGGTAAATCGACTTACCTGCGGCAGAACGCATTGATGGCGCTGATCGCGCAAATGGGCAGCTATGTGCCCGCCCGCGCTGCGCACATCGGTCTGGTCAGCCAGTTGTTCAGTCGTGTTGGCGCCTCCGATGATCTGGCGCGGGGCCGCTCGACCTTTATGGTCGAGATGGTCGAGACGGCCGCGATCCTGAACCAAGCGGACGACCGCGCTTTGGTAATCCTGGATGAGATCGGACGCGGCACCGCGACCTATGACGGGTTGTCGATTGCGTGGGCCACGTTGGAACATTTGCACGACGTCAACCGCGCCCGTGCGTTGTTCGCCACTCATTATCACGAGATGACCGCGCTGGCGGGTAAGCTTGACGGCGTCGATAACGCCACCGTCACGGTGAAGGAGTGGGAAGGCGAGGTTATTTTCCTACACGAGGTCAAAAAGGGCGCGGCGGATCGGTCTTACGGTGTGCAAGTCGCGCAACTGGCGGGTTTGCCAGATGCCGTGATTGCCCGTGCGCGAGTGGTGTTGGAGGCGCTGGAGCAAGGCGAGCGCGAAGGCGGCGCGACCCAAAAAACGTTGATCGACGATCTGCCGCTGTTCTCTACCACGCCCGCGCCGCCACCTGCTCCACCGAGATCTTCTGCAGTGGATGATTTGATGCAGACGATCCTGCCGGATGAGCTGACCCCGCGGGAAGCCTTGGACCTGATCTATAAACTAAAAGAGGCGGCCAAAGAATGACCGCCTCTTTCAACATCTAAAATCCGAACTTACGCAGGGGTTGAGGAAACCCCGACCTGCGCAGGGCGCAGCAAACGGTCGTGCAGCATAAAGCCTTCGGCGGCGACCTGAATAATGTCACCCGCTTTTGTGGCGGGTACCGGAGCCTCGAACATCGCCTGATGCACTTTGGGATCAAAGCGGTCACCAACTTCGGGCGCGATCGGCGTGATGCCGTGCTTTTTGAACACTGACAGCAACTCCCGCATGGTCAGGTCAACACCTTCCAGCAACGGGCCAGAAACTTCGCGCTGCTCTTCGGTGGCGGATTCCAATGCGCGTTTCATATTGTCGTAAACCGACAGCATATCACGGGCGAGCTTCGAGCCGCCGTAATTCTCGGCCTCGCGGCGATCTTTCTCAGAGCGTTTGCGGGCATTTTCGGCGTCAGCCAACGCACGGGTAAAGCGGTCTTTGTATTGGTCCCGCTCGGCCATGACTTCTTCGAGGGCCAGTTCGCCCTCATCAATCTCTTCCATCTCATCGGCATATGCTTCTGCTTCAGCCGCTTCGGGGTCATCCAAAAAATCGTTCGGGTCTGCCATTTTCCACCTCTAACTCCGGTCGGAAATCAATTTCCCGACCAGTTGCGCCGTGTAGTTTACAATCGGCACGATACGTCCATAGTTCAAGCGCGTCGGGCCAATCACGCCCACAGCACCAATAATCTTTCGATCAGAGTTCATATATGGGGAAACCACCAAAGAGGAACCCGAAAGTGAGAAAAGTTTGTTCTCAGAGCCAATAAAAATGCGCACACCGTCGCCGTCTTCGGCAAGTTCCAGAAAATCGGCGATGTCGCGCTTGCGCTCAAGGTCGTCAAAGAGCGTGCGCACCTTTTCCAGATCCTGCGCCTCCCCACTGGTGGTGAGCAGATTCGCCCGCCCGCGCACGATCAGCCGTTCGGGATGGTCGCCCCCGCCTTCCCAAATCACCAAACCACTTGTCACCAGTTCGGCCGCAAGCGCGTCAATCTCCTGGCGGCGTCGCGCCATCTCGCTCTTGATGGTGCGCTGAAGCTCGCTCAGTGTTTTACCCTCAACCAGAGAGTTCAGGAAGTTCGCCGCCTCACGCATCGAGCTGGGGGTTTGTCCGACGGGCGGTGTGAACAAGCGGTTTTCCACATGCCCATCTGAGAAGACCAGAACCGCCAAAGCGCGGTCATGGGACAGCGACACAAATTCGATATGCTTGATCGGCGCTTCGTGTTTCGGGGTCAGAACCAAAGACGCGCCATGTGTCACACCGGACAAGGCCGTGCCTAACCGATCCAACATCCCGCCCACGTCATCCTCGTTCCGGCCCATGGTCGCGTCGATCTGTGCGCGGTCACCATCGTCGGGATTCCCGACTTCGAGCAAACCATCGACAAACATCCGCAACCCCATCTGCGTTGGGATACGACCTGCACTGACATGCGGGCTGTCGAGCAGGCCGAGATATTCGAGGTCTTGCATCACATTGCGAATGGTCGCCGCACTCACCTTTTCGGAAAAGTCACGGGTCAGCGTGCGCGACCCGACGGGGTCCCCACTCTCCAGATAGCCTTCGACCACGCGGCGAAACACCTCGCGCGAGCGGTCGTTCATTTCCTGCAAAACACCTGATGTATCTGTCATACCGACACAATAAAGGCGCGGGGGTTGCATCTGCAAGGGACGGGAGAGTATCCCGTAAGGCAAATCACAAAAAAGGAATATCCCATGCGCCCATCCGGTCGGAAACTTGACGAAATGCGCCCTGTATCTGCCGAGGTCGGGTTTACCAAACATGCCGAAGGGTCGGTTCTGTTCAAAATGGGCGATACGCATGTTTTGTGCACAGCCTCGATCGAGCCGCGTGTGCCGTCCTTTATCAAGGGGTCCGGTTTGGGCTGGGTCACGGCGGAGTACGGCATGTTGCCCCGTGCAACGAACACGCGAATGCGTCGCGAAGCGTCAGCGGGCAAGCAAGGTGGCCGCACCGTGGAAATCCAGCGCCTGATCGGGCGTTCCTTGCGCGCAGGCGTTGACCGCGTTGCCTTGGGCGAGCGTCAGATTTCCATCGACTGCGATGTGCTGCAAGCAGACGGCGGCACGCGCTGTGCCTCTATCACCGGTGGCTGGATTGCGCTGCGTTTGGCGGTGAACAAGCTGATGAAAGCGGGCGATGTCATCACCGATCCGCTGGTTGATCCCGTTGCCGCGATCAGCTGTGGGATCTACGCGGGCCAGCCCGTGCTTGATCTCGACTATCCCGAGGATTCCGAGGCAGGTGTTGACGGCAATTTCATCATGACCGAAAGCGGCCAGATGATTGAAACGCAGATGAGCGCCGAAGGCTCCACCTACTCTCGCGCCCAGATGAACGATCTGATTGACCTGGCGGAAAAAGGCATTGCCGAGCTGGTCGCGGTTCAGAAAGCAGCCTGCGCATGAGCCGCAAGTTTGACGGCGACCGCATCCTGATCGCTACCCATAACGCAGGCAAGCTCGAAGAAATGTCCGAGCTGTTTGCCCCGCTTGGCATCACCGTTGTTGGTGCGGCTGACATGGGTCTGGAAGAACCGGAAGAGACCGAAGATACATTTATCGGGAATGCGCGGATCAAGGCAGTTGCGGCTGTCAAAGCGACTGGCCTTCCCGCGCTGGCAGACGACAGCGGTATTCAGGTTGCAGCGCTGGATAATGCGCCGGGCGTTTATACAGCAGATTGGGCGGAAACGCCTGATGGGCGTGACTTTGTGATGGCGATGCACAAGACGCATGAACTACTCGAAAAAGCGAACGCGCCACATCCGCGTGCGGCGCGGTTCTGCGCAACGCTGGTTTTGGCGTGGCCTGACGGGCACGACGAAGTCGTCGAAGGCTTTGTGGACGGGACATTCGTCTGGCCCATGCGCGGCGAGACCGGGCATGGCTACGATCCGATTTTTCAACCTATTGGCGAAACTCGCACCTTTGCGGAAATGAGCCACGACGAGAAGAACAGCATGAGCCACCGCGCCGATGCGTTCACCAAACTGCTGGCGCGTTGCTTTGACTAGCGACCTTGGGGATGATTGGCGGCAGGGCGGCTTTGGCATCTATATCCATTGGCCGTTCTGCGAAGCCAAATGCCCCTATTGTGATTTTAACAGCCACGTCTCGCGCAGCATTGACCAGACCGCGTGGAAGCACGCCTATCTTCGCGAGCTTGACCGCTATGCGGCCGAGACGTCAGGCCGCACCGTCACATCCGTGTTTTTCGGCGGCGGCACACCCAGCCTGATGGACCCCGAAACCGTGGCCGAGGTGATCGCAAAAATCCGAACTCTCTGGCCTGTAGCGAATGACTTGGAAATCACACTCGAAGCGAATCCCGGCTCGGTTGAGGCGGGGCGGTTTGTGGCCTACCGCGATGGCGGCGTGTCCCGCATCTCGATGGGGATACAGGCGTTGAACGATGCTGACCTCAAACGCTTGGGGCGGATTCACTCCGTGGCCGAGGCCCGCGCTGCTTTTGACATCGCACGCACAACCTTTGAACGGGTCAGCTTTGATCTGATCTATGCGCGTCAAAACCAGACCCTCGCGGAATGGGAGGCCGAGCTGAAACAGGCCCTAACCCTTAGCATAGACCACCTTTCACTTTACCAGCTCACCGTCGAAGACGGCACCGCATTCGGAGATCGTTACGCGATTGGCAAGCTGCGCGGCCTGCCCGACGAGGATTTGGGCGCAGATATGTTTGACCTGACCCAAGACATTTGCGGCGCCTATGGAATGCCCGCCTATGAAGTGTCGAACCATGCACGCGACGGGGCGCAGTCACGTCATAACCTGATCTATTGGCGATATGGCGACTACCTCGGGATCGGGCCGGGTGCGCATGGGCGGCTTACGATTAACGGAAGGCGGCACGCCACGATTTGCTTTAGCAATCCCAAGCGTTGGCTTAATGCAGTGGCAGAAGCGACACCCGAGAAAAGCCGCGAGCCTTTGGACAAAAGCGATGAAGCCACGGAATTTATGTTGATGGGCTTGCGGTTGCGCGACGGAATTGACCTTGGGCGCTATGAAACTCTTTCGGGTGGTACGATCAATCCAACGACGATTTCCCATTTGACGGGTATCGGAATGATTGAAAGCACCAAAAACCGCTTAATCGTTACTGATCAAGGGTTTAAGGTGCTCAATTCAGTCATTTCAGAGCTTCTGACGGGTTAGGTTCCGCTCAACAGGCGGCACAGTTCATCCAGATCATCCAGCGACTTGTATTTGATGGACAGCTGCCCGCTTTCCTGCCCTGGCTTGTGCGACAAAGATACCTGCATCCCGAGGTTCGCTGACAAGTCCCCCTCCAGCGCTTTGGTATCCGCGTCCTTTTCGTCAGTTCCAGTCGATCCTGTGGGCTTTGGTTTGGCGTCACCCGCCTGCTCTCGCTTGACCAATGCTTCGGCTGCACGAACGGAAAGCCCGCCTTTGATGATTTGCTGTGCCAATTTCAGGGGATCTTCCGCTGGAACCAGCGCCCGTGCGTGCCCTGCACTCAACTGACCATCCCGCAGCAGCTCCAAAACAGAGGTCGGAAGGTTCAACAAACGAAGCAAGTTCGCAATGTGGCTTCGGCTTTTACCCAAAGCTTCGGCCATCTTTTCCTGCGTGTGCCCGAACTTTTCCATCAACTGTTTGTATCCCGCCGCTTCCTCTGCAGCGTTCAGATCAGCACGTTGGATGTTCTCGATAATCGCAACTTCTAGAACTTCGATATCGGTGAAGTCACGGACGATCACGGGAAGAGAGTGCAGTTGCGCCATCTGCGCCGCACGCCAGCGACGTTCCCCAGCAACAATTTCATAGCGCCCTTCACCGCGGGCACGCACGATAAGCGGTTGCAAAACGCCTTTTTCTTTGATCGACGCGGCAAGATCATCCAAATCGTTTTGAACAAACTGCTTGCGTGGCTGATCGGGGTTCGAGGCGATTTGCTCAATCGGGACGAGCTGATCTGCTGCCGCTGGACCTTGTGCTGCAACGGTCTCTGTTTCGCTCACATCTGCCATCAATGCAGACAATCCGCGGCCAAGACCCCGCTTGCGTTCGTTTTTATTCGACATGCTGCACCTCTTTGGTTGCGGTTTGATTATTTTGCATCAATTCGTCAGCAAGCGCGCGATACGCTTGCGCCCCTTTTGACAGAGTATCGTAGGCCAGAACTGGCATCGCGAAACTTGGAGCTTCGCTTACTCTCACGTTTCTGGGGATCATGGTTTTGAAGACAATGTCGCCAAGGTTGTCGCGGGCATCCTGTTCGACCTGTTGCGACAGGTTGTTGCGCCGATCGTACATCGTCAACACAACCCCCTCAATCCTCAGATCCTTGTTCCCGGATTGGCGGACTTCGCGAATGGTAAGCATCAGCTGCGAAAGTCCTTCCAACGCAAAGAACTCGCTTTGAAGCGGTACCAATACGGAATGTGCGCCGATCATGGCATTTACCGTCAGAAGGTTAAGCGAAGGGGGGCAGTCGATCAGAATGTAGTCGAATTTGAAAACATCCATTTGAGTTTGCCGCAACGCATCATGCAGCAGGAAGCTACGCTTTTCGTTGGACAAAAGTTCCAGATCGGCCGAGCTAAGATCAACCGTTGCTGGAACGATGAACAGGTTGGGCGTTGCGGTTTCCGAGATGACATCGTTCAGATCGATGTCTTCTAGCAAAAGCTCGTATGTCGTGAATTCACGATCGTCCAGCGCGATACCTAATCCCGTAGAGGCGTTCCCCTGAGGATCAAGATCAATCACCAACACACGGGCACCTTTTTCTGCCAACGCAGCGGACAGGTTTATGGTAGTCGTGGTTTTACCCACCCCGCCCTTTTGGTTCGCTACTGCAATGATTTTCGGTCCGTTTGGGCGGGAAAGGTCAGACACGCGAGATCTCCGTGATCTTTAGGATTGTAGCTTTCGTGTTTGTAGTACTCTTAATAACTTCAATGTCATAAGACCAATGCTTCTGTGCGACCTCATGTTCGATTTCCCAGTTCTCACCCTTTGGAAACAGTGCGACGCCTTTGGCATCAAGGTGGCGTTCCGCATGCGCAAGCAGACCGTTAAGATCGTCCAGAGCGCGTGCAGATAACACCTTGGCGCCAACCGGCTCCATCTGCTCTACCCGATCAGCGCGGACTATCACGTTAAGATCAAGTTCTCGCGCGGCAGTTCTCAGAAACGCGCATTTACGTTGATCGCTATCAACGAGGGTAAAGCTCCGCTCGGGATCAGCGGATTTTGCCATGATCGCTGCAACGATCCCAGGGAACCCACCGCCGCTTCCGATGTCCAGCCAATCACCATCGGCTGGCGCAAGATCATAAATTTGCAGTGAATCGACAATATGGCGTGACCAAATTTGGTCAGCATCACCTTTTGACACGAGATTTATCTTCTTTGTCCACTTTTGAACCAAAGCTTCGAACGCTCTGAGCATCTCTAATGTTTCACGTGAAACATCTATTGGGGTTTCGCCGGACATTATGCAGACCTTTTTGGTTGCTGCTTGCGTATTAATGCGAGCAGAAGGGTCAGTGCGGCGGGTGTCATGCCGTCAATCCGAGCCGCCTGTGCTAAATTTTCGGGCCTAGCGGCACTCAGTTTCAACTTGGCCTCATTGGACAAGCCTTCAGCGGAACCGTAGTCAAAATCTACGGGGATCGCCTCACCCTCATCTTTCTTGAGGAGAGCAACATCTAACGCCTGACGGGAGATGTAATTCGCATAAAGCGCGTCCTTTGCAACCTGGCTTGCAATTGCACCATTAACGGAAGTCAAATCAGGGTCAAGCTGCGCAACTTGATCGAATGAGACATCAGGGAACGACAACAGCTGAAAGCCAGTTCTACGTTGACCGTCTTGACTAACCGTTATGCCCACCGAATTGGCCTCTTTTGGGGTGAACGTCTTGCCTTCTAAAGCAGACCTGCACTCAGCCAACCGCTCCGATTTCTCCGAGAACACGGCCGCTCGGGTATCAGAAACGCATCCGAGGGCGATACCCTGCTCTGTCAGGCGCTGGTCGGCATTATCGGCCCTCAACGAAAGCCTAAACTCCGCTCTTGATGTAAACATCCGATAAGGCTCAGAAACGCCACGGGTCGTAAGATCGTCAATCATGACACCGATGTAGCTATTTGTTCGGCTGAATTGGACCGGATCAGACCCGCGCACTGCTAACGCTGCATTGAGACCCGCGACGAGCCCTTGCGCGGCCGCTTCTTCGTAGCCCGTCGTACCATTAATCTGGCCGGCCAGAAACAGCCCGGTCACGGACTTCAACTCCATTGTTTGTTTAAGACACCTCGGGTCAACGTAGTCATATTCAATCGCGTAGCCTGGTTGTAGAATCGAAACATTCTCCAGACCAACGATCGACCGAACATAAGATTCCTGGACCTCGACCGGAAGCGAGGTTGAGATGCCATTCGGGTAAATAACTGAATCGCTCAGGCTCTCTGGCTCGAGAAAGACCTGATGAGAGGTCTTGTCCGCAAAGCGGACTACTTTATCCTCGATTGAAGGGCAGTATCTTGGTCCGACACCGTCGATGTGACCACCATACATGGCGGACCGCTCTAGATTGCTCCGAATAATTTCATGCGTGGCTTCATTCGTATGCGTGATACCACAGGAAATCTGCCGGGCTTTCGGGCCTTTCGACAAAAACGAGAACAGGACCGGCTCGTCGTCTGCCGGTTGCATCTCTAACCCGTCCCAATTGATCGTCCGTCCATCCAATCTCGGTGGTGTACCGGTTTTCAGGCGCCCCAAAGATAGGCCAAAATCATCGATCCTCTCTGCAAGGCGCGTTGACGCCTTATCTCCCATCCGTCCTCCGGATTTCTGGACGTCGCCGATGTGGATAATGCCCCGCAAAAAAGTGCCGGTTGTAAGCACGACAGCTCCGGCGGAAATTTCGGTCCCTTCAGCCATCTCAACGCCCGAAACACGTGTCCCGTTCATTTTCAGGTCAACCACTTCACCTTCGACAATTGTAATAAGCGGATGAGCATCGATCTCAGCCACCATTGTTTCGCGGTAAATCTTACGGTCGGCCTGTGCCCGAGGTCCCTGTACTGCCGGACCCTTTCTACGGTTCAGCAAACGAAACTGGATGCCCGCCGCATCAGCAACACGGCCCATAACTCCATCAAGCGCATCAATCTCACGCACAAGATGACCTTTTCCCAACCCACCGATCGCAGGATTACATGACATCACGCCGATCGTTCCTTTCGACATCGTTACCAATGCCGTGCTTGCGCCCATTCGCGCCGCTGCATGAGCCGCATCGCAGCCAGCATGACCACCACCAATAACAATCACGTCAAAATGTTTCACGTGAAACACTCCTCATTTTCCAAGACAGAAACTTGCGAATATCTCATCTAGCAGATTCTCGGCATCAATGCGACCGACAAGCGCCTCAAGCGCGTGAATTCCGATCCTAAGCTCAGCAGCCGCAATATCATATTGATCAGGACCCGAACTTAACAACGCACCTGCCCTGTCAATACATTCTAATGAGCGCGCCATGGCAATCCCATGCCGAGCATGGGTGGCCAAGCCGGCACCCGACGCTCGCTGCCCCAAAGTATCGGTTAGCTCATCGATAAGCCGATCCACGCCTAGTCCTGTTTTCCCGGAAATAGAAAATTCACCGCCAAGCTGCTTATCCCCCTTCGCACTAAGTACGATATCACCATCCTCAACCGTAAGCGGTGCCTGCTCCCCCTGCCCTAACAAAAAGACCCGCAGGTCGGCTTCAGCAGCACGTCGCAACGCCAATTCAATTCCGAGGGTCTCAATCTGATCGTCGCTATCCCGAATGCCAGCCGTATCCAAAAGGGTCACTGGAAGACCATTCAGATCCATCCGAACCTCAATGACGTCCCGTGTTGTTCCGGCAACGTTGGACGTGATCGCCGCATCTCGGCCAGCTAAACGATTCAACAGCGTGGATTTCCCGACATTTGGCGCACCAACAATGGCCACCTCAAAACCCGACCTGATCCGCTCAGCTGTTGCAGTGCCTTCAATCTCGGCCTTGAGGGATACACTGACAGCCATCAGTAGATCGCGGACCTCGTCACTCACATCCACAGGGACGTCTTCATCTGCAAAGTCTATCGTCGCTTCCAACAGCGCAGCTGCACGGATCAGTGCCTTCCGCCATTCCTCAACCTTTGTACCCAAATCACCTGACAAAACCCGAAGCGCTTGCTTTCTTTGTGCTTCGGTTTCGGCCTCGATCAGGTCAGCCAACCCCTCAACCTGCACCAGATCAAGCCGCCCGTTCTCCAATGCACGTCGCGTAAACTCACCTGGTTCAGCAAGGCGCACACCGCCAAAATTGCCAAGCTCGTCTAGAACTCGCCGCATAATTGCGATGCTGCCGTGAAGGTGAAGCTCGACCACATCCTCACCTGTGAAACTGTTAGGCCCATCAAACCGCAGCACAAGCGCCTGATCCACAAAACCGCCATCGCGGTCCTTTACCATTCGCAATGCAGATGAACGGTGATCGGGCAGATTACCGACCATATCCGCACAAATCTGATGCGCCAGTGGGCCAGATACCCGCACAACGGACACCCCGGCACGGCCCATTGCAGTGGCTTGGGCAAATATCGTATCCATAGACCTAAGCCTTTGAATTTATGTTATAATCAGGTGTTCATTGAATCGAAGAAGTCAGAATTCGTCTTGGTCTGCTTCAGCTTGGAAATCAGGAATTCAATCGCGTCCGTTGTTCCCATCGGGTTCAGGATACGGCGTAGGACAAAAGTCTTCTGCAGGTCGATCTTATCCACCAGCAAGTCTTCTTTCCGTGTGCCGGATTTCAGGATGTCGATCGCAGGGAAGACCCGCTTGTCCGCGATCTTACGATCCAGAACAATTTCCGAGTTACCTGTCCCTTTGAATTCTTCAAAGATCACTTCGTCCATACGGCTGCCCGTGTCGATCAAGGCAGTCGCGATGATGGTCAGCGACCCACCTTCCTCGATGTTGCGTGCAGCACCAAAGAAGCGTTTGGGACGTTGCAGTGCGTTCGCGTCAACACCACCTGTCAAAACTTTACCAGATGACGGAACAACCGTGTTAAACGCTCGGCCCAAACGCGTCACGGAATCGAGCAGGATGACAACATCGCGCTTATGCTCAACCAGACGTTTGGCCTTTTCAATCACCATCTCGGACACAGCAACGTGGCGCGTCGCGGGTTCATCAAAGGTCGAGGACACGACCTCCCCCTTGACCGAGCGCTGCATGTCGGTGACTTCTTCGGGGCGTTCATCAATCAACAGAACGATCAGATAACACTCTGGGTGGTTCTTTTCGATCGAGTTGGCGATGTTCTGCATCAGAACTGTTTTACCCGTTCGCGGTGGCGCGGTAATCAAACACCGCTGGCCTTTACCGATGGGCGTGACCAAATCGATGATACGGGCCGAGCGGTCCTTGACCGTCGGGTCATCCACTTCCATCGTCAGACGTTCATCAGGATACAAAGGCGTAAGGTTTTCAAACGCAACTTTGTGGCGCGCTTTCTCCGGCTCCTCAAAGTTAATCTGCGTCACTTCGATCATGGCAAAGTAACGCTCTGTGTCGTCGGGCGCTTTGATCAGCCCTTCAATCGTGTCACCGGTACGCAGCGAATGCGCGCGGATCATGTCGGGCGAGACGTAGATGTCATCAGGACCGGGCAGATAGTTCGCCTCGGGCGAGCGCAGGAAACCAAACCCGTCTTGCAAAACTTCCAACACGCCATCGCCGTAGATCGTCCAACCCTCATCCGCACGTTCGCGCAGGATCTGGAACATCATCTCGCCCTTACGCATGGTCGAGGCGTTTTCGATCTCAAGCTCTTCGGCCATCGACAAAAGGCTCTTCGGCGACTTCGCCTTCAGATCGGCAAGTTTCAGGGTCTCGAGCGTCATGGGCATATCCTTAGCCGCGCAAAAATGCGCCAGCTGTGCGTTTGTACTGTCATCGGGTAGTGCGTCCCCGAACGGGGTGCTTAAACGTCTCTACGCCCCGCCAGCGCCGCTGTCAATTCTGCCAGCGTTCAGAACTTTACCGTGACCGAGAACACAATCAGGATCATCAGCAGCGTCGGCACCTCGTTTGCGATGCGGTATTGCTTCCCCGTGAGTGAGTTTTCACCCCTCTGAAATCCCTTCATCCGCCCCATGAGCCAGATGTGAAAGCCCGTCATGCCAATCACGCCTGTTGCTTTCAGCCACGGCCAGACATCGCCCCAAAACACAATCCCCGGTGTGGCCACAAGGATCAGACCAAACAGCCAGGTCGCCATCATCGCAGGGCTCATGATCACTTTGGCCAGTTTGTATTCCATCATGGCAAAGATTTCATGCGTCTCACCACTCAGGCCGACGCGCTCGGTGTGATGCACCATCAATCTAGGCAGATAGAACAACGCCGCCATCCATGAGATCACAGACACAATGTGCAATCCTTTGATCCAAGGATAGGCCAGGCTTAGAATATCAGTCATCTCGGGTTCTCCGTGCTGACCCTCTCTTTAATATAATAAAGAAAGAAAGAAAGAATGTTGTTTTAAGTAGGGAGGTCGAAATCTGTGGATCAAATATTTATGCACCAATCGGCGGTCGGGCAAAGCCTTCATGGGGTGAGCTGGGGAAAACATAGCTATGATTAAAATAAGCATTTAAAAACAGAATGATAATCCTTTATAGATGACATCTATTCTGTGGAAAACTCTGGTGATGAAGGTCGAACAGTCTTTTTTATCAACAGCCCTATTTGTTCTTTTCCACGGTGGGGGAATCTACGAAAAACAGGATGGAGACCTGTGGTTATACGCCTCTTGATCCTGAACCCCGAATTGCCGACAAGTTGTCGTTAAGAACATTTTAAGAATATGCACGAGTTATCCACATGGCTGTCCCCATCATCCTCGCCTCAGGCTCAGCGATCCGCCACCGGATGTTGGCCAATGCCGCCGTCGATCATACCGTACAGGTCGCCCGCGTCGATGAGGAGATGATCAAACAATCCCTCATCGCCGAAGCTGCGCCGCCGCGGGACATTGCAGACGCCTTGGCCGAGCTGAAGGCAGCAAAGGTAAGTGAGAAGAACCCAAGCGCATTGGTGCTGGGCTGTGATCAGGTGCTGGAGCATGGCGGCGTGCTTTTGGGCAAACCAAAGGATCAGAGCCATGCGCTTGAACAGCTGAAAACCCTGCGCGGCGATCGCCACACCCTGCTGTCGGCGGCAGTGATCTATGAAAACGGCAAACCGCTGTGGCGCCATATTGGCGTTGTCCGTCTGCGGATGCGCGATGCAAGCGATGCCTATCTGGACAGCTATATCAATCGCAACTGGGACAGTATCCAACACGCGGTTGGTGGCTATAAACTGGAAGAAGAAGGTGTGCGCCTGTTCTCGCGTATTGATGGCGATTACTTTAACGTTCTCGGCATGCCTTTGCTCGAAATCCTCAACTACCTCACCCTGCGCGGAGATATTGAACAATGACCGACCTGCCCCGTATCCCTCTGGCTGGTGTGATCGGATCCCCCATCGCGCATTCCAAATCGCCCCAGATTCACCGTCATTGGCTCAAGACTTATGGCATTTCGGGTCACTATATCCCGATGGATGTAAGTACCGACAATCTTGAAACCGTTCTCCGCAGTCTGCCCAAAGCGGGATTTGTCGGGGTGAATATCACGGTGCCGCATAAGGAGAAGGTGATGCAGATCGCCGATCTGGTGACGGACCGTGCGATCCTGATCGGTGCGGCGAATACGTTGATCTTTCGCAAAGACGGTAAAATTCATGCCGACAATACAGATGGGTACGGGTTTATCGAAAACCTCAAGGCGGGCGCGCCGAACTGGAACCCCCGCTCCGGTCCTGCTGCTGTTCTGGGTGCAGGAGGGGCGGCGCGTGCTGTGATCTCGTCCTTGGCCGAGGCGGGCGTGCCCGAGATTATGCTCTCGAACCGCACGCGTGTACGGGCGGAAAAACTCAAGGAAGAGTTTGGTGCGCGTGTCCGTATTTATGATTGGGTGCAGGCGGGGAATATGATGGATGACGCGGCTTTGGTCGTGAACACCACATCTTTGGGCATGATCGGAAAGCCTGAATTGCGCGTCCCGCTGGACGGGTTGCGCCCCGATACTGTGGTGACCGATCTGGTTTATGCTCCGCTTAAAACCAACCTCTTGGCCACCGCCGAAGAATACGGCTGCACCACAGTTGACGGGCTTGGCATGTTATTGCACCAGGCGGTCCCAGGGTTTGAGCGGTGGTTCGGCCGCCGCCCGGATGTAGACCGCGCCACCCGTGCGGCGGCTTTGCGCTGATGTTCTTGCTTGGCCTCACGGGCTCCATCGGGATGGGCAAATCAACCACTGCGCAGATGTTTGCGGATCTGGGCTGTGCTGTCTGGGATGCGGATGCGGCTGTGCACCGTCTTTATGGCAAAGGCGGAGCTGCTGTTGCGCCCTTTGCGGCTACCTTCCCTGATGCAGTGATTGACGGTGCGGTGTCGCGCCCTGCCCTCAAAGACATCATTGGCCGTGATCCCGCGGCTCTCAAACAGATCGAAGCGATAGTGCATCCGCTGGTCGGCCAAGACCGCGCCGATTTTCTGGCAGGCACGCAGGCCGATATTGTCGTTCTTGATATTCCGCTGTTGTTCGAGACAGGCGGCGATGCCCGCGTCGATGCAACCGCTTGTGTTGTCACAGATGACGCCACGCAAGAGGCCCGCGTGATGGCCCGTGGCACCATGACCCGCGACCAGTTTCTGGGCATCAAAGGCAAACAAATGCCCGCTGCTGAAAAATGCGCCCGCGCCACCTATGTGATCGCGACAGACACGCTTGAATCCGCCCGCGCCCAAGTGCAAAACATCGTCGAAACCATTCGGAGCCAGCTTGATGCGTGAGATCGTCCTTGATACCGAAACCACCGGTTTTGATCCACAAACGGGCGACCGTATTGTGGAAATCGGCGCGGTTGAGCTGATGGGTCACGTCGCGACAGGCAAGACGTTTCACGAATACATTAACCCCGAACGCGGTATGCCCGAAGAAGCGTTTCAGGTGCACGGTCTTGGCGATGACTTTCTGCGGGACAAGCCCAAGTTCGCAGCAGTAGGACAGGCATTCCTCGACTTTGTGGGCGACAGTAAAATGGTCATCCACAATGCCTCGTTCGATATGAAGTTCCTGAACTTCGAGCTGGGCAAGATGGGCCTGCGCCAACTCCCGTGGGAGCAGGCGATTGATACGCTTGCTATTGCCCGCAAAAAGTTCCCCGGTTCGCCCTCGTCACTGGATGCGCTGTGCCGCCGTTTCGGCATCGACAACTCGTCGCGCAACCTGCACGGCGCGTTGTTGGACAGTGAAATTCTGGCCGAGGTGTATCTGGAGCTGATTGGCGGCAAACAGCCCGACTTTGGCCTGTCCACCCGCGCAGAGCCAAAAGAAGGCGATCAAAGCAGCGCATGGACACCGCGCCCGCGCCCCGTTCCCCTGCCCTCGCGGCTCACTGAAAAAGAAAACGCCGCCCATGCCGAGTTTGTCAGCAAGTTGGGCGGCGATGCAGTTTGGTTAAAAACCTGATCGTTTATGCGTCGGCTTTGGGGGCCTCGGCCTGACGGCGTGCGATTTCGTTGCGGTACAGCGTTACGAAATCGATATTCTCAAGGTTCAGCGGCGGGAAGCCACCATCCCGTGTAACATCGCTCACGATGCGGCGCAGGAACGGGAAGATCATGCGCGGGCATTCGATCAGCAAAAAGGGGTGCAACTGTTCTTCGGGCACGTCCTGAATGTCGAAGATGCCGACATAGTCGATTTCCAGCGCGAACAGCGTTGTGTCCGCGTCTTTCGCCTTTGATGTCACGTTCAGCTTGATCGCTGTTTCATACTGGTTTTCAGCAGTGCGCTTTTTCGCGTCAAGGTTCACCTGAACCTGCACGTCGGGCTGCACATCGCTGGGCGCACCCTTCTGGGCCATAATGTTCTCAAAAGACATATCACGAATGAATTGCCCCAGAACGCGCAATTGTGGTGATTGTGGTTGTGGTGCTTCGGCGTCGGCCATAATCGGCTCTCCTCTGGAGGGTTAGAAATTAATCACGCACGCTTAACAGGTCATTGCAAAGCGCTCAATCGCTTAGTGCTTGGTCCAGCCCGAGCTGCCGCGCGGCGCATCATCATCAGGCAGTTCGGTGTATTCCGCATCAATGATGTCGCCGTCGCTGCGACCTTGTGGGTGATGGGGCTGGGTGTTGTGTGACTTCGTCCCGAAAGTCTGGATATTCACCCTTGCGCGGACCGCTTTGAACACGGTGGTGCGAAACGCAGGGATCAACAAGGCAAAGCCCAAAGCATCCGTGAAAAACCCCGGCGTCAGCAACAGCGCACCCGAAAACAGGATCATCGCGCCATGCACCAAGGGCTCTGTCGGGTCGCGCATTTCACCAAATGATTGCTGAAGCTGGCCCAGCGCCAGCCGCCCCTGACTGCGCACCAGATAGGTGCCCGCAAGCGCCGTCAAAATAACGATCAACAGCGTCGGCCACAGGCCGATAAACCCGCCAACCTGAATAAATAATGCAATCTCGATCACCGGAACGGCGATGAATGCAATTAAAAGCCACATGTAATGCTTCCTTTCATCTGGGCCACAGTGGACTTGAGGCCCCTTCAACCCTACATAAGGTGCTCAAACGATTGTTTCCACGTCTAGACCTCAAGAGGTACGTATGAATTCGCCGCTTATCCAGCTTCTGGTGCTTGCCGCTATTGCGGTTTTTCTGATCCTGCGGCTCAAAAACGTGCTGGGCACGCGGGAGGGGTTTGAAAAACCACCCCTGCCCCAACAACCCGCAGAACGCAGCGGCCCTGCCTTTGAAGTCATCGAAGGCGGCCCCGATCTGGACATCACCGACCATTTTGACGAAGGCACCGCCCAAGCGCGCGCTTTGACCGAAATGAAACGCATCGAGCCGTCGTTTAACGTGACCGACTTCCTTGCGGGTGGTCGCGGCGCATACGAGATGATCGTGATGGGCTATGAGAACGGTGAGTTGGACCAGATCAAAGATTTCCTCGCCGAGGACATCTATGAAAGCTTCGTGGAGGGTATCGCCGCACGCGAAGATCAGGGCCTGACGATCGAGGCAAACTTTATCGGTGTGCGCGAGATGTCGTTGGAGAATGTGACTCTGGACCCCGATACCAAAGAGGCGGAAATGACGTTGAAATTTGTGGCCGAACTGACGCAAGCGGTGCGCGACAAAGACGGTGAGATCATTGAAGGAAGTCTCACAGATGTTAAAAAGCAAAAAGATTCGTGGGTGTTTGCACGAATCATGGGCTCGGATGATCCGAATTGGTTCTTGGTTTCTACAGACGGGTAGCATGCGGCCTACGCATCAGTGCCATTTTGCTGGCCTCGCTTTTGGCGGGGCCTTTGGCGTCTGAAGTCAAATATGACGTCCTGTCGTTTGATGACTTGGACGGTTGGGCGCAGGACGATCACGCCGCCGCATTCCAGACGTATCTAAACACCTGCAAGGACATGAAAGGCCCCGACTGGCGGGCCATTTGCGCCTATGCCCAATCAAACCCCGACCCGCGTGAGTTTTTCGAGCTGCTGTTCCGCCCCGTCCTGATGCAAGATGGCAAAGAGGCGATGTTCACCGGCTACTTCGAGCCAGAGCTTGACGGGTCACTCAGCCGCACAGCCCGCTACCGCTTTCCCGTCTACAAAATGCCGCCCGAGGCCCGCACCAACCGTCCGTGGTTTACCCGCCGCGAGATTTTGGAAAGCGGTGTGATGGATGGCCGCAATCTGGTGATCGCTTGGGTCGATGACCCTGTTGAGCTGTTCTTTTTGCAAATTCAGGGATCAGGCCGCATCCGTTTGCCGAACGGATCTTTTGTGCGCGTGGGTTACCGTGGATCAAACGGCCACAACTACCGCTCGATCGGGCAGGAACTGGTGCGTCAGGGTATCTATAACGCCCATCAGGTCAGCGCGCAGGTCATCAAGAACTGGGTGCGCCGCAACCCTGTCGACGGCCAAGAGCTGCTGTACCACAACCCCTCCTACGTTTTCTTCCGCGAAGTGAGCAAAGTCCCCGCCGACAAGGGTCCGCTGGGCGCGATGAACCGGTCGATCACGACAATGCGGACCGTGGCGATTGACCCGTCTTTTATCCGCCTCGGCTCTCCCGTCTGGATCGAAAAAGACGGCAAGAAACCCCTGCGCCGTTTGATGATTGCCCAAGACACCGGATCGGCCATCAAGGGGGCGCAGCGGGCTGATGTGTTCTTTGGTACCGGAGACGAGGCGGGCCGCGAAGCGGGCACGCTGCGCGATCCGGGGCGGTTGTTGGTGTTGATGCCGATCCAGCGTGCCTATGCTCTGCTGCCCGAAAGCGCGTTGTGAAACGTCGTGGCCTCACGCCCGAGGATCGCGAGCTGTGGGACCGCGTCCGTGCCAATACGCAACCTATGACGCGCAGCAACCTTGAGGTGCAGCGCTTTGATCCCGATATCGACACGCCCGAGACCGCCCCGGCCCCGCGTGGGTTGCGCAAGGCGAAATCGGTGATCCTTGGGCGGCCTACAGGCACCACGCGCGCACCTGCGCACAACCTCGCCCCCGCGATCCACGATCAAATCCGCCAAGCCCCCGTGCAGATGGATCAAAAATCCTTCACCAAGCTCAAGCGCGGCAAGCTGCGCCCCGAAGGGAAGCTGGACCTGCACGGCATGACGCTGGACCGTGCCCACCCCGCGCTAACCGGATTTGTGATGAGTGCCCACGCCAGCGGCAAACGTCTGATCCTTGTGGTGACGGGCAAAGGCAAACAGCGCGACGAAGGCGGCCCGATCCCTGTGCGCCACGGGGTGTTGCGCCATCAGGTGCCGCAATGGTTGCAGATGCAGCCGATGAAATCGGTGGTTTTGCAGGTCGCACAGGCCCATATCAGCCACGGCGGTGGCGGGGCCTATTACGTCTATCTACGCCGTCACAGGTAGGTCGCGCTGATAGCGCCAGATGCCCAGACCAGCCAAGACCGCACCGCCAAAGTAGAACAGCGACAGCGGGATCATCTGGTCAGGGAAATCCACGCCATAGTCGATAAATGCACCTGTAATCCCCGGCCCGATGGCCGAGCCGAACACCATCAGCGCCGCAGCCGCCGCTTTAATCGCGCCCAGATGCTTGGTCCCGTAGAAGACCGACCAGAACGCCGCCGTTGCCGTGCCCTGCATTCCCTGCCCGATGCCGAATATCACAAGGCCAACGCCTGCCATGAAAATCGTATCGGCCAGCGCCAGCACAACGAAGGACACGCCAAAGGGGATCAGCTGAAACGGCACAACCCACTTCACGCCAAAGCGGTCAATCGCCCAGCCGGTGATGAAGGTGAAGGCAATGCTGGCCGCTGTATAGACGGGCATCAACGCGACATAGGAAACAAGGCTCCACCCCTTCACCTCGGTCAGGTGTACTTGTTGGAAAAACAGCGCAGTCCCCCATGCGGACGGCCCAAGGACCAGCGGGATCAAGATGTAGAAAAGCGGATGGCGCAGCATCTGGGCGCGGGTCCAGTGGCGGCCCTGCATCCCAAGGCTTAGCGTTGTGTCCGCCATGGACTGTGGTGTGCGTTCTTGTCGAAGTAGCAGCTGCATGAACGGGATCGTCACCAGCACGCAGACAGCCGCCAGCATCCACAAACTGCGCCAATGCCATGTGGCCAGCAGCGCCACAAACACTACGGGCAGCATTGCCTGCCCCACGGCAAACCCCATCGAAGACAGCGACAGCGCCCGCCCCCGCGTGGCGACAAACCAGCGCGACATCGCCACAGCGCCCAGTTGCGACAGCATCCCCTGCCCCGTCAGCCGCAGCGCATAGATCACAAACACCAGAAAAACCGCATTTGGCACCAGCGCCATCGCGAAACAGGCCATCGCCAGCATCACCATCACCCAAAGAGACAACTGCCGAACGCGAAAGCGATCCGTCAGCGTGCCCGCCCAAATCATCGTCACCGCCGATAGCGTGGTCCCGATCGTATATACCCCACCCCATCCGCCATCAGTCAGGCTGAACGCGCCCTTAATCTCTCCCGCGAACAGCGAGATAAAATAGGTCTGCCCGTAGGACGAGGTAAAGGTCAGCAAAAACCCCGCCAGCAGGAACAGGCGGTTGTCTATCAGGAAACGAATATAGCTCATGCGCCCTTGGTCGCAGGCGCATGAGGGATTGGGAAGGGGTTAAAGCACGTAGCGGCTTAGATCGGTTGATTTCACCAGCTCACCCAGATTGGTTTGCACAAAATCTGCGTTCACCTCGATCGTCTCGCCACTGCGGTCCGGCGCGGTGAATGAAAGCTCTTCAAACACCCGTTCCATCACCGTGTACAGACGCCGCGCGCCGATGTTCTCGACCGATTGGTTCACATCTGCCGCGATCTTGGCCAGTGCCTTGATGCCATCGTCGGTAAAGGCCACTTCGACCTGCTCGGTCCCCATCAGTGCGGTGTATTGCAGCGTCAGCGCATTGTCGGTTTCCGTGAGGATGCGCACGAAGTCATCTTCGGTAAGGGCACGCAGTTCCACACGGATCGGCAGACGGCCCTGCAACTCGGGCAACAGGTCCGATGGTTTTGCGATGTGAAACGCACCCGAAGCGATAAACAGCACATGGTCGGTTTTCACTGGCCCGTGTTTGGTGCTGACGGTTGTGCCCTCGATCAGCGGCAGCAGATCACGCTGCACCCCTTCGCGGCTCACGTCGCCACCACGGGCATCGGCGCGGGTGCAGACTTTGTCGATCTCGTCCAGAAACACGATGCCGTTCTGCTCAACCGCTTCAATCGCGGCGCGGGTGACGGTCTCATCATCCAGCAGCTTGTCGGCCTCTTCCCCGATCAGCACCTCATAGCTGTCTGCCACGCTGAGGCGTTTTTTCGTGGTGCGCCCGCCCATGGCTTTGCCGAAGAGATCACCGATGTTCATCATCCCGCCGCCCATTTGAGGCTGACCGGGGATTTCCATGGCAGAAAACGGGTTGGAGGTATCGGCGACCTCAAGCTCGATCATCGTATCGTCAAGCTGGCCGTCATGCAGTTTCTTGCGGAACATATCGCGGGTGCCCTCGCGGGCGTCCGGCCCTGCGATGGCATCAATCACGCGCTCTTCGGCGGCTTTCTGGGCATTCGCCTTCACGTCCTCACGCATATGTTCGCGGGTCATGGCAATGGCCGCATCCAGCAGATCGCGGATGATCTGTTCCACATCGCGGCCGACATAGCCGACTTCGGTAAACTTCGTCGCCTCAACCTTGAGAAACGGCGCACGGGCGAGTTTCGCCAAACGGCGGCTGATTTCGGTCTTACCAACGCCTGTGGGGCCAATCATCAGGATATTCTTGGGGTACACCTCGGCGCGGATATCATCGGGCAGGTTGCGACACCGCCAGCGGTTGCGCAACGCTACGGCCACGGCACGCTTCGCGTCATTCTGCCCGATGATAAAGCGGTCCAGTTCCGAGACGATTTCGCGGGGGGTCAGATCGGTCATGCTGAAACCTTCTCTACAGTGAGGTTGCCATTGGTATAGACGCAGATGTCGGAGGCAATTTTCATCGCGTCGCGGGCCACGGCTTCGGCATCACGGTCGCTGTCAATCAGCCCGCGTGCAGCGGCCAGCGCAAAGTTACCGCCCGATCCGATGGCCGCGATGTTATGCTCGGGCTCCAGCACGTCACCGGCACCGGTGATGATGAGCAGCTCAGTCCCGTCTGTGACGATCAACATCGCCTCCAGCTTTTGCAGGTATTTGTCTGTCCGCCAGTCTTTGGCCAGCTCGACGCTGGCGCGTTGCAACTGACCGGGGGTGGCTTCCAGCTTGGCCTCCAACCGCTCCAGCAGCGTGAACGCATCTGCCGTCGATCCGGCAAAGCCCACAACCACGTCATGCCCGCCGGGCGTGAGGCGGCGCACCTTGCGGGCGGTTCCTTTGATCACGGTCTGGCCCAGGCTCACCTGCCCGTCGCCCGCAATCACGACCTCGCCACCCTTTTTCACACCAATGATGGTTGTACCGTGCCAACCGGGAAAATCTGTATCTGCCATGAGGCCTCCATCTTTGCTCATCTATATGGCGGTCTGGGGCGCGTGGGACAAGGGCGGCCCTTGCTGCGTCCCCGTTTGCCGCTTAAATCATCGGGTATGAGCATGCCTGACACCGTCACATTCTACATGGAGCCCGAGCTGTGCGAGAGTGCGCGGGCGGGCAAGCACAACTTTATCGGTAAGGTCGCGCAGGTGGTGCAAGCGGCGGGGATGGGGGTAGACTATGCCCCCTTTGGCCCGCGTGGTGCGCCCAGTGGCAAGGGCCGAACGCTTAGCCATATCAAAGCGCCGCCCGATGCCGATGGCCTGTGCTTTCGCCGCGCCTATCACTATCCGTTCTGGCAGATCGAGCAGACTTCCGAGCGTGCCGCATGGGACGTGGCGCAGCGCCTGTTTGATCCTGATCCGTCCGAGGCGGAGGAAGCGGCGCGCTTCTACGCCTTCTGGCAAAAACGTCTGTTCGGGAAGGCCCCGCAATCGGCGCGCCGCGATGGTTTCATCTATGTCCCGCTACAGGGCAAACTGTCGGCGCACCGCCCCTTCCAAATTTGCAGCCCTTTGGACATGGTTCGCGCCTGCCTGACCCACACGGACAAACCTGTCGTGGCGACCGTGCACCCGAACGAGGTCTATTCAGCGCCCGAGATTGCAGCACTAGAGGCGATGGCAAAAGCCGATCCACGGCTGACGGTGCAAAGGGGTGGCATGGATGACCTGTTGCCGTACTGCGATTATGTTGTGACCCAGAACTCCAGCGTGGCGTTCAACGGGTATTTTTTTGGTAAATCCGCGCTGTTGTTTCGAAAGGCTGATTTTCACCACATCGCGACATTGGCTGAGGCGGACGACTTAACCGAAGGCTTTGCCGCTGTGCAGACCGCCGCGCCCGATTACGCCGCCTACATCCACTGGTTCTGGCAACGCAACTGCATCAACGCAGGCCGTCCGGAAGCGGAAGAAACGATCGCCGCCCGCCTGCGTCGCTTTGGCTGGATGTCCTGAAACGCAAAAGGCGCCCCGAGGATGGAGCGCCTTTCACTTAAAGTCTTAAAGTCGGCTTAGATGGATTCTTCGATCCAGCTTTGCAGGGCTGCCTTGGGGCGCGCACCTGCCATGTTTGAAACGACTTCGCCGCCTTTGAAGATGAACAGCGCCGGAATACCGCGCACACCCATTTGGGCAGGCGAGTTCGGGTTGTCGTCAACGTTCACTTTGACGATCTTGACCTTGCCGTCCATCTCGGCCGACAATTCTTCCAAGGCGGGGCCGATCTGCTTGCAGGGGCCACACCATTCGGCCCAGAAATCCACCACTACAGGGATGTCGGAATTTTTTACTTCGGCGTCGAAGGTAGCATCGGTAACGGAAACGGTGGCCATAAAGCTCTCCATGGGTTCGGGTTCTAGACGTACCTAAGAAGACGCGCCGCCTGCGTCAAGGTGACCTGTGCGGACAAGCGCATCCCTGACAGCATCGTGAGGCAGCATCATTAGATTTCGCGTGTGGGTCCACAAGATCGCCGTTTCAATCACGCGGTCAGGATAGATTGCGCGCAGGGCGTGGTCATAGGCGCCCATCTGGCGCAGCAATCCTTCGGGGCATTCATCGGCTGTGTCAGGCACCGTGTGGTTGGTTTTGAAATCCACGGCCAGCACGCGATCGGGTGTGACGATCAAGCGGTCGATGATCCCGTAGAGCCGTTGTTGCCCCAGATCGGCGGTCACGGCGACTTCGGTCAAGGCATCGGGTGCAAACACGGGGGCGAGTGTGGATGTGTCCAAGACGGCCAAGGCTTCGCTCAGTGCCGTGTCGGCAAACGCCACATCAGGCAGCAGATGGATCGCCGCGTCTTTGCGCTGGGCGGTTGGCACGGCGCAGAGATGCTCCAACAAGGTGTGGACAAGCGTGCCGTAGGCTTTGGCTGTTTCCTCGTCCATGCCCGCTTCGCCTGCCAGCGCCTTGGCGCCGTCAAGGTCCGTGGATGGGCTAAGCGCCTCGCGGCGCGGGGCAGGGGCTGGCGGTGGTGAGGTAAAGACAGGATCAAGGACGGGCGCGGTTCTTTGCGGTTTTGGTACGGTAACGACGGGCAATTCGTCCCAGCCTGCCTCGATGTGGCGGATGCCGCTTGCTGGCCCGTCGGTAAACGGCACGGCGTTCAAATGCTGCAACGCGCCTTCAACCATCTGGTACCAACTGTCGTTCGTCGTGGGCAGTTTCCCTGCCGCCGCCACGATCAGCCACTTTTCGGCGCGGGTCATCGCGACATACAGAAGGCGCAGGGATTCCTCGGTCTGGGCCTGCTTTAGTGCGTCGATACGGGCGGTGATGCCTGTGGTCATGTCAGGGGCGTTCGGTTTCCAGATCGGCACGTCGTTGAGCGTGATAATCTCGTCCTTGATGCTGACGGCCTTACTGCCGGTATCTGGCAGGATCACAATCGGCGCTTCCAGCCCTTTGGCCCCATGCACCGTCATCACGCGGATCTGATCCGAGGCGCTGTCGATCTGGCGCTTGATCTCCAGATCGTCGGCCTGCATCCATTCCAGAAACCCTGTCAGGCTGGGCACTTCGGTCCGCTCGTACGCGAGCGCCTGACCCAACAGCGCGTCGATGCCATCCTCGGCTTCAGTCCCCAAGCGTGCCAGCAATTTGCGGCGGCCATCGTGGCGGGTCAGGATACGTTCGATCAGGTCATAGGGGCGCTCGAAATCAATCTGCGCCCGTAGGTCCGCCAGCATAGCAAGCGTCTGCGGGTAGGTATCTGCCTGCTTGCGCAAACTCTCCCACAATTCCTGTTTCACAGGCCGGTGATGCGCCAACGTAAACAGCGCCTGTTCGTCCCAGCCAAACAAGGGCGAGCGCAGCGCGGTCGCCAAAGACAGCGCATCGTCAGGTGTGGCAAGAAACGACAACAACGCGCCAATGTCGCGCACGGCCAGCTCTGCCCCGACCTTGAGCCTGTCTGCCCCCGCAATCGGCAAACCCGCGACCTTGCAAGCGCGAATAATTTCCGAGAATAGCCCCGACTGCCGCCCCCGCACAAGGATCAGAAAATCACCCGCCGTGATGCGGCGGCGGATCATCTTGCGGTCTTTGTCTTCGTCGGGGATGTAATGCTCCCCCTCGGTCAGATGCTTGATCTGATCGGCGATCTGTTCGGCGATAACAACAGTATGGTGTTGCGGGCTTTTGCGGTCGACAGGGTCGGTCCAATCGGGGGTCTCGTCCTCTGTCTTCGTCGCCTCGACCAGTGGCCACAGATCGACGCGACCTGGCAGTGCGTCTTTGAACGCCAGATGGGTCATGGCATCGCCCATCCGTGGCTCGGGCTGGGTGTTGAACGTCTGGTCCACCGTGCGCAAAACGGCAGGCGACGAACGAAAAGAATAATCAAGGCTCTGGTTCTGGAACCCCAGTTTCGCCGCCTCAAGACTGGCGCGAAACGCGTCGCGCTTCAGATCAAACTCACGCGGGTCGGCGCCTTGGAAAGAATAGATCGATTGCTTTTTATCGCCCACAACGAACAGGGTCCGCGCTGTCTGATCTTCCCGCGCACCCTCGCCCGAGGCGAATTCATCCGCCAGCTTTTCAATCACATCCCACTGCCGCGGCGAGGTATCCTGCGCCTCGTCCACCAGAATGTGATCAATCCCCCCGTCGATGCGGTACAGCACCCAAGCCGCCACTTTCGGGTCATTCAACAATGCCCGCGCCCGCAGGATCAGATCATCAAAGTCGAGCCACCCGCGCTGTTGTTTCTCGGCCTCGTAGCGGGTGATGAACTCAGCGGCAAAGCGGTGCAGCGCCGCCGTCCGCGCCACATTTCGCGCCCGCATGTGCAGATCATGCGCCTCAAGCGTGCGCTGGGCCAAATCCTCAAACGGGGACAGCATCTGCCCCAGTTCAGTCGCGGCGCCCTTGGTCACAAGGTTTTTGCGCGGCTGCATATCTTTCGTGAGCATCAGCGCCTTGAGCCTGACCAGATCGTCGAGCGTAGGTGCGTCAAAATCAATCCCGCGCAGGCCAGTGGCGAGTGCGGGCATTGTCTTGTTATTCTGCGCGGCCAGAACCGTAATCGCATCGGGCATCCATCTGGCAACCGCATCGTCCATCACATCGCGGGGCAGGGCGGCCAGATCAAACCCGGGCGGCAGATCGAATAGAGCGTTCAGATCACCGGGCAGATTTACAAAATCCTCCCGCTTGCCTGTAATCGCCTTGGTCAACGAGGCAAAGCTTTCGCCCGTGTAATGCGCTGCCAATCCTGCGACCAAACCAGCGTGCGGCCCCTCGGCCATCGTGTCCAGAATATCAGAGCGTAGCAACTCGGCGGCGCGGTCTTCAATCTCTTTGAACTGCGGACTTACACCTGCCTCCAACGGAAAGCGGCGCAAAAGCGAGGCGCAGAACGAATGGATCGTCTGGATTTTCAACCCGCCCGGTGTCTCGATCGCTTGGGCGAACAGGGTCCGTGCTTCGCGCAGCTGTTGGGGCGCTACGTCCTTGAGAACCCCCAGATCGCGCAACTCGGTGCGCAGCGCGTCATCTTCCATCATTGCCCAAGCGCCGAGGCGTTTGAACAGGCGGTTCTGCATCTCCGATGCGGCGGCTTTGGTATAGGTCAGACACAGAATATGCTGCGGCTTTACCTCGTCCAGCAGCAGCCGCGCAACGCGGTCGGTCAGCACGCGGGTCTTGCCCGAGCCTGCATTCGCGCTGAGCCACGTTGACATATCGGGACGCGCAGCGGTGATCTGGGCGCGGGTGGCATCGTCCCATTGGGGCAGGCCAGTCATAGAATATCCTCCGGCTGGGCCGCGTCCGATCCGTCCCATTCGCCATAGCGGGCGAGGTGGTCATAATCCCCGTCAAATCCATCCCGTTCCATCATGCGGCGGGCGGTAAAGCCTTGGTTAGGGTCTAAATACGCTTTCAGCAGCTTGCGCAGGCTGGCAATTGTCTCGGCTGGCGGTTCTTCGATCAGCGGCGCGTCAACCTCCATCGGCGGGTTGCCCAGTCCGATGAAAACAGCGCGGGAAACAGGGGCCGTTGGTACATTGCCAAAGGCGCCTTCCTCGACCATCGCCGCCTCGATCAGCAGCTGTTTGTCGAAATGCGCCTGCTGTTTGTCGGTGGGCGGCTTGCCGGTCTTGTAGTCATATATCTGGATCTCGCCGCTGTCGGCGCGGTCGATCCTGTCGGCAACACCGGTTATGGTAAAGCCGATATCGCTCAGCTCCAGCTTTCCCCGTGCGGCGTCCTCGAACGCGATGGGCTTTGCAATCTGCAACCGCGCACGCTCTCCCTCCACAAACCAGTCGGCCACACGCGCCAGCTTCGCCAGCCAGATCGTGCGGGCTGCGGGCCATGGCACCAGATCGGCAAGCGCGTGTTCCGCCGTTTCGATCAGGTGTTCTGACCTCAGCAGATCAGGGTCGGCTAAGACGGATTTCACAAAGGTCTCCATCACCTCATGGGTGACGGTGCCACGCAAAGGCGCATCGGGCGATTGGACCAACGGGTTAAGCGGGCGGAGCCGCAGCGTGCTTTGCGCATAGATCGCATAGGGGTCGCGGATCAGCGTCTTGATTTTGGTCACAGACAGGCGGCGCGGCCGTGCGGCCAGCGGCGGTTTCGGAGAGGGGCGCGGCGCGGGTGCGATCGGGGTCACCGCTTCCAATGCGCGGGCCTGATCCAGCCAATAGCTGCCGCGTCCGATCATCGCGTCCCATGCATGCACGCCGCCTTGCTTGGGCAACCCGCCCATCAAGTTACCCAACCGGTTGATCCAGCGCGACGGCACGGTTTCCGCATCCTCTGATCGGATCGAACGGGTGATCCATACTTCTGGGGCGCAGACGGCTTGTTGGTAGTCATGCGCCGACAGACCCACGCGCCGTTCAGGCAACAGCAGATTTGCGTCATTGCGCATCTTGCGGTTCAGCCATGGATCGGGCGCGGGTGCTTCGGGCCATGTGCCGTCGTTCAACCCGCCAAGGATCACCAGATCGGCACCCTGAACCCGTGCTTCCAATGTGCCCCAAATCATGATGTCGGGATGAGGCGCGTCGCGGTCACGAACTTCGCCTGCTGCCAAAAGCGCGCCGACCAGATCGGCATAGTCGCGGGCGGTCAGGCTGGTGCCGAAACCGGCCTCGGTTTGTAGTTCCTGCATGACGCGCTGCGCTTCTTTGCCCGCTTTCTGCCGCCAGAGTTCATGGTCATCGGTGGCGGTCGGCCCAGCCGCCAATGCGTTCGCCAACGCGAGATGCTGCGCCACCCAATAGTCGAGCGGTTGCGTGCCCGTCTCCTGATGGCCCATCGTGGCCTGCGCCACCCAAACGGCCCAGTCGTTGAACGCGTCGTCATCGGGCAGCGCGGTTTTGCACATGTCTGTAAAGGCGTCTGCCTGCGGATAGGGTAGCCCCGTGCGGCGGATCGCCAATTCGCAGCGTTGCGTGTGAAGTTGGTGAAAGTTGCGACCCTCACCGCTGTGGGTAAGCGGGTGTTTGAGTAAGGTCAGCAGCGCCTCGGCGTCCAGCTTGGTCGTCATCAGGCCCGCCACATGCCGCAAAAACCGACCCGGAGGCGACAGATGCAATGGCGTGCCGGCACTGTCATCGGGCAGAATGTCCCAACGGGTCAGCGCGGCAGTCACACGACGGCCCAACATTCGGTCCGGAGTAATCAGGGCCGCGGTCTGGCCGTCTTGGGCCGCTTGGCGCAAGCGCAACGCAATGGCCAATGCCTCTGCCCGCGGCGTTTCAGCCAGCACAAGGGTCATATCCTTTGTCGCCTTCTCAAGGTCTTGCAACTGCGGGCCTTCAATGCGCCATGCGTCCGTGACAGGGGCAGGGCGCAGCGACAACGACACCAGCTTGTTTCGGGCGGGCGACGGTGGCGCGGTATCCTGCCAGTTTTTGACAGCATTGGCCGAGCTGTCTAACCCTTTCATCAGACTGTAAAAGCGAAACTGCGGGTGGTCCTCCGAGATCAGCGGATCATCCAACGCTGCCCAAACATCCGAGGGCAGTTGATCATCAAACCCAGGGAGCACAATCGCGCCTTGCGGCAGCTTGGCAACAGCCTGCATCAGCAACATCGTCGTGCCGCGTGACCCTGTGGACCCCGCGATGATGATCGGGTTCTGCGGCGGGTTCTCTGCCCAAAGCGCCGCCAGCGCCTGCACATGGGTGCGTTGCCGCGCCTCTTTGTCGGGGGCCGATTCCGTGAGGGTCAGGTAGTCTTGGACAATGCCCAAAAATACCTTGGCCCGTTCCCAATGGCCTGACTGGTCCGTTACATCCAGCTGCGCGATGTCATCGGGCGTGACCCCTTCGCCCTGCATCTCGTCAATCAGCGCGGCAAGGCTGTCGGCCAGATCATAAAGAGACGCCCGCGAGGCGAGGTCCGGGGATTGTTCCAGCAAGGCTGAGATAAGGCCGATCAGCTCAAGCCTGCGCCGCAGCGCGGGTGCGCCACTGGGCATGATGACGCTTGGGGCGAGGCTTTGCAGATCGGTGATCAGGCGGATACGGGGCAGCAGAGTGGCGGGACCGTCTTCGAAAATATTGCGCAGGCGGCGGGCCATGCGGCGGGTGTTCACCAGCAGATCAATGCGCGCCATCGCCTCGGGCGGGTGGCCGTGCAAGCGGTCGCGCAGACCTTGCGCCAGTGCTTTTGGGAAATCCACACCGGGGGGCAGGCCAAAGACGCGGGGGGAGTCTGAGGCCTCAAACATCGGAAGCAATCAGTTGTTCTGCGGTGTCTATGCCGCCCGGATGGCCCACATCACACCACTTACCCTCATATGACAGACCAAACAGACGGCGCTGGGCCAGCATTTGATCCCACACCAGATTGAGCGAGAATGAGCTTTGCAAAATATCGCCAAGCAGGTCCGTCTTGATGATCTGCACCCCGCCATAGACCAGACCCGCACCCCGTGACAGACGGCCCTGCGGGTCCATGGTAAAGTCGCCGTCGCCCTCGTGTTCCATCGCCTGCGCAGGCGGAATGCCCATCAGCAGCGCGTCCATCCGCACGGGATCCCACGCGTCGATCAACATCTGTAGCGGGTTTGTCCCGTGCCAGATAGCATCCGTGTTCATTGTAATCACGGGCCCGTTTCCCAGCACATGCAATGCACCACGCAGGCCACCGCCTGTCTCTAGAATATCGGGATGCTCTACCAGCGTTTGCACGCCTAATGGAGCCAGATGATCTTGGAGCATTTCGGCGCGGTAGTGCAGGTTGGCTGCGATAACAGGCGGCGCGATCTCTTGCGCCAAGGCCAGCGTGTGATCAATCAGCGGGCGTCCTGCGACCTCGACCAATGGCTTGGGTCGGTCCGCTGTCAGGTGCTTCATCCGCGTGCCGAAGCCCGCTGCGAACATAAGGACAGGAAAGCTCATGTGGCGCATTTCGCTTTGAGAGTGTCCAGCACATCGGCGGTGGGCGGGGGGAGCGTTTCCATTACATGCGCCCTGATCGGGGCAAGCACAGGATGCGCGAGGTTGCGTTCCACGAACTCCCAAACACGGGGGATGAGATCGACGTATCGCGGCTTGCCTAACACAATCGAAAGCTTGGCAAAGGCGCCCACAATGCGCAGATTGCGCTGCACGCCAAGGATGGCATAGGCGGCACGGAATGAGTCTTCGTCCTGCGGGTTTTGTTGCAGGTAGCGGGCAATCATTCCATCCTCGATTTCGCGTGGCACATCGCGGCGGGCGTCTTGCAGGATCGACACCAGATCGTAGGCCGCATGGCCGCGCATGGCGTCTTGAAAATCAAGCAAACCTACACGCGCCGCATCCGAGCGTGTCGGCAACCACAGCAGGTTTTCGGCGTGATAGTCGCGTTGGATCAAGACCTGAGGCGCGGTGTCCAAAGGGGCCAGAAGGCCCGCCATGATCCGCTCGAATGTCGCCTGCTCGGGCGTGTTTGATTTGCCTGTTATACCAAACAGATAGAACTCATACGCACGGGCGGCGAAACTGGTCATCGTGGCGGTGTCATAGGGATCAAGCGGCGGCATCGGCGCGGCATGAAGTTGCGTCAGCACGTCAACGGATGCCTCGTAAAGCGGCAGCTCGAGCGACGGATCGCGGGCGATTACCTGTTTGAACAGATCGTCGCCCAAATCCTCGATCAACAGAAAACCATTTGGCACATCGCGGTGTATGATTTGTGGCGCGCTTAGGCCGATGTTGGTCAGATGCTCTGCAATGGCGATGAAAGGGCGCACGTCCTCGCCCTTGTCGGCGGGCGCGTCCATCAGGATCAGCGTGGTGCCGTCCGGTTTGGTCAGCCGCTCGTAGCGGCGGTTCGAGGCGTCGCCCGCAACCAGCAGGCGGGTGGCACTGCCCCAGCCCGACGTCTGGATAAAAGCGGTCAGGTCGTCTGCGCGATGTGTCATGGGGTCCAATCGTTCATCTTGTCGGTCCAGCGCGTGTCGGACCAGCGGGCGGTGAGGGCGCGGTGATCTTCGGGACCGTTCGTTTCAAGTGTTATGTCCAGCGCCGCGTTCGGGCGCAATGATCCAAGCCTGTCGGGCCATTCTATCAGGCAGATCGCGCTTTGCATCGCGTCGATCAGGCCCAACTCCTCAACCTCGGTCGGGTCGGTTAGGCGGTAAAGGTCGGCATGCCAAACCTCGGTCCCGTCCTTGGCGTCGTAGGTTTGCACAAGGGTAAAGGTGGGCGATGGCACGTCTTCGGGCGTGGCCAAAATCGATTGGATCAGCGCGCGGGCGAAATGGGTTTTTCCCGCGCCTACCTCACCCGTCAGTAAAATCACGTCGCCCGCAGCCAGCCGCGGCGCAAGCCGTTTGGCAAAATCGGCTGTTTGATCAGCGCTGGTGAGAGTGGCGGTGCGTTCCATTTGCCCAAACTAACGGGCAGGTGCCGCGCATGAAAGACCGTTAGCCGCTGTTTCTTTTTAAAATCGGCGATTTGACCTGCGCCAGCCTTTGCTGCTGTGAGAAACGGATCACGGTTGCACCTGATGCAATCGGCACAATCTTACACTGCATCGGGGTCTGACCCTTGATGCATACGGGCATTGTCCAGGTTTCCCGCTCACCCAATGTCATGACCGCGTCATGAATATCTTGCCACAGAGGGTTCGCCTCCGATTGTTCTTTCCAAAGCTGGATCGCGTCGTGGATCGTCACATCGGCAAAGCTGGTTCCGGCGTCGAACTTCCACATGGTGTCAAAAGCCTTGTTCGAAAACGTCAGCATACCCGATTGGGAAAACACGGCCAGCGCGTCCTCGAATGTGTCGACAAGGTTTTGACCCAGCTCCAGTTCGGCACGAAAGTTTCGGGCAAGAGAGATTTCGGCGCTGATGTCCTCCAGCAAAAAGGCGATGGCCCCGTCGGGATGGGGGCGGCCTTTGACGCTGTAGGTCTGGCCGGTTTCCAGTGTCCATGTTTCCTCAAAACGGCCGTTTTCGGCATCATCGATCAGGTCGGCTATGCGCTGGCGCCATGTTTTATAATTTTTGGGCTCTGGCATGCGGCGGTTTTCGCGCATGGCATCAAAGAAGGAATCAATTGTGGGCCGCGGGCTCAGGAAAGAAACGGAAAGTCCGCTCAGATCAATAAGCGCGGGGTTGAAGAGCGCAAGCTGTCGGTCACGGTTGAAAACGGCAAGACCGACGGACAGATGCGCGAACGTCTTGGCGAGGGTTTGCACAAATTCGCGCTGGGCGTCTTCTGCGCGGATCAGCGGATCAAGCGAGGTCGCAGAATACAGCGTGCCCTCCGGCAAAGGCGTGCGCGTCACTTCATACCATTCGACCTCTTGTACGTCTTTATCCCCGACTTTGGCGCGTATAGTCGTCTTTGCAGCGCTCATCGGTGTGGTATCAAACAGCGGCATGGGCGCATGCGGGTGTCGAGCGCCAATCGCGTTGTAGGCCGCATTCTGCCAAACGATTTCTCCGGCTTGGTCTGTCTTCCAGATCGGATATGGAACGTGGGTGTTGATCTGGCGCAGGTTGTCCAGCTCTTGCTGTTTTTCGCTGCGGTTTGGCTCATCCGTGAGGCCAATGAAGGACAGGCTGGCACCGTTTGGTATCCATTCAACAGTCAGCTTTCGTCGCGGATCTAACGCACACGAAATGACCAAGTTCTGATCGGCGCTTACAGGTGCTTTGGCTGGAAACCCGGGAAAGGCTTCAAAGAGAATGTCGTGCATATCGGCCCAGCTGTGCGCACCGATAGCGATGGGAAAGCGCGCCAACGCCGGATCAGACGCATAATCAAGAACGTCGTTGCGAAACACAATAAACGGCAGATCGGCAGAGTTGTCATCGCGGGCTGCTGTTTGGGGCCGCATGAGCCACCAAAGACTCAGCGCGACAGTTGCCATAACAACTGCCAGAATAAGGACGGGATAGTGCAACACAGTCTCCACCATGACGGGAAGTTATCACGACATTGCGTTTGGTATAGTTAATAATCGGTTAATCCATAAATTTATCTATGCCTCGGCAAATCGGGCGTTTGGCATGATAGGAACGGCATTCTCGCCGTCGCGGGCATCAATTTTGTCGCGCGGCCAGCGGACCTCGATTACCGCACCGATCGGGGATCTGCGGTAGCCCGCTTCATCCGCGCCATTGGCAAAGCGCAAAGTCGCGCCCGACCGTTCAAGCAACGTCTTCGCAATAAAAAGCCCAAGGCCCATGCCTTCGTATTCGGGGCGCGAGCTTGTGTTCTGCCGACGTCTGCGCCGCCCCATCAAGGGATCCCCCAGACGCCCGATCAAATGCGAGGGAAAGCCCGGGCCGTCGTCAAAAATACGAACTGTCACAAAATCGTCCGTCCAGCTTGCCTCGACCCAGACGGTTGTTTTTGCGAAATCAACGGCGTTCTGAATCAGGTTGCGCAGCCCGTGGATAATTTCGGGCATGCGCAGAATGGTGGGTTGCGATCCTGTTGCCTTTTCATCGCCCAACAGGCTCAGAAGTACGTCTTTGCCACGGTTCATATGAGGGTCTGCCGCGGTTTCAATGACGGTGATCAAGGGGGCTTGGCGCAGGTACAGATCGTCTTTGCCCGCGCGGCCCATATCGCGCAAAATATCGCGGCACCTGTCTGCTTGCTCCACGATCAGCACCGCGTCTTCGCGCAGGTCCGCCTGATCGCGCAATTCTGCCGCAAGTTCGGTACTGGCCAGTTTGATCGTCGCAAGCGGGGTGCCCAATTCATGCGCAGCTGCTGCGATCACGCCGCCCAAATCGGTAAGCTTTTGTTCCCGTGCAAGCGCCATCTGCGTCGCGGACAAGGCATCTGCCATTAGGTGGATCTCGGATGTGACCCGCCGCGAATAGAGCGACGTAAACGTGACGGCGATCACAAGGGCGATCCATTGACCAAAGATAAAGATCTGCGGAATCACCAGCTTTTCGCCCTGCAACGTCACCAGCGGCACATTGAAAAACGCCAGCAGTGTCACAATCAGGATCGCCAAGGCGCACAGCACAAAGGTTGACCGAAAGCTGAGTGCGGTTGCCGAGATAGTCACAGGCCCCAAAAGCAACAGCGAGAACGGGTTGTTCAGCCCGCCCGTCAGAAACAGCAAGAACCCAAGCTGCAAAAGGTCGAAAACGATCAACCCCATGTTCTGCCTCTCGGACAAGCGTTTGTTTTCGGGAAACACAAACCCTGCGACCAGATTGCCAATGACCGAAACACCGATGGCGAAATAGCACCACCCCAACTCTAACCGGATGTCGAACAGATGCGGCGTCAGCGTAACGGCGATGAATTGTCCTGCAATCGCCACCCAGCGCAGCAGGATTATGGTCCGCAACCTTATCCAGTTGGCGCGTTGGCGGTCGCCCAAGGGTCGGATGGTTTGCTGCGTCATCTCCGCGCTCCACTCAAATGTGACTTGCTTTGCGTTGAACCTAGCGTAGGTCTGTCGCATATCACACGCAAAGACGCGAAATGTCGCTGTGTCCCCCGTAGGAGAGGTAAAAATGATCCGTATTGCTGCCATTGCCGCTGTTGTTGTGGCCGGAGCCGGTTTGGCCGGTATGCTTGTTCTTGGGAGTGGCTCAAAAGGCGGTGATCTGGCCTCGTGCGGGGGCAGCACGGTTGCGGGTGATCTGGGCGGTCCGTTCACGCTTGTAAACGGTGACGGCGAAACCGTCACCTCCGAGCAGGTGATAACAGAGCCTACGTTGATCTATTTCGGCTATACCTATTGCCCCGATGTTTGCCCGCTGGATGTAGACCGCAACGCCGCCGCGATCGAGCTGTTGGAGGCCGAGGGCAAATCCGTCACGCCCGTCTTTATCACCATCGACCCCGCCCGCGACACGCCCGAAGTCGTGCGCGATTTTTCCGAGGCGATGCACCCGCGTATGATCGGCCTGACGGGCAGTGACGAACAGATTGCACAGGCAAGCAAAGCCTACCGCACATATTACAGCGCGCACCCGCCCGTGGATGGCGAGTATCTGGTCGATCACTCGACCTTCAGCTATCTGGTCACGCCCGAACAGGGCTTTGTCGATTTCTTCCGCCGCGAACTGACCCCTGAACAGCTGGCCGACAAAATCGGGTGCTTTGTCGACAATATTTGACCCTTCGGTTTTGCGGCATATATCCAGTCTAACACAACATTTTTTGTTATAGGTTGACCATGATGCCCGACCAATCCACGCCCGATCTGGGCCCTGACAAAACCCTTCTATTGCTCGACGACGACGAGCCGTTTTTGCGCCGTCTTGCCAAAGCGATGGAGAAGCGTGGATTTGATGTCGAGATGGCAGGCTCTGTTGCGGCGGGTTCGGCGATTGCCACGGCGCGGCCGCCTGCCTACGCAGTGTGTGATCTGCGGCTGGAAGATGGCAACGGTTTGGATGTGGTCGAAATTCTGCGTGAAAAGCGCCCCGATGCGCGGGTTGTAGTCCTCACAGGGTACGGCGCCATTGCCACCGCGGTTGCAGCCGTGAAGATCGGCGCGACGGATTACCTGTCGAAACCTGCGGATGCCACCGACATTACCAACGCGCTACTGGCCACGGGCGACAACCTGCCGCCGCCGCCCGAAAACCCGATGAGCGCGGACCGCGTGCGTTGGGAGCATATCCAGCGTGTGTATGAGCTTTGTGACCGCAATGTCTCGGAAACGGCGCGCCGCCTGAACATGCACCGCCGTACATTGCAGCGCATTCTGGCAAAACGCTCGCCGCGCTAGACGTCGTAGCGTTTGAGCGTCTTGTTCACCAGCGTGCCATCGGCCAGCTTGTAATCCTCGATCACGCCATAATCGCGGAAGCCGCGGCTTTGGTAGTAGGTGAGGCCGCCGTCGTTGTCAGCGCGGATGTTCGCTCTGATCCAGACATAGCCCAGCGCCTTGGCCGCTTTGCTCGTCGCATTAAACAGCTTTGATCCGATCCCCAGACCTGTCTGGCCGACCTGCACAAATGTTGCGATCTCGGCCGCTTCCGCAGGCAGTTGATCGCTGGGCTGTATCCATTGAAAACCCACCACCTGTTCGCTGGCGTTCAGCGCCACATGCCATGCGGATTGGTCTGGTTTATACGCCATGGACTCTACCATATCCTGCGCCGTGACCGAGGTGACCAACGCGGTCGTTCCGCCAATCGCTATAATCTCGTTCAGCAGGCGCGCAATTGACGGCGCATCCAGCGGGATCGCAGGGCGGACGGTAATCATGGCATTTGCTCCAGAAGGGCGGCGTGGCGTGCGGTGAAATCTGCACGGACCTCAACGGGGGGGCGCAGGGTGATGGCCAGCCCGTCGTGCAGCGCGGGATCGGGCTTGCCGAAAAAGCGGTTGGCCTCATTCTCGGCAAAGCCCGCGATCTGCACGGCCTCCATCCACGCGCTGACGCGGTCGGCTTTCTTGATCTGTTTCTTTATCGCTGCGGGCACCTTCGCAGGTAGGCCAAAGCGGATATGCACTGCCGCTTCCAGCCGCGCATCCAGCTCGGAATACCCCGGCCCCACCGCCGCTTTGACCGGCGAGATCATATCCCCGATCACATACTCGGGCGCATCATGTAGCAAGGCGGCCAGCCGCCATTTGGGCGGCGCATTGGGCGCGATGCGGCCAAAGATCGTCTCGACCAACAGCGAATGCTCGGCCACGGAATAGGCAAAATCACCGTGCGTCTGCCCGTTCCAGCGCGCCACAAAGGCAAGGCCATGGGCGATGTCCTCAATCTCGATGTCTACTGGTGTGGGGTCCAGCAGGTCCAGCCTGCGACCTGATAACATACGCTGCCATGCGCGGGGTTGTTGGGCCATGACGCTCTCCCTCATTTGCCGCCGCACTGGTCCTCTTTTAAAAAAAGACGGAACGATTCCGGCTGTCTCGTGTTTCTTATCCACAAGGAGATAGACATGAAAACCGTACTGACAGCAATCGCCACTATTACCGCTTTGACCACCGCAGCCCACGCGAACGAGGTCTGCATGAGCACGGCCGAAATGCAGTCATCCTTGATCGACTGGTATGGCGAAAGCCCCGTCGCCGGCCCGACCCAAGACAACACACGTCTTTGGGTGTCGGATAAAACGGGGTCATGGACCCTTGTGAAATCAATGGCCGACGGCAACGCCTGCGTTGAAGCGCAAGGCAGCAACTGGGACCAGAGCATGGACGCCCAAGAAGTGCTGCTGATGATCCAAGAGCGCACGCAAGGCTAACGAAATTTGCCTCTAATGCGGCAGGGCGTCTGATTGATAAACGCCCGCCGCAATGCTATCCGCGCTTCAACAGATTTAAAGGAGCGCCAGCATGGCCAATGACTATATCGTAAAAGATATCTCGCTTGCGGAATTCGGCCGCAAGGAACTCGACATCGCCGAGACGGAAATGCCGGGCCTGATGGCGCTGCGTGACGAGTACGGCGAAAGCAAGCCGCTGGCAGGCTCGCGCATCGTGGGCTCGCTGCACATGACCATCCAGACCGCCGTGTTGATTGAAACATTGGTGGCGCTGGGCGCTGATGTGCGCTGGGCCTCGTGTAACATTTTCTCGACCCAGGATCACGCAGCCGCAGCCATCGCCGCAGGCGGCACACCCGTGTTCGCGATCAAAGGCCAGTCTTTGGAAGAGCATTGGGATTACCTTGATAAGTCATTCATGTTCCCCGAAGGTCCAAACCTCATCCTTGATGATGGTGGGGATGCGACGCTCTATATACTGATGGGCGCGCGCGTCGAGAATGGCGAGACCGAGCTTTTGGACGTACCCACATCCGAAGAAGAAGTCGCCGTGTTCGCACAGATCAAAAAGCGTATGGCGGCGTCGCCTGGTTGGTTCACAAAGATGCGCGACCAGATTCAAGGCGTGTCCGAAGAGACGACCACAGGCGTTCACCGTCTTTATGATCTGGTCAAGCAAGGGCAGCTGCCTTTCCCTGCGATCAACGTGAACGACTCGGTCACCAAGTCGAAGTTTGACAACAAATACGGCTGCAAGGAATCGCTGGTCGACGGCATCCGCCGCGCCACCGATACGATGATGGCGGGCAAAGTTGCCGTCGTCATGGGTTACGGCGATGTGGGCAAAGGTTCTGCTGCGTCCCTGCGCGGGGCGGGTGCCCGTGTGAAAGTCACCGAAGTTGACCCCATCTGCGCACTTCAGGCCGCGATGGACGGGTTCGAGGTTGTCCTGCTGGAAGACGTTGTCGACAGCGCCGACATCTTCATCACCACGACGGGCAACAAAGACGTCATCCGGATCGAGCACATGCGCGAGATGAAGGACATGGCGATTGTCGGCAACATTGGCCACTTCGATAACGAGATTCAGGTCGCCGCCCTCAAGAACCACAAATGGACCAACATCAAAGAACAGGTCGACATGATCGAGATGCCCTCGGGCAACCGTCTGATCCTGCTCTCCGAGGGGCGTTTGCTGAACCTTGGGAACGCGACGGGCCACCCGTCGTTTGTGATGTCCGCCTCTTTCACCAATCAGGTGTTGGCCCAGATCGAGCTTTGGACCCGCGGTGACGAATACAAGAACGAGGTCTACATCCTTCCCAAGCATCTGGATGAAAAGGTCGCGCGCCTGCATCTGGACCGCATCGGGGTGAAACTGTCCAAGCTCAACCCCGAGCAAGCGGCCTATATCGGTGTGGCCCCCGAAGGACCGTTCAAGCCCGAGCATTACCGCTATTAATCAGCGGTTCAGCTTTTGACCAATTACGCCGTCCTGTGTATCTCACGGGGCGGCGTTTTTGTCTGATGCTCTCGCCCTTTGAAAGCGCACTAGCGCCTATGGGGAAAAGCATGAGCAAAATTTCCTTTTGCCCCTTAACAAATTCATTATACGCTGCGCCCTGAGGTTGCCCATGAGGCAGCGCAATTACAACTGGGAGATGATAGTATGGGCAAACGTGACGAGTGGATCGCGAAATATGCGGATGATCTGAAAAACAAATGCGGTATGGAGGCAGACATGGCGCTGCTGACCAAAGTAACCATCGGTTGCGGCCCGTCGATCTATAACGCAGACGCCTCCACTGTTGCCGGCAGCCAGCCAGCCGAGCTTGAGACCGTTCGCAAGAACTTCCTGATGAAAAAACTGGGCCTGCCTGACAGCCCCGAGCTGATGGAAGCGATCAACAAAGTGATCGAAGTCTACGGCAAATCCGAGCGGAACAAATACCGCGCTGTCATCTACTACATGCTGACAAAGCACTTCGGCAAAGAAGCCGTTTACAACTAAGCCAACCCGTTGGTTGAACGACAAAAACGCCCGCCTGGTTAAGCGGGCGTTTTTTTATTGGGACGAATTCAACGCATTGATTTCTTGAAAAAATCAGCCCCGCTTGCTACCACAAATCCACGGCCAGTACGGCCAGAACATATTTCGAATACGTGTGTGGGTTCTAGGGAGCACACGGGGTGAGAAAGGGGTTCTGGCGGGGTGCCGGAACCCCTTTTTTTATGGATCGGTTTTGCCCAAGGCGCAGATGGTTTGCCATTCCGCTTTTGTGACGGGCTGCACCGACAGGCGCGAATTGCGCACCAGCACCATATCACCCAGCGCCGCGTCTGCCTTGATCATGTCCAGCGTGACGGGCTGTGCAAAGGGCCGCACCGCTTTGATATCCACACAGTCCCAGCGGTCGTCATCGGTGGTGCTGTCGGGATGCGCTGCGGCGCAAACCTCGACAATGCCGACAACCGCTTTTTCTTTTTGCGAATGGTAAAAGAACCCCAGATCGCCCACAGCCATCTCGCGCATGAAGTTCCGCGCCTGATAGTTGCGCACGCCGTCCCATTCCTCGCCCTTGTCGCCGCGGGCGACCTGATCGTCCCACCCCCAGACAGAGGGTTCGGATTTGAACAGCCAATAGGCCATCAGCCGATCACCTTTTTCCATTCCGTCAGGGTCACGCTTTTGAACAGGCCCGCCTTGGCATAGGGGTCATTCGCGGCCCAAGCCTCGGCCGCTGCCATGTCTGGCACATCCAGCACAATCATCGAGCCACACATGCCACCATCTGCATCAATCAGCGGCCCCGCCAAATGCACGTGGTCCGTGCTTTTGAGGTAGTCGACATGGGCCGAGCGGTTCTCCATCCGCACATCCAGTGCGCCGTCTTTGTCATGGGCCATCAAGCAAACAAGCATATCATTCTTCCTTCAGGGGTCGGGTTAGCAAGCCGTGCACGGCTGCTTTCACATCTATCTGTTTATCCAGCACGCGGGCAACGGCCATTGTGATCGGCATCTCCAAACCGTCGCGCTGCGCCAGTTGCGCGACCGCGCGGGCGGTCCCGGCACCCTCGACCGTGATGGACGCATCAAAATCCACCTCTTGCCCAAGGCTCAGGCCAAGGCGGTAGTTGCGCGACCCTGCCGATGTGCAAGTGAGTGTCAGATCGCCAAAGCCCGACAGCCCCGCAAGTGTTTCGGCCTGCGCGCCATAATGCACTGCCATCCGCTGCATTTCTGCGTAACCGCGTGTCATCAACGCGGCGCGCGCACTTTCGCCCAGCCCCATGCCCATCGCTGTGCCACAGGCAATCGCAACGACGTTTTTCAGTGCACCACCCAGCTCTGCGCCCAGCGTGTCGGTGGTACGGTAAAGCCGCAGCGTCGGCGTGCTCAGTTGCTTTTGCAATCGTCGCGCAACATCGCCGTCATGCGCCGCAAGGGTCAGCGCCGTGGGCAACCCACGCGCAATATCGGCGGCAAAGCTGGGGCCGGTCAGGATCGCTGCTTTGGCTTCGGGCGCTTCTTCGAAAATAACCTGCGCGGGTCCGACCAGCCCCTCGCGCTCGATCCCTTTGCAGCACGCAACCACGGCCTTGCCGTTCCATTCTTCAAGATGGTCGCGCAAAAACCCGCGCAGCTTTTGCAGCGGCAGCGCCAGCAGGATGGTTTGTGCCTGTAGCGCCTCCGATAAATCACCAGTCACGCGCAATCCGTCGGGAAAGGGGCAGTCGGGCAGGCGGCGCGTATTCTGCCGCGCCGTTTGCATATCCGCAGGGTCGCGGGCCCAAAGGGTCACGGGCCCTTGCTTTGCCAGAACAATCGCCAGCGCCGTGCCGAACGCACCACCGCCCAGAACCGAAATGCTCATGCTTTCGCGCCCTTCTTGCCGCTGCCCAACATCGGCTGCGCGGTCTGGTCCAAAGGCCAGCGCGGGCGGGCCGACAGGGTCATATCATCGGGCGCACGGCTGCCCATCTGTTCCAGCGCGGCATAGGCGATCATCGCGGCGTTATCTGTGCATAGCGCCAGCGGAGGGGCGATGAACCCTGTGTCAAATTCCTCGGCCACGGTCGTCAGCCCCGTACGGATCGCCATATTCGCAGCGACCCCGCCCGCCACGCACAGCGTCCGCGTGTCGGTCAGCTGCGCATAGACAGCCAGCGCACGGCGCGTCTTTTCGGCCAACACATCCACCACGGCGGCCTGAAACCCTGCGGCCAGATCGGCCTGATCCTGCGCCCTAAGCGTACCGTCTATAATGAGATGATCGCGCTGGCGCAGCACTGCCGTCTTTAACCCCGAAAACGACATATCACAGCCTTCGCGGTCCAACAGCGGGCGCGGCAGCTTGAACCGTCTGGAATCGCCCGCCTTTGCGCGCTCTTCAATCGCGGGACCACCGGGCTGGGGAAGGGCGATTAGCCGCGCAATCTTGTCAAATGCCTCACCCGGGGCATCGTCGATGGTGCCGCCAAGGCGGCGAAAATCATCGGGGCCAGAGACGATCAGAAACTGGCAATGGCCGCCCGAAACCAGCAACATCAGATAGGGAAACGGCACGCCATCCGTCAGCCGGGGCGTCAGCGCATGGCCCGCCAGATGGTTGACGCCATAAAGCGGCAGGCCCCGCGCCACCGCGATCCCTTTGGCGCACATCACACCAGACACCACACCTCCAATCAGCCCGGGCCCTGCGGTAACGGCAACAGCGTCAATATCGTCCAGCGTGACCTCGGCCTTCGCCAGCGCCTCGGCCACCGCATGATCGAGCTTTTCCGCGTGGGCGCGGGCGGCGATCTCTGGCACAACGCCGCCGAAATCCGCGTGCAGCGCGGTCTGTCCCATCACGACCGAGGACACAACGTGGGCCGCGCCCGCCTGTCCGCGCAGAACAGCGGCGGCCGTGTCGTCACAGCTGCTTTCGATGCCAAGGATAGTGGTCGTTGTCATGGGGTCGGGCGTTTCCGTTGCGCTGGGTCCACCCAGCAGGTAACACTCCCGCGTCTGGCAAACAATCCTGAGAGCGCCCCCAGAATGACCCCGACCACCCTTTTGCTGACCCGCCCAAGACCCAGCGCGCAAGCCTTTGTCGATGCGTTGAATGTCGCGGCGCTGGCAAAGGTTGATGTGGTGATCGCGCCTTTGATGGAAATTGTGAGGTACGGAGACGCGCCCGACATCGGCCCCTCACAGCAGGTCATCTTTACCTCTGCCAATGCCGTCGCTTTTGCGCCCGACGGGCAGGGGCGGGCGGCGTTCTGCGTGGGGGCGCAAACGACCCGACTGGCAAAGCAGCGCGGCTGGACTGCGCAGCAGATGGGCGACACCGCCCAGCAATTGATCGCGGCGATACAGGCGCATCCACTCACGGGCGATCTGATCCATCTGGGCGGCGTTCATACCCGCGGGGACATCGCGCAAACTTTGACGCAAGCGGGGATCAACACAACGCACACCCCCATTTACGATCAAATTCTGCTGCCGTTGGACTCCCAAGGACAAGCAGCGTTACAGCGACCTTCTATTGTGCCGGTTTTTTCACCCCGTAGTGCGGTGCAATTGGCCGCGCAGACCGCAGGCGCGTTGCATCATGCGCATATCATCGCCCTCAGCGAAGCGGTTGCCGCCCCATTGCGCGGGGAAAGCTGCGCTGATTTGACCGTGTTGCCAAAACCACAGGCGATATACATGGTGAAAGAGGTTGAAAAGCAGTGCTTGACGCTTGGCCTGCCTTGAGGGGCAGGCGGTTGATGGCTAAGGTCAACTGGATGAGTCAGTTCTGAGCGTAAGAATCGAAAAGGTATCTGTTGTGGCAACATCTAAAAAGTCTAGCGCTTCCAAGCGAAAGCCGGCAAAAAGCAAAGCAGCAGACACCAGCATCAAAGATGCGGTGACAGCCAAGGATAGCGTTGCGGATACGGCCGCGCCAAAAGATGCAAAACCCGCAGCGGCTGCGAAGACAAAGACGACTGTTAAGGCGGATGCGCCGGCAAAGCCAGCGACAGCAGCAAAACCTGCGACCACCGCAAAGCCAGCCGCCGCAGCCAAGACCGAAGCACCAGCCAAGGCGGCTACGCCCCCCAAGACAACCACAACAGAAAAAGCTGACGCCCCCGCAAAGGCCGAGGTGAAACCACAAAGCGCCCCCGCCAAAAGCGAAACGCCGAAAGCCGCCACCGCGTCTGCGCCGGTTGCTACACCGCCTGAAAAATCGCGCAGCATCTTCCTGCCTTTGGTTCTGGGCGGGGTTATTGCTGCGGGCATCGGCTATGTCGCGTCGGAATATAACTGGTTCACAGCGGGTGAGGCGGATGCGATTGCCGCGCTGCGCGGTGATCTGGAGGCACAGCAAACGCGCGTTGCCGCGTTGGAAGCAATGGAACCAGCCGAGGTTGATTTGTCACCCTTGCAAACGCAGCTTGGCGATCTGGATACCCGTCTGGCCGCACTAGAAGACCGCCCTGCGATCGTTGCACCCGACGGAGTGGATGCAGACGCTGTTGCGGCGTCGGCTGCTGCTGCTTATGCGGCAGAATTGGAAGACATGCGCGGCGAACTCCAGACTTTGTTGGAGAATGCACGGAACGCCGAAGCGGCCACAGCCAGCGCCGCAACAACCGCCAGTGCCCAAGCTGCGATTGCCAAGATCGTATCGGCGCTTGATGCAGGCCAGCCCTTCGCCGAGCCGCTGGCCGATTTGAAAGCCCTCGATCTGGGCGAGATTGATCCCGCTTTGGATGCGGTCGCTGCTGATGGCGCTGCAACGCTCAGCTTTTTGCAGGCAGAGTTTCCAGCCCAAGCGCGTGCCGCATTGGCCGCCGCCCGTTCAGGCGCGGCTGGCGACGGGCAGCAAGGTTTGGGCAGCTTCCTCAAACGCTCGCTTGGGGCGCGGTCTGTCACGCCGCAAGAAGGCGATGACCCCGACGCGGTGCTGTCGCGGGCCGAGGCTGCGATTAAAACCGGTGATTTGAACGCCACTCTGACTGAACTTGATACCCTGCCCGAAGACGCGCAGGCCGCCATCGCTGAGTGGCGCGGAGCAGCAGATGCCCGCGTTGCCGCCCGTGATGCAGCCGATGCTTTGGCACAACGCCTGACGGCAGACTAAGGAATACAATATGCTCTGGTCCCTGATCAAAATCATCGTTTTCGTTGGCATCATCGGCTTTCTGGCCTGGGGTGCGGGATTTCTGCTTGAGGCCGATGGCGGTCTGCAAGTCCGCGCCTTCGGCTACGAGCTGAGCCCGGGCCCGCTTGAATCGGTTCTGCTACTGATTTTGTTGGTCGTTGCCGTATGGGTCTTGCTCAAGGTGGTGGCGCTGCTGTTCGCTGTGCTGAAATTCATCAACGGGGACGAAACCGCGCTGTCACGCTACTTTGACCGCAATCGCGAGCGTAAGGGATTTGACGCCTTGTCCGAGGGGCTGATGGCTTTGGCCAGCGGTGAAGGCAAGGTCGCGATGACCAAGGCGATGAAGGCAGATAAATACCTCAAGAAGCCCGCGTTGACGAACCTTCTGATCGCTCAGGCCGCCGAGATGACAGGCGACACACGCAAGGCGGAAGAGACGTATAAGAAGCTGGTCGAAGACGAGCAGACCCGTTTCGTGGGTGTGCGCGGCATCATGAACCAGAAACTTGCCGCTGGTGATAACGAGACGGCGTTGGTGTTGGCGGAGAAAGCATTTGCGCTGAAGCCAAAGCACGAAGAAACAGGCGACGTTCTGCTGCGCCTTCAGGCCGAGAAAGCGGACTGGCGCGGTGCGCGCAAAACGCTGAGTGCGAAGTTGCGCAATGGCCAGTTGCCCCGTGATGTCCACAAACGCCGTGACGCGGTACTTGCCCTCTCCGAGGCGTCGGACTTGATTTCCGACGAAAGCACAATTGAAAAGCGCGAAGCTGCGATCGAGGCGAACCGCCTGTCGCCCGATCTGGTCCCCGCTGCCGTGATGGCCGCCAAAAGCTATATCGAACAAGACAAGCCGCGCTATGCGACCCGTGTTCTGAAAAAAGCGTGGGAGATGTCGCCCCATCCCGATCTGGCCGCCGCCTTTGCCGCTATCGCACCGGATGAAACCCCCACCGCACGGATCAAGCGGTTCACCGCGCTGACCCGCATCAACACAGACCACCCCGAGACGAAAATGCTGCTCACCGAGCTGCATATCGCAAACGAGGATTTCCCCGCCGCCCGTCGTGCGCTGGGCGACTTGGTCGAAAAAGACCCCGATGCACGGTCCGTTACGCTGATGGCTGCGGTTGAACGCGGCGAGGGCGCTACCGACTCTGTTGTCAAAGGCTGGCTTGCCCGTGCGATTTCTGTGCCACGTGGGCCGCAATGGATCTGCGACAACTGCCAGCACATCCACACCGAATGGCATCCGATCTGTGACAACTGCTCCAGCTTTGACACGCTTGCGTGGAAACGCCCGCCGCAATCCGATGTGGCCATGCCCGCAGGTGTGCAGATGCTGCCGCTGATCGTTGGCGCATCGGAAGAACCCGTGGGCGAGGTTGTCGTCGTCACTGACCCGATTGAGGATGCCACGATTGTCGAGGCCACGCCAAAGCCGGAAGACACCAAAGACGCAAAGTAGGTATTACCGCTTTTGCGGTCCGTGAGGGGCGCACGCTATGTCTGATACATTCTCGATCCGTGTGAGCAATATGTCCTGCGGGGCCTGTGCTGCGCGTGCGCAAAAGGCGCTGGACGGGGTTGCAGGGATCGACGGCGCTGCTGTCAACTTTGCCGATGAATCGGCGCAGTTTACGGTCACATCTGCAAAGGCGCTGAAAGACGCGTTTGCCGCGCTAGAGCAGGCAGGCTATCCAGGGTCGCTGCGCGAAGATGAAGACGCCGCTGCCCGCCGGGAGGCCAAGGAAAACGATGTCGGCGCGTTAAAGCGGGCCACGCTTCTTGCTGCCGCTTTGGCCCTGCCGGTGTTCATTCTGGAAATGGGCAGCCATCTGTTTCCCGCGATGCATCACGCCATTCACAACAGCATCGGGACCGAAACATCGTGGCAACTGCAGTCGGTGCTTACGGCGGTGTTGTTGCTTGGCCCCGGGCGGCGGTTCTTTCTGCGCGGTGTGCCCGCGTTGCTGCGCGGCGCCCCTGATATGAACAGTCTCGTGGCGCTGGGCACTGGCGCTGCCTTCGGCTTTTCCGCCTTTGTCCTTGCCGCGCCCGAGCTGTTGCCAGCCGCCGCCCGCGCTGTCTATTTCGAATCCGCCTGCGTGATTGTTGTACTGATCCTGTTGGGCCGCTGGCTGGAGGCACGGGCCAAGACCCGCACAGGTGCGGCGATTGAACGGCTTATCGGGCTGCGGCCTGACACGGTGCATGTTGATATTGACGGCACGTGGGAAGAACGCCCCATCGACAGCTTGCTGACGGATCAGACGTTTATGGTGCGGGCCGGCGAACGGATCGCGGCTGACGGGGTGGTGATCAGCGGGCAAAGTGATGTCGACCAAAGTATGCTCACCGGTGAGCCGATGCCGGTCGGCAAAGCCGCAGGTGACACCGTGACGGGCGGGACGGTCAACACGGACGGCACGCTCGTCTGCCGTGCGACGACAACGGGCAGCGACAGTAAACTGGCGCAGATCATCAAAATGGTCGAAACGGCGCAAGGCACGCGTCTTCCCATTCAGGCGCTGGTGGACCGGATTACGCTGTGGTTTGTGCCTGCCGTCCTGATTGTGGCAGCCTTGGCCATTGCGGTGTGGGGCGTGTTCGGGCCTGAGCCGAAGTTGCCGTTTATGTTGGTGGTTGGCGTCTCTGTTCTGATCATCGCCTGCCCCTGTGCGATGGGCCTTGCCACGCCCACGTCGATCATGATTGGCACAGGCCGTGCTGCCGAATTGGGCGTGCTGTTTCGTACCGGCGGCGCATTGCAACAATTGCAGAATGCGACACTGGTGGCGTTTGACAAGACGGGCACGTTAACCACGGGCCGCCCTGTCCTGTTGGATGTGGTTCCCTCGGCGGGCGTGGACAAAGACGCGGCGTTGGCGCAGATCGCTGCGGTTGAATCATCCTCCCAACATCCTGCCGCACATGCGATTGGTGCAGGGGCCGGGCATCTGGATCTGCCTGCCGCTACAGATAGCCAAGCCTACCCCGGCCGCGGTGTGTCGGCTGTGGTTGAAGGCGCAACTCTGCATGTGGGGAAATACAGCTGGCTGACCGAGCTTGGCGTTGATCTGTCTGAATTCACTCCCCGACAGGCGGAGGCCGAAGCGCGCGGGCAGTCCGTCTTCTTCGCCGCCCGCGAGGGCAAGCCGCTTGCCATGTTGATCGTCGCAGATGAAGTGAAACCAACAGCACGCGATGCGATTGAGGCGCTGAAAGCACAGGGCATTCGTGTGGCCCTGATCAGCGGTGACAGCAAGGCGGCAGTAGATTACTTCGCGGGGGACCTCGGCATAGATCACGCGGTGTCAGACGTGTTGCCCGATGGCAAAATCGCCGCGTTGGACCAGCTTGTCCAAGACGGCGATGTGACCGCATTTGTCGGTGACGGGATCAACGATGCGCCCGCGCTGGCCCATGCGGATATCGGCATTGCGGTTGGGACGGGAACAGATGTTGCGATGGATGCGGCGGATGTCGTTCTGATGGGCGGCAACCCGATGGGGGTCAGCATCGCGGCCCATGCCTCGGCGCAGACCATGCGCAACATCCGCCAAAACCTGGCATGGGCGTTTGGCTATAATATCGCGCTGATCCCCGTGGCAGCGGGCGCATTGTACCCGCTGTTCGGCATTTTGCTGTCGCCCGGCCTTGCCGCCGGCGCAATGGGATTGTCGTCGCTGTTCGTGCTCAGCAACGCGTTCCGCTTGCGCCGGATGACCGCCCCCTAGAAGTCAAGGTTTTCTACGTTGAGCGCGTTTTGCTGAATGAACTCGCGACGCGGTTCCACAACATCGCCCATTAGCTTGGTGAACAGATCATCGGCCTCTGCCATATCCTCGACCTTGACCTGCAACAAGGTGCGCGCATCGGGGTCCAGCGTGGTTTCCCACAGCTGATCGGGGTTCATTTCGCCCAAGCCTTTGTAGCGTTGCAGGGACAAGCCTTTTTCACCTTCGGTCAGCACAGCGTTCAGAAGGTCCATTGGCCCGTGGATCAGCTGCGTGCGGTCTTTGCGTACCAGCGTGGCGGGCAGGTTGTAGACGTCTTGCAGATGCTCTGTATAGGTACCCGATTTACGGGCCTCACCACCGCGCAGGACTTTGCCGTCCAGCGTGCGCACTTCTTCAACGCCGCGCAGAATGCGGGCAAGGCGGATACCGTGGTCTTGGGTGATGCGCCCCTGCCAGCCCTGCTCGTACTCAAGCGCGATCAGGTTCAGGCGGGTCGCAACCTTATCGGCGATGCCTTGCAAGTCCTTGTCCACCGCACCGGGTACAAAGGCACCGGCGATGGCGGCTTGTTCCAGAATGTGGCGGGGATAATGGGTCGGGAAGGCTTCCAGCACGCGGCGCATCTGGCGGGCAAGTTCAACCACGCGGGCGAGGTCTTGCCCGGTGATCTCTTCGCCATTGCCTTGGCGCAGCATGGCGCCATCAATGCCTTGCTGGATCAGGTATTCTTCCATCGCGGCCTGATCTTTGAGGTAAACCTCGGACTTCCCGCGTGACACTTTGTACAGCGGCGGCTGCGCGATATAGAGATGACCATTCTCGATCAGCTCGGGCATCTGGCGGTAGAAGAACGTCAGCAGCAGCGTGCGGATGTGCGCACCATCCACGTCCGCATCCGTCATGATGACGATCTTGTGGTAGCGCAGCTTGTCGATGTTGAATTCGTCCCGCCCGATACCAGTGCCCAGCGCCATCACAAGGTTGCCGATCTCTTGGGAGCCAAGCATCCGATCAAACCGCGCCCGCTCGACGTTCAAAATCTTACCTTTGAGCGGCAGGATCGCCTGTGTCTGACGGTCACGCCCCGTTTGGGCGGACCCACCGGCCGAGTCCCCCTCCACCAGAAAGACTTCGGTCTTGGACGGGTCTTTTTCCGAGCAATCCTTGAGCTTGCCTGCGAGAAAGTTCACATCCATCGCCGTCTTGCGCCGCGTCAGGTCACGCGCCTTGCGCGCTGCCTCACGGGCGTGGGCGGCCTCGATGATCTTGCTCACGACGATCTTTGCGATCTGCGGGTTTTCTTCAAACCACTCGGCCAGCTTTTCGTTCACCAACCCCTCAACGGCGGGGCGCACTTCGGAACTGACCAGCTTGTCTTTGGTCTGGCTGCTGAACTTGGGGTCAGGCACTTTGACGGACAGCACACAGGTCAGCCCCTCGCGGGCATCATCGCCCGTAAACGTGACTTTTTCCTTTTTCGCGATCCCGCTGGACTGCGCGTAGTTGTTGATCGTCCGCGTCAGCGCCCCGCGAAAGCCCGCCATATGCGTGCCGCCATCGCGCTGCGGGATGTTGTTGGTAAAGGGCAGGACGTTCTCGTGATAGCTGTCGTTCCACCACATGGCGACTTCGACGCCGATGTCGTCTTTTTCACCGGTGATAAAGATCGGCTCTGGCAGAATGGATGCTTTGTTCCTGTCGAGGTATTTTACAAACTCTTTCACGCCGCCATCGTAGTACAAGACGGTTTCCAGCGCCTCAGTGGGCCGTTCATCCCGCAGAATGATCTTCACGCCCGAGTTCAGGAACGCCAGCTCGCGCAGTCGCTTTTCCAACGTGTCGAACGAGTAATCGAGATTCGAGAATGTCTCGGTCGAGGCAAGGAAGCGGACCTCGGTGCCGGTGCGTTCGGTCGCTTGCAGCTTCTCAAGGTGCTTGGTGGTAAAGCCGCCTTCAAAACGGGCGACATGTTCAAACCCGTCGCGCCAGACGCGCAGCTCCAACCAATCGCTGAGCGCGTTCACAACCGACACGCCAACGCCGTGCAGACCGCCCGAAACCTTATAGGAATTGCTGTCGAATTTACCGCCTGCGTGCAGCTGGGTCATGATGACCTCGGCTGCCGATACGCCTTCTTCCTCGTGGATGCCCACAGGCACGCCGCGCCCGTTGTCGGAGACGGAAACCGAGCTGTCGTCGTGGATTGTCACCGCCACATGATCCGCGTGACCGGCCAGCGCTTCGTCGATGCCGTTATCGACAACCTCATACACCATGTGGTGCAAGCCAGAGCCGTCATCGGTGTCACCGATATACATGCCCGGACGTTTGCGCACAGCTTCCAAGCCCTTGAGAACTTTGATGGAATTGGCGCCGTATTCTTCTGGTTGCTGCTCTGTCTCGGACATGATGCTGATCCTGTTATTCAATCCGCCAAATATACCGTTTTCGGGCAGGATTGTCACGTCAAACACACAAGATTTTGTGGCTCTAAGCCGCGGGGATTATGCCGTCATACTCACGCTGGATACGCCCGCTTCGTCCGTCACCAAAAGTGTCTGCGCACGGGTGCCCATCGCCTCGAAAAGCCCGTCTTCGGTGCCCGTCATCCACGCCTGCGCGCCAAGGGCTACGATCTCGTCATAAAGGGCGGCGCGGCGGCCCGCGTCCAGATGGGCGGCGACCTCGTCGAGCAGCAATAGGGGCGGCGCCCCGAAATCCTCTGTCAGTGCACGAGCGTTGGCAAGGATGAGCGAGACCAAAAGCGCCTTCTGCTCTCCGGTGGAGCAATCGCGGGCGGGGACGTTCTTGGCCGCATAGACACCGTATAGGTCGGCGCGGTGCGGCCCGATCAACGTGCGCCCGGCGGTCAGATCACGGGCGCGATTATCGCTGAGTGCGGCGCGCATCGCCTCTACGTCGTCGGGCATGTCACATTCAAGCGTGAGCGTGGCGGTGGGAAATGCCGTTTGCGCCGCGTCTTGCGCCGCAGAGAGCGCCTTGAGCGCGTGAAGACGGTTGTGATGTATCGCAACGCCCGTCTCGGCCAGCCGCGTCTCAAGCGCGGTGTACCACGAAGGCTCACGCACCATATCCTTTAGCAAGCGGTTGCGTTCGCGCATCGCCTTTTCATAGCCAAGAGAGATTTCCGCATGGTCGGGCAGAAAGCTGAGCGTCATGCGGTCCAGAAACCGCCGCCGCCCTTCGGCCCCCTCGATCCACAAACGGTCCATTGAGGGGATCAGCCACAGCACCCGCGCAATGCGGCCAAGTGCTGTTTGCGGTACTGGTTTGCCGTCAATCCGAACCTGACGTGCGGCACCTTTTTCCGAAGTGACCTCAATCTCGCTGGTGCCCAAGGGGCCATGCAGCAACGCGGTAATCTTCCAGCCCAGCGCCTCTGGCTGGCGTGCCATATCCTGCGCACTGGCGCGGCGCAGCCCGCGACCAGGGGACAGAAGCGAGACGGCTTCAAGGATATTGGTCTTGCCCGCGCCATTGTTACCGTGAATCGCCACAGGACGCGGATCAACGTCAATGACGGCGCGCTTGTGCGACCGGAAATGCGATAGGGTCAGGTTAGAAAGGGAAAGGCCAGCCATCAGCGGGGATCGTTTTCTTTGGAAGAAAACGGCCGGAATTTTTCAAAAATTCCGATGCCCTCAGACACGCATGGGCATGACGACATAGACGGCGGATGTGTCGTTGCCTTCACGCATCAGCGTTGGATCACCTGATGAGTTGAACAAGAACACGGCATTCTCGCGGTCCACCTGACTGGCAATCTCCAGCAGGTATTTCGCGTTAAAACCGATCTCCAACCGCTCGTCGGCGTAAGCCACGGCCAGCTCTTCTTCGGCGGCGCCGCTGTCTGGTGCGTTGACGGAGAGGACCAGACGGTCCTCATCCAGTTGCAGCTTCACAGCACGCGAGCGTTCCGAGCTGACAGTCGCCACACGGTCCACTGCCCGCGCAAAATCCGCAGCGTCCACTTCCAACTTGCGGGTGTTCCCTTGCGGGATCACGCGGGTGTAGTCGGGGAAGGTCCCGTCAATGACTTTTGAGGTGAGGGTGATTTGCGGCGTGGCAAAACGCACCTTTGTCTCGGACACAGAGACGGCGATTTCCATATCGTCATCGTCGAGTAGTTTGCGCATTTCGCCCACGGTTTTGCGCGGGACAATCACGCCAGGCATATCGGCCGCACCCTCGGGCATATCCGCATCAATCCGTGCCAGACGGTGCCCATCTGTCGCCACACAGCGCAGCATCTTGCCGCCATCCGCATCCGCGACATGCATATAAACACCGTTGAGGTAATAGCGCGTTTCCTCGGTCGAGATGGCGAATTTCGACTTGTCGAACAACCGCCGCAAGGTCGCTGCATTGGCCGAGAAGTTCGAGGTATATTCGGACGAGGCCATCACAGGAAAATCTTCCTTTGGCAGTGTCGCGAGCGAAAAGTTCGAGCGCCCCGCCTCTACCGTCAGACGGCCCGCTGCGGAGTCCGCCGTCAATGATACCAGCGCTCCGTCGGGAAGTTTGCGCACAATTTCGTGCAGGGTGGTGGCCGCGACCGTTGTGGCGCCTGCGCGCTCTACCTGGGCGGGGGCTTTGTCGACGACTTCGATGTCCAGATCGGTTGCGCGAAACGATACATCGCTGCCTTCTGCTTCGATCAGCACGTTGGCAAGGATCGGGATCGTGTTGCGACGCTCCACCACGGATTGTGCCTGTGATACGGCTTTGAGCAACGCGGCGCGTTCGATGCTGAATTTCATGTACCTGTCTCCACTGCACAACGGGGTCGGAGCGTCAAATTACCCGCTTTGCCCACATTCACAAGACCAAAGCCGCGCAACAGCAAAAAGGCAGGCCTGTTATGGCCTGCCCTGTGGCATCGCTGCACGTTTGGAGTGCTTCAGCTCTCAAGCATCCGGCGCAAAAGCTCCAGATCTTCGGCGATTTGCCCGTCAGAGACTTTCAGCTCTTCGATCCGTTTGACCCCGTGCATGACGGTGGTGTGATCGCGCCCGCCGAAACGGCGGCCAATTTCGGGCAGGGACCGGCTGGTCATGTGTTTGCTCAGATACATCGCCACCTGACGGGGCCGTGCAAAGCTGCGCAGACGTTTCGGGCCGATCATGTCGGACAGGCGGATGTTGTAGTGGTCGGAAACCTTGCGCTGGATTTCCTCAACCGTAATTTTGCGCTCGGAGGCGCGCAGCACATCGGCCAGACAATCTTGCGTCAGGTCCATGTCAATCCGCCGCCCAACCAGCGACGCAAAGGCAAAAAGCCGCGTCAACGCGCCCTCAAGCACACGAACGTTGGTCGAAATACGGTGCGCGAGGAATTCGAGGATGCCATCGTCCATCTCAAGCTCTGGATACGAGGCACGGTGTACGTCAACCTTGGTCTGCAAAATGCCAAGGCGCAGTTCATAGTCGGTGGGATGCAGATCAACGACAAGGCCGCATTGCAGACGCGACTTTACGCGGTCTTCAAGGTCCTTGATGTCCTGCGGAGCGCGGTCTGCGGAAATGATGATCTGTTTGTTCTGGTCTACCAGCGCGTTGAACGTGTGAAAGAACTCTTCTTGGGTGCTGTCTTTGCCCGCGATGAACTGTACGTCATCGACCATCAACACATCGACGGTGCGAAAGATTTCTTTGAAGTCCATCATCTTGCGGTCACGCAACGCCTGAACAAAGCGGTACATGAACTGTTCGGCCGACAGGTACAGGACGTTCAGTTCGGGTTTGCGGATCTGCAGCTCTTGCGCGATGGCATGCATCAGGTGCGTTTTACCAAGGCCAACACCGCCGTACAAAAACAGCGGGTTGAATGTGACAGGGCCACCTTCGGCGACACGGCGCGCAGCGGCATGGGCCAGCTCGTTCGGTTTTCCGACTACGAAAGTGTCAAAGGAAAACCGCTTTTCCAGCGGCGCGGTATACATGGACGAGGCATTGGCCGCTTTTGGTGCGGCGGGGCGTGCAGGTTTGATTGCGTCCGTCTGACGTGTGACCGGCTTTGTCTTCTCCGCAACCTGAAAGCTGAGGCGCTGAACAGAGGCGTCAAAGCCCTTCATCTCGTGCAAGATAAGATCGGCAAAATTCTGGCTGACATAGTTTCCGAAGAATGTAGTCGGGACATGAATGGTTGTGATTCCATTCTCGGCAGGGCCAAGAACCAAAGGATCAATCCAGGTCGTGAAGTTATTTTGACCGACTGTTTTCAGAAGCCGCTGTTTTACGCTGCTCCAATCATCCCTTGTCATATTCTGCCTACCGCCTTTATTCACCACACACGTGGCCCACACCCACATCCGAAAGACATACACAAGCCGCCCAGTCCCAACTGAAACCGGCTTTGCCCATCGGACACCTACTCACTCCGGAATCGACAACACACTGTGGTGTCATCGGTAGCACCGAAACATTTTAAAATAGTGACAGGCAGATGTGCTGGCAGCAGCATCCACGACACTTGATAGGTAATACGTATACCTAAAAAGGACCCTTAAATCAGGTAGCTACCTCTAGCAAAATAACCACCGACAGTCAGGTCTGTCCCCCCGCGATACGAGTCGCTCGTACTTGGTATCAACTGCGCAGGGGACGGTTCAACACATCTTATTTGTTGACTCTATGTTTGCTGGAAAAGAATCTCACGGCCCTGTGAAAGGGGTCCTGAAAACAACACAGGCGTCCCAAATAGGGACGCCTGCATAAAAATTGCTTTTGCCCTAGAATCAGGCGATCGCTTTGACCCGCGCGGCCAGACGCGACATTTTCCGCGATGCGGTGTTCTTGTGGTAGACGCCTTTTGTGACGCCGCGCATCAGTTCGGGCTGAACCGCCTTGAGTGCCGCAACAGCGTCTTCTTTTACGCCGGATTCGATGGCTTCTTCAACTTTGCGCAGGAACGTGCGGATGCGTGAACGGCGTGCTTTGTTGATTGCAAAACGCTTTTCGTTCTGACGTGCGCGTTTCTTTGCCTGTGGGGTATTTGCCATGAGGATCGTCCTATCATTCAATTTCGTATCAAAGCGTACAACTGCTCCCGCAAGGGAGGGCACCGATAGGTGATTCTAGCCTGAGCGGGCTGCACGCGCATGTATGGTGCGGGCTATAGCGGGGTTCGGGTGCATTTGTAAAGCCACCCGCGAAACAAAGCATTTCATCCCTGTTCTCTCACGGTTTCTTAATCTGTATCGGGCCATTCTAGATGTATATGGATTACATCTTCTCAAAACCCCTGCGTGCTTTTGTAAAAGCCGCACATGTCGTTGTTTTTTGCCTGGCCACAGGTGCGTCCGCTGCAACGGCAGATGAATCGTGCGGCGACCTGTCTAATGTAGACGCGCTGGTGACACTTCTTGAAAACAAGAACTGGGACGAGATCGAGATCACGCCCAGATACGCGGCCCGCATCGGGCAATATGTCTCCCTGACGCAAAGCTCCCAGTTTCGAAGGGTTCTGATTCGCAAGAAACGATCCGCACAGATGCGCGATGTCGACCGCCTGATGAAGGAGGCGCTGATCGTTGCGAACACAAAATCCGTCAGTGACCGCAGCAGGCTGCAATCCTCCCTCCAAAATTTCAAAGTCGTCGTGCAAAGCACTTGTGGCACGGGGTACGGATCTGCGGCGGGCAGCGCACGAAACGCGAAAGAAGGGGCTTCGACGTTTAGCGAAAAAAGCGAACTCGCGATTGAGCGGTTCGCCTCGGCAAGAAGCGGCTATACCCTGTCGCTGGGCGTCGTCTTGTTCTTGCTGTTTCTGGTGTGTCTTGTCGTGCTGGCCAGGGCGCTGCTCTCGACCGTCTACGCATATATCTACCACCGAAAAACCTGCCGCATCACGGCCAGTATGATGTTCGGGGAAAGGACGATCTTTGGCTACATCGTTGTCCTTGGCCGCAATGGTTGCCGTTTTGAACCTGAACAACCGATGGAACGGCTGGCAATCCCTGATCTAATCGCGTCAGGAAATCCACGGGTCGAGGTTTTTGATGTTGTCCTGCCTTCACGGCTCAACGGCGTGACCGATGACTATTTTTCCCTGTTCTTCGCGGAGCCGATGAACATGAAAGTGTTAAACAGAATATTCGGGAAATCGATCATCACGCCGGTGCATCGCAGAAAAGATATTATGAAATCCAATCTGGATACGCTCGGCGTGATATAGTTTTCGCAGGGGCCGTATGGGTCGGCTTAGCGGTCGCGGAACTGCGCTTCGCGTTTCTCAAGGAAGGCGCCCATCCCTTCGGACTGGTCCTCGGTCGCGAACAGCGAATGGAACATGCGGCGTTCAAACAACAGACCTTCGCGCAGCGGCACTTCGTAAGCGCGGTTCACGGCTTCTTTCACAACCATGACCGAGATCATGGATTTCTCGGCGATCTTTTGTGCCGCATTGTTGGCTTCTTCCAACAGCTTTTTCACGGGCACCACGCGCGACACAAGGCCCGAGCGTTCTGCCTCGTCGGCGTCCATGAAACGGCCGGTCAGGTTCATGTCCATCGCTTTGGCTTTGCCCACGATTCGCGTCAGGCGCTGGGTGCCGCCGATGCCTGCCACAACGCCCAGATTAATCTCGGGCTGGCCGAACTTGGCGGTTTCGGAACAGATGATGAAGTCACACATCATCGCCAATTCGCACCCGCCGCCCAGCGCATAGCCGGAAACAGCCGCGATGATCGGCTTGCGCACGCGCATGATCTGGTCCGTCTCGGCGGTGAACAGATCCCCTGCAAACACATCCACAAAAGACTGGTCTTTCATCATGGCAATATCGGCACCTGCGGCAAACGCCTTGTCCGACCCTGCGATGATAATGCAGCGCACTTTCTCATTATCCTGACAAGCCTTCAGGCAGTCCGCCAATTCGCGCATCAACTGGTCGTTCAGCGCATTGAGCGCATCAGGCCGGTTCAGCGTGACAGTCGCCACATGGTTTTCAACGTCGAGGATGATGGTCTCATATGCCATGAAAGCGGCCTTTTACTGTTGCTAAGACGTATGTGCATATCACGCGGGCTTAGGCGATCAAGCTATCTTTGACATGCGGGGCAGTAGAATGAAGACCGTCCCGATTGTACCACACGCGCAATCTGCCCGTCACAGCCTGCGCGCTTGCAGGCCTCGCCCTCGCGGCCATAGACATCAAAGGAATGTTGAAAATATCCAAGCTCCCCATCGGCTTGCTTGAAGTCTTTCAGGGTTGATCCGCCCGCCTCGATCGCCTCGGCCAGCACGTCGCGGATGATGGGAACCATGGCCGCAACCTTGGCTGCTGCAATACGCCCCGCCTTGCGTTTCGGGCTGATGCCTGCGCGAAAAAGCGTCTCGCAGACATAGATATTGCCCAACCCTGCGACGATCCGTTGATCCAGCAACGCCGATTTCACCGGCGTGTTGCGCCCTTTGAACGCCTCAACCAGAATCGAATCGTAGAAATCATTGCCCAAAGGCTCGGGTCCCAGAACAGCCAGTAGCTTGTGCTCGGCCTCCCGCGCTGTCTCCATCAGATCCATCGCGCCAAAGCGGCGCGGGTCGTTGAAGGTGATCCGCGACCCGTTTTCCATATGAAACACCACATGGTCGTGTTTCTCGGGCGCGGGGTGGTCATGCACAAATTTCCCAAGCGGATCCCCCGAGATCAGCATCCGCCCCGACATGCCCAGATGAATAAGCAGCGTCTCACCCGAGCTTAGATCCGCCAGCACGTATTTCGACCGCCTGCGCAGCCGCTCGACCCGCTGGCCCGTCAACCGCTGTGCCATCCGTTCGGGAAAGGGCCAGCGCAGATCGGGGCGGTTCACATCGGCGCGCGCAATCACAGCGCCTTCCATCACAGGCGCAAGGCCACGGCGCACGGTCTCGACTTCGGGCAGTTCGGGCATCATCGCTCCTGCGGCAAATGGCGGTTTGTATCTGCTGTTCTGAGGCTATATTCCCCAAGTGACAAGTTTAGGACAAAGCCCATGACCGACAAGACCACCCATTTCGGCGCGCAAACCATCCTAGAGGATGAAAAGGCGGGCAAGGTCCGCAGCCTTTTTTCCGATGTGGCGAATAAATACGACATCATGAACGACGTGATGAGCATGGGCATCCACCGCATCTGGAAAGAGGCGATGATGGATTGGCTTGCGCCGCGTGCAGGACAAAAGCTGCTGGATGTGGCGGGCGGCACGGGCGATGTGTCCTTCAAGTTCCTGAAACGCGCAGGCTCCGGCCACGCCACCGTGTGCGATTTGACCGAAGGTATGCTGATCGAGGGCCGCAAACGCGCCGAAGCCGAAGCCATGCAAGACAGCCTTGATTGGGTCGTCGGCGACGCGATGGACCTGCCGTTCGAGAACAGCACATTTGACGTCTACACCATCTCCTTTGGCATCCGTAACGTCACCCGCCCTCAGGAGGCGCTGAACGAGGCTTACCGCGTCCTCAAACCAGGTGGCCGCCTGATGGTGCTGGAGTTCAGCCAACTGCCCAACCCCGCCATGCAAAAGGCCTATGACCTCTACAGCTTCAATGTCATTCCGCAGATGGGCCAGATGATCGCGAATGACCGCGACAGCTATCAATATCTGGTGGAATCAATCCGCAACTTCCCCGATCAGGAAACCTTTCTTGGCATGGTGCGCATGGCGGGTTTCGAGAACGCGAAATACCGTAACCTGACGATGGGCATCGCGGCCCTGCACTCTGGCTGGAAAATCTAGGGTGCGTGGTCCACACAATATCTGGCGGCTGATCCGCACCGGCGCCACGCTGGAACGCACGGGTGCGATGAACTTCGTCCTCGACGCATTTGAGGCGCCCAAAGCCGTGCGTTTCGTCGCCCGCGCATTGGCGCTGCCGTTCAAACCGCTTGGCTACAAAGGCGATCCTAGCCTGCAACCCGCCACCCGTGCCCTCACGGCGCTGGGCCCTGCCTACATCAAATTCGGTCAAATCCTTTCGACCCGCCCCGATGTGGTCGGTGACGAGATGGCCCTGCAACTGCGCGTTCTTCAGGACCAACTGCCGGCCTTCCCTGTTGAAGTGGCAAAAGCAGAAGTAGAAAAAGAGCTCGGCCAACCCGTCGACACGATCTTTTCCGAATTTTCCGAACCTGTCGCCGCCGCCTCCATCGCGCAGGTCCACCACGCGAAACTGCACAGCAATGGCGCGGATGTCGCGGTAAAAGTCCTGCGGCCCGGTATTGAAAAAGCGTTTCAAAAAGACGTCGACGCCTTCTACCTCGCCGCCCGCATGGTCGAGCTTTTCTCGCCGGGTTCCCGCCGCCTACGCCCGATGGATGTGATCGAACATTTCGATGGCGTCGTGCGCGGAGAGCTGGACTTGCGTCTCGAATCCTCCGCGGCTTCCGAATACGCAGCCAACACCAAAGACGACGCAGGCTTCGAGCTGCCGGTCATCAAATGGGACTATTCCGCCCGCCGCGTCATGACGCTCAGTTGGGCCGAGGGCGTGCCTATGGGCGACAATGCCGCGATCGACGCCGCAGGCCACGACCGCGTGGAACTGTCCGAGCGTATCTTGGCCCTGTTCCTCCAACACGCCCTGCGCGATGGCTATTTCCACGGCGACATGCATCAGGGCAACCTCAAGGTCGCGGCCAACGGCAATATCGTAGCGCTCGACTTCGGCATCATGGGCCACATCGACGAATACACCCGCCGCGTCTACGCCGAGATCCTCTATGGCTTTATCCGCAAGGATTACAAACGCGTGGCCGAAGTCCACTTCGAGGCAGGCTACGTCCCCGCCGACAAAGACGTCGACGAATTCGCCCGCGCATTACGTGCGGTAGGAGAGCCGATCTTCGGCATGGACGCCGACCGCATCTCGATGGCCCGCTTGCTCGCCTATCTGTTCGAGGTCACAGAACGCTTCGGCATGGAAACCCGCACCGAACTGATTTTGCTACAACGCACCATGGTCGTCGTCGAAGGCGTCGCTCGTTCGCTCAACCCGCAAATGAACATCTGGCAGGTCGCAGCCCCGATTGTCACCGACTACATCACCAAATCCATTGGTCCCAAAGCGGTCATCACAGACCTCACCAGAACTGCCCGTGTCCTGTCACGCTTTGGCCCGCGCCTGCCTGCTTTGGTCGAGGCCGCTCTCGTCCGCCAAGCCGTCGCACCCCCACCTGCCGCCAAACCGTTCAAGCGGTACCTCGCAATCGCCGCCACGTTAGGTGCCGCTGCCGCCACAGGCGTGATCCTCCTGATCGACGCGCTAACCTAATCTTGCCTGTTTTTTCTGGCCGAAAATACTCATGTCATCGCTAGAGGCTCAATGCCCCTAGCGATGATACATCTTCAGATACGCTCAATCGCCAGCGCGATTCCTTGACCCCCGCCAATACACATCGTCACAAGCGCACGTTTGCCCTGCACCCGCTCCAATTCATACAGCGCCTTGGTCGTAATAATCGCGCCTGTCGCTCCCACAGGATGGCCCAGCGCAATCGCACCGCCATTGGGGTTCACCCGTGCGGGATCAAATCCAAGCTCTTTGCTCACGGCCAAGGCCTGCGATGCAAAGGCCTCGTTGCTCTCGATCACGTCAAAATCACCCGCGCTCAATCCTGACTTCTCAAACAGCTTTGTCACCGCAGGCACTGGCCCGATCCCCATCACCTCGGGCCGCACACCCGCGTGGGCATAGCCGATGACGCGCGCCAAGGGGCGCAGCCCACTTGAAGCGGCGGAAGAGGCGCGGCCAAGGACAAGCGCGGCGGCCCCGTCATTGATCCCCGAGGCATTGCCCGCCGTTACCGTCCCATCCTTCTGGAACACAGGCCGCAGCCCCGCCAGCTTTTCCAGCGTGGTCCCCTTGGGATGCTCGTCCACCTCAAAGGCCACCATCTCACGGCGTTGCTTGACCTCAACGGGTACGATCTGATCTACAAACCGCCCTGCCTCGATCGCCGCAGCCGCCCGCTCTTGCGACAGCAAGGCAAAGGCGTCCTGTTCTTCGCGGCTCACGCTATGCTCGCCGGCAACATTCTCGGCGGTGATCCCCATATGGCCTGTTCCGAAGGGACAGTTCAGCGTGCCCAGCAGCATATCCAGCTGCGCCACATCGCCCATCTTCTGTCCCCAACGCGCGGCGGGGGTGATGTAGGGGGCGCGGCTCATGCTTTCGGCACCGCCTGCCAATGCGAACTCCGCATCGCCCAGCATCAGCGATTGCACCGCCGAGACGATTGCCTGCACGCCAGAGCCGCACAAACGGTTCACATTCATTGCAGGCACCGCGTCAGGCACGCCCGCTTCCATCGCGGCAACACGGCTCAGATACATATCACGCGGTTCGGTGTTGATGACATTGCCAAAGACGACATGCCCGATCTGCCCGCCCTCGACGCCCGCCCGCTCCATCGCGGCACGGGCCACGGTTGCGCCCAGATGGGTCGCGGGCGTGCCTGCCAATGTGCCGCCGAATGTTCCGATTGCAGTGCGTGCCGCACCCAAGATGACGATATCGTCTGCCATGTGATTTCTCCCTGATATTTCAGGGAGAGGTTACGCATCGCAAGCCAGCCTGTCAGCCACTACGTCCCGTCATTCGGCAGGCGCTAGGGCCACCCGCCCTTGGTCCGTCAGGGTCCAGCAATCGCGCCCCTCGAACACCACAACGCCCAGCGGGTTTCCGTAGCCTGCGCCCGCGTCGAGGTTGATGCGGTTGCCGTAATGCGTGACTGCTTTGACAGGGGTGTGGCCATGCACGACCAGCTTGCCGTGATCGCGGCGGTCGATGTGAAACTCTTTGCGGATCCATAGCAGGTCTTCTTCGTTCTGCGCATCCAAGGCGACGCCGCCACGGATGCCTGCATGGGCAAAGAACAGGTCATCCGTTTGAAAGCTCAGCGCGCAGGCATTTAAAAAATCCACATGGGCCTGTGGCACCGTTGCTTTGGCCAGCGCATGCACAGCGGTCTGGCGGTCCGTTTCGGTGAATTTCACACCGTAAGAAGCCAGTGTGGTATCTCCGCCCAAACGCTCGTGTAGCCAGTAAAGGTAGACGGGAAGATAGGCGTCATGGCGCGGAAAATCCTCCATGAACCAGCTGAACATCCGGTCGTGGTTGCCCTTGAGGCAATGCCACGGCTTGCCCTGCGCCAGCCCCGCGATCAGCGTGTCCAGCACCGCAGCCGACTGTGGCCCGCGGTCGGTATAATCCCCAAGAAAGACGATTTCCGCATCCGCCCCGCCATCCGCTTCGATCAGCGCCAGCACGCGCAAAAGCTCGGCATGTTGGCCGTGAATATCGCCAATGGCGTAGATGGGATTGCGCATAAGTCCTCCGCGACACGAAAAAGGCGCGGCCCCGTGGGAGCCGCGCCTGTCAACTCAGGTCTGCAATACGCCTAGGCGACGTCGAATTCCAGCACCTTGATTTGTTTGAAAAGGCCAGTGTCCTGCAACTGGGTGATCACAGGCGCGGGTACGGGTGCGTCGACATACAGCAGGGCAATCGCCTCGCCTTTCACATCGGCACGGCCGAGGGTGAAGTTCGCGATGTTGACGCTATTGGCGCCCATCGTTTGGCCCAGTGTACCGATGATGCCCGGCACGTCTTCGTTGGTAGTGTACAGCATGTGATTGCCGACTTCGGCGTCGATGTTGATGCCTTTGATCTGGATAAACCGTGGCTTGCCGTCCGAGAATACCGTCCCCGCGATGGAGCGTTCGCGTTTCTCTGTCACGACAGTTACTTTGACATAGCCGTCAAATGCGCCGGATTTATCCTGATTGGTGGTGGAAATCTGGATACCTTTTTCCTTGGCGACCACTGGCGCGGATACCATGTTCACGTCCGGGTTGGCGCGTTTCATGATGCCCGCAACCACACCACAGTTCAGCGCATCAAGGTTCATCTCGGAGACGACACCATCGTACAGAATGTTGATCGCGGTGATCGGCTCGTCCGTCAACTGACCGATAAAGGCCCCGAGATGGCCCGACAGTTTGAGCCACGGACCCATGACCTGCGCCTCTTCCGCCGTCACGGACGGCATGTTGAGCGCGTTGCTCACGGCGCCTGTCAGCAGGTAGTCGGACATCTGCTCGGCCACTTGCAGGGCAACGTTTTCCTGCGCCTCGGTCGTGGCGGCACCAAGGTGTGGCGTGCAAACGACGTTTGGCAGGTTGAACAGCGGGTTCTCGGTTGCGGGTTCTTGCGCGAAAACGTCGAAGGCCGCGCCAGCGACGTGGCCCGATTTCAGCATCTCGGCCAAGGCCTCTTCGTCCACCAGACCGCCACGGGCACAGTTGACGATGCGCACGCCCTTTTTGGTTTTGGCAAGGTTCTCACGGCTCAGGATATTGGCCGTAGCGTCAGTGAACGGGACGTGCAGCGTGATGAAATCGGCGCGGGCCAGCAGCTCGTCCAACTCGACTTTTTCGACGCCCATCTTCTTGGCCTTTTCTTCGCCAAGGAAGGGGTCATAGGCGACGACTTTCATCTTCAGGCCGCGTGCGCGGTCGCACACGATGCCGCCGATGTTGCCCGCACCAATCACACCAAGGGTCTTGCCTGTCAGCTCAACCCCCATGAATTTGGACTTCTCCCATTTGCCCGCGTGGGTCGAGGCGGACGCCTCGGGGATTTGGCGCGCAACGGCGAACATCATCGCGATGGCGTGTTCGGCTGTGGTGATCATGTTGCCGAAAGGCGTGTTCATGACGATCACGCCCTTTTTGGAAGCGGCGTCTTTGTCGATGTTGTCGGTCCCGATGCCCGCACGGCCAATGACCTTGAGGTTGTCGGCGGCGGCGATGATTTTCTCGGTGGCCTTTGTGGCGGAGCGGATGGCGAGGCCGTCGTATTGGCCGATGACTTCCAGCAGCTTGTCTTTGTCTTTGCCCAGATCGGGCTGGAAATCCACGTCAATGCCGCGGTCTTTGAAGATTTGAACAGCCGCGTCGCTGAGTTTGTCGGAGATGAGTACTTTGGGTGCCATGATGATGGTCCTTTGAATGTATAGATGGGGTGCGCTCCTCCCTGCTCTTCGAGCGGTCCTCGCTTTGGGACCGCCCGTTAAACAGGGGGTGCGTTATGTGTTGAGTTCGGCGTTAAAGGCGTAGTCGAGCCACGGCAACATCGCTTCGATGTCCGAAGTCTCAACCGTGGCACCACACCAGATGCGCAGCCCCGCAGGGGCATCGCGGTAGGCGCCGATATCAAGGGCGACGTCTTCATCCGCAAGCCGTTTTGCGACTGCCTTGGCAAAAGCGGCCCCATCGGTGATGCGCTCATCCGTGAACTTGAGGCAGACCGAGGTGTTCGACCGTGTCGCCGGATCAACGGCAAGGAAGTCGATCCAGTCATGCGCGTCGACAAACGCGTTAATCGCCGCTGTGTTCGCATCCGCGCGGGCAATCATGCCCTCCAGACCACCGACAGATTTGGCCCAGTTGAGCGCAAAGAGGTAGTCCTCGACACACAGCATCGAGGGCGTGTTGATCGTCGCACCGGTAAAGATACCGTCGATCAGCTTGCCGCCTTTGGTCAGGCGGAAAATCTTGGGCAGGGGCCAGGCAGGCGTATAGCTTTCGAGCCGCTCAACCGCGCGGGGCGACAGGATCAGCATGCCGTGGGCCGCTTCGCCGCCCAGTGCTTTTTGCCAGCTGAAGGTGGTGACGTCCAAACGGTCCCAAGGCAGGTCCATGGCAAAAGCGGCCGAGGTCGCATCGCACAATGTCAGGCCCGCACGGTCGGCAGGGATTTCAAAAGACGCAGGTACGCGCACGCCAGAGGTCGTACCGTTGTAGGTAAAGCAAACATCATTGTCGAAGTTCACACCGTCCAGATCTACGATCTCGCCGTAGGGTGCGGTCTTTTCGGTCGCGTCGACCTTGAGCTGCTTCAGAGCATCTGTCACCCAGCCTGCGCCAAAGCTTTCCCATGCGAGCATCTCGACGTGGCGTTCGCCCAGCAGGTTCCACATCGCCATCTCGTAGGCGCCTGTGTCGGATGCGGGAACGATGCCGATTTTATAGTCAGCGGGGATTTGCAGAACTTCGCGCGTTGTCTCGATCGCTTCCAGCAGCTTTGCTTTGCCGGGGGCAGCACGGTGACTGCGGCCCAAAGGCGCGTCAGACAGTTTTGCCAAATCAAATGTGGGGGGTTTGGCACAGGGGCCAGAGGAAAAACGCGGATTTGCCGGCCGCGTAGCCGGTTGTTGAGTAGCCATTGATGCTATCCTCGCAGATAAATGCCCTTCGTTGGGGAAGGGTGTCCCACGGATGCGTCTATCGGGCAGGGCGCACTGGTACAAGCCTGTTTTTGGCGCTAAACCGCCGCTCATACGTCATTTCGCGACATCCCTGACGCTGATCGGAAACATGAATATGTATACTGTTGTTTTGCTCACCGCCCCTTTGGCGGCCAATCTGGACCCTGCGTTGGTCGAATCCCTGCGCAATGCATGGGGCGGAGGAGAGGCGGTTTGGCTGTGCCCTGACGAGGCGGCAGAGTTTACAGTGTCGCGCCTGCCGGACAATCTGTGGGAGGTCTGGGACAGTTGTCAGGCGATGGCTGTTGATCTGGTTGTTGTGCCAAGCGAGGGGCGGCGCAAGAAGATGCTGCTGGCGGATATGGACAGCACCATGATCCAGCAAGAATGCATTGACGAGCTGGCGGATGAAGCAGGCGTTGGCGCGCGGGTTAAAGACATCACTGCACGGGCCATGAACGGGGAGCTGGACTTTGACGGCGCATTGCGCGAGCGGGTGGGGCTGCTGAAAGGGTTGCCCGAGACAGTCATCGACAAGGTGTTGGCCGAGCGGATCACCCTGATGCCGGGTGGTGCGGTTTTGCTGGCGACGATGAAGGCGCAGGGCGCATATGCGGCGCTGGTGTCGGGGGGGTTTACGGCCTTTACGCAAAAGGTCGCAGGCATTTTGGGTTTTGACGAGAACAGGGCCAACACGTTGTTGGTTGAGGGCGGCCTTTTGTCTGGCGACGTTGGCGTGCCGATCCTTGGCAAGCAAGCCAAAGTCGATGCGTTGGAGGAGATCACGACGCGGTTGGGCCTGTCCGAGGCGGACGTGCTGGCTGTAGGTGACGGGGCGAACGATCTGGGAATGTTGACACGTGCGGGAATGGGTGTGGCACTTCACGCCAAGCCGAGCGTGGCCGCGCAATGTGATGTGCGGATCAACTTCGGGGATCTGACGGCGCTGTTGTACGTGCAGGGATATGCGCGGACGGATTTTGTTGGTGGATAGAACGGGAGGGGGCCAGCCCCCCTCTTTGGCCATGGCCAAAGAGTCCCCCGGAGGATTTATGGCCAGCAAAAAATAGGGGCTAGGCGAGCAGGTTTGCTGCGGGCTTGAGTGTGCCGGTGACGAGGCCGTCCCAGTTTTTGATGGGGGCGTTGATGCGTTTCAGAGTCGCGGGGTGGTTTGCGTCGAGCGCGCCGAGGCGGACGAGAAGTGCTGTTATGGCGGCTTCGGCGGCACGGGTGGTGCCGCACGCGGCTTTGAGTGCGATGCCCAGTTTTTGATCGGGCAGGATGGCGATGAAGAACCCTTCGGCGCCGGTTTTCAGGGCTACTTTGCCATCCGTGGCGCGCATCAGTTCTGTGCAGGCGCGGCCTTCGCCTGCGACGAGGTCGGGGTGCAGGCGCATGGCCTGATGCAGGCGTTGTTCGGCGCTGCCGTCGGGGGCGGCGGCGAAATGTGCCATGGCGCGGGCGATGCCGTGCAGGGTGGCCGCAAAGTTAGGGGCAGAGCAGCCGTCGATGCCATGGCCGGGGCTGGTTTCCTGTGTGGCTTCCTCGAAGGCTTCGAGGCAGGCGCGCTGCACCGCGTGACCGGGATCGGTGTAATCGGGGCCTGCGCCGAGGTGTTTGGTGAGAGTCAGGAAGCCCGCATGTTTGCCCGAGCAATTGTTGTGGATGCGGCAAGGGGATTCGTGGGCGCGGATCTGGGCCTCCTTGACGCTTCTGTCACGCGACTCTTCTGGACCGCAGCGGAAATCATCGTCGTTGAGGCCAAGTTGCGCCATCCATGCGCCGACGCTATCGACGTGAATTTCGGCACCTTGGTGGGAGGCGCAGGCAAGCGCCAGTTGGCGTGTGGTGAGGTTGAATGCGTCCGCAGCACCAGAGCGGACAAGCGGCAGCGCCTGGAGCATTTTGGATGAGCTGCGCGGCAAAACGACCAAATCAGGGTCGCCCCATGCCTGCACGATCTGGCCTGCCTCATCGCAGATCACGGCATGGCCTGAATGCACGCTTTCCAGAAACGGACCACGCCAGATTTCGGCAAAGGGGGCGGCTGCGGTCATATCGTGTTCCTTTACTGTATAAATATGCGCGAAAACCTGCCCATCCAGGGGTTTAGTACTCGCGTCTTTCGCGTTATGGTGTTTGTTGTCGAGAAGAATGCAGGGCTTTGCAAGAGAAGGGACGTGAAAAAGCGTCCACCGCAAGGGGCTGTTTAGGTAGGTTGAGGCAATAAGACGGCTGGAGAGTTGGACAAATGGCATTTTTTAAAACCGGTGTAGCGGCTGCAATCTGTGCGGCTTTGGTGGCAGGTAGCGCATGGGCGCAAAGCCAGAGCACCAATCGCGTGGCGGCAAAAACCGATTGGAGCGTTTTCGTCGAAAGCAACCCGACCGAGTGTTGGGGCGTATCGACGCCCAAGGAAACTGTGAATTCCCGCGATGGGCGCGTTGTTGCGGTGAACCGTGGTCAAATCCTGTTGATGGTGTTTTACCGCCCCAGCGCGGGTGCCAAGGGGCAGGTCGCGTTCACGGGTGGCTATCCGTTTGCAAGCGGGTCGACTGTTACCATGAACATCTCGGGCAACTCGTTCGAGTTGTTTACCGAAGGGGAGTGGGCATGGCCTGCAACCACTGCGGATGATGCCAAGATCATCACCGCGATGAAGCGCGGCGCGGATGCCAAGCTGACCGGCCGTTCCGGTCGCGGCACCAAGACCGAGGACACGTTCTCGCTGCTTGGGTTTACGGCGGCTGTGGATGATGCGGCAAAACGCTGCGGCGGGTAAATTCCCGCAACAAGATTTGGCACAGCTCTGCCCTGACGGGCGGGGCTGTTTTCATTTTCGGGCCCAAGCCCCTATATAGCGCGCAACCCTGATAGGAATCGCCATCATGTCTGCACCGATCACCCAAGACGTCCACACCATCCCCCGCAAGCTGCCCGAAGGGCCCGCCAACCTTGTTGGGATGACGCGCGAAGCGATGCGCGATGCGCTGATTGCGATTGGCACGCCTGAAAAGCAGGCGAAGATGCGGGTGGGGCAAATCTGGCAATGGATCTACAACTGGGGTGTGCGCGACTTTGACGCGATGACCAACCTTAGCAAAGCGTTCCGCGCCGATCTGGCCCAGCACTTTGTCGTTGAGGTGCCAGAGGTCGTGACCAAACAGGTCAGCACGGATGGCACGCGCAAATATCTGGTGCGCATCGCGGGTGGGCACGAGGTTGAGGTCGTCTATATCCCCGAGGCGGATCGCGGCACGCTGTGCGTCAGCTCTCAGGTCGGGTGCACGCTCACCTGTTCGTTCTGTCATACGGGTACGCAAAAGCTGGTGCGTAACCTGACCGCGGGTGAGATTATTGGCCAGGTCATGGTGGCCCGTGACGATTTGGACGAATGGCCCAAATCCGGCACGCGCACCTACGAGGCGCGCTTGCTGAGCAATATCGTTCTGATGGGTATGGGCGAGCCGCTTTATAACTTTGAAAACGTGCGCGACGCGATGAAGATCGCGATGGACCCCGAGGGTATCCAGCTGTCGCGCCGCCGCATCACCCTGTCGACGTCTGGCGTTGTGCCGGAGATCGCGCGCACGGCGGCCGAGATCGGTTGCCAGCTTGCTGTCTCTTTCCACGCGACCACGGACGAGGTCCGCGATACGTTGGTGCCGATCAACAAGAAATGGAACATCGAGGTGTTGCTGGACGCGCTGCGCGAATACCCGAAGGTTTCGAACTCCGAGCGGATCACATTCGAGTATGTCATGCTGCACGGCATCAACGACAGCGACGAAGACGCCCACCGCCTGATGAAACTGATCGAAGGCATCCCCGCCAAGATCAACCTGATCCCGTTCAATGAATGGCCCGGTGCGCCGTATAAACGCTCCTCGAACAACCGCATCCGTGCGTTTTCGGATATTGTGCACAAGGCGGGCTATGCCTCGCCCGTGCGCAAGCCACGGGGTGAAGACATCATGGCCGCCTGCGGGCAGCTCAAATCCGAGACAGAGCGCGTGCGCAAATCGCGCCGACAGATCGAAGCCGAGGCGGGAATCGCCCGTAGCTGAGCGATTGATGCTGTGGGGAAAACAATCAAACAGACGTCAGATGTGACGAAAACAGGCTAGATGCTACTTTTGCGGGTGAAAATACCTGTTTTCTGCCTCAATCGTATCTGATTCCTGCCACGCCCGCCCCGCAGACTGTTTCCTGAGATGACTTAATCAGGAGATTATCAATGTCGATCATTCTTAAATCAGACGTCTTCGTCACAGACGAAGTCATGCAGATCGTAGCACATGAACGCGCTGTGGCCTTGTCCGCACGCGAATGGAAGCACCGCCTTGCCGGCTATGGCTATTCCATCCGCGATACAGACGACGGCAAGCATGTGCTTGAAACACTGCCCCACCACGTTGCACTGTGTGAGTTGCCCGAAGAGCTGTTTGCCTAAAACCCTGCGCCGCCTTAGCGACCAGGGATGCTTTCACGGGCTGATGGCGCGTCCCAGTTCTCGATCAGGTCCATCGCCTCTTGGGCGGTTTCGACAAAACGGAACAGATCAAGGTCTTCGGCTGAAATCGTGCCCGCATCGGCAAGTGCATCCCAGTTGATGATGCTTTGCCAGAAGTCGCGCCCAAACAGCAAAAACGGAACGCGCTGCATTCTGCCTGTCTGGATCAACGTCAGCGCCTCGAACAATTCATCCATGGTGCCAAAGCCGCCGGGGAACACACAGATCGCTTTTGCGCGCATCAGGAAGTGCATCTTTCGGATCGCGAAGTAGTGGAAGTTGAAACACAAGTCGGGTGTCACATATTCATTCGGGGCCTGCTCGAACGGCAGCACGATGTTGAGGCCGATGGAAACACCGCCTGCGTCTACTGCGCCGCGGTTGCCGGCCTCCATGACGCCAGGGCCGCCACCGGTGACGATAACGTTTTCTTTGCCGCCGCCCTCCATTGATTTTAGCGTCATCAGCCGCGCGAATTCGCGTGTCTCGTCATAAAACCGCGACAGATCAGCCAGCGTTTTGGTCCGCGCCGTGTCTTTCTTGGACGGTTCGGGGATCCGCGCCCCGCCAAACAGCACGATGGTCGATCGCACGCCGTATTCGTCCAGCATCATTTCGGGCTTCAACAGCTCTAGCTGCAAGCGGACGGGGCGCAGCTCCTCCCGACACATGAAATCGGAATCGGTAAAGGCCAGCTGGTAAGCGGGTGCTTGGGTTTGTGGCGTGACGGGAACGCCGTCTACGGCTTCCATATCTTTGTCGGCGTGGCGCAGCGGGTTGTTGTTCTTTTTGCTCATATCATCCTCGGGCATTTGGTTTGTGCCACAATGCACGCGATTGAGGGTGGTGACTATGGCAATATGCGCTACCTGCAACGGGCGTTAGGATTGCACGGCCCCGCCGCTGCGCGTATAGCGCGTGCAACATATTTCATCCAAGGGAGTTCCGTCATGTCCAATGCACAGCTTGAAACAGCGATCGAGGCCGCGTGGGAAAACCGCGATGCCGTCACCTCCGCCACCACAGGCGAGACTCGCGATGCCATCGAATCCACGCTCGCCGCGCTGGATAGCGGCAAGCTGCGCGTGGCGGAAAAGCAGGCGAATGGCGATTGGCATGTAAACCAATGGGCCAAAAAGGCCGTGCTGTTGGGTTTCCGGATCAAGGACATGGAGCATCAAGAAGGCGGCCCGCAAGGCGCTGGCTGGTGGGACAAAGTCGACAGCAAGTTCAAAGGCTGGGGTGATGCGCAGTGGAAAGAGGCGGGCTTTCGCGCCGTGCCAAACTGTGTGGTCCGCAAATCCGCCTATATCGCGCCGGGCGTGGTGCTGATGCCGTCCTTTGTGAACATCGGCGCCTATGTCGACAGCGGCACAATGGTCGACACATGGGCCACTGTCGGCTCTTGCGCGCAGATCGGTAAAAACGTGCACCTGTCGGGCGGGGTTGGCATCGGCGGCGTGTTGGAACCCATGCAGGCTGGCCCCACAATCATCGAGGACAACTGCTTTATTGGGGCACGCTCCGAAGTGGTCGAGGGCTGCATCGTGCGCGAAGGCTCGGTCCTTGGCATGGGCGTGTTCATCGGGCAGTCGACCAAAATTCTGGACCGCGAAACAGGCGAAGTCATGTACGGCGAAGTGCCCGCAGGTTCGGTTGTGGTCGCAGGCTCCATGCCGTCCAAGAACGGTGTGCACCTTTATTGCGCGGTGATCGTAAAGCGCGTGGATGAAAAGACACGCTCGAAAACGTCGATCAACGAACTGCTGCGCGACTGATGCGGTTTGTGCTGTCCTTGGTGTTTGTGGCGGTGGCTGCGGCAGCATGGGCAGGACCCTATGACGGGCGCTACCGCCCTGACCATCCCAGCGCTGATAATTGGGATTGCAAAACCATCGGCAAGGATCGCGGTGCGATCCTGCTGACCAGTAATATCTTCTTTGCGCTGGGCACCCGTTGCACGCTGCGCGACCCTCGGGCCGTGGCGGGGATGGATGCAACCCTGTATAATGCGATCTGCCGCGCCGATGGCGACCCTTGGGAACGGCGGATCATGATCATGAAGCGCGAAGGCGGCATTGCCGTGATTCAAAAGGGCGGGCATATCAACCTGCTGCGCAAATGCGACTAGCCAAGAGGCCAAGATGACCGAAGAGAAAAAGCCAAAGAAACCCTCGCGCCAGCAAGTCTATACCCTTGCCGTGCAGATCGGCCGCAAAAAGGGCGACGGATTGCCCGATAAGGCGACGGGTGCCGCGCTCATGTGTTTTGCCTCGGGCATTGACGAGGCAGAGGCCGTGCGCGAAACCGTCGCGATCCTGAAACAGGCAGACACCGCCCCGTTGGACGTCACAGGCTATGGCACACTGGCCGAGCGTGAGGCTGAGGGGCACGAGATCGACGATGAAGAGCGCGCCCTGATGCAGCGCGCCTTGGACGAAAACTCGGTTATTGTGGCGCAGATGACGCCGTTCTACGACGATCCTTAAGCCTTAAGCCTTAAGCCTTAGGCGTTACGCGGCGCGGCGTTTGGCCAGATGGATTGCCTCGTACCACTTCAGCACCTTGTGCGAGGGCGCCTTGTGTTCAGGCAGGTCCATGCGGTCAACGCCGAACAGAACGCTTGACGCCAACTGGTGCGTATCGCGGCGAATACGCCCGATATACAGGCTCTCCAGCGGCGCACCGCCTGCCATGAGTGTGTCGTGGTTGGGCAGGATCAACTGGGTGTAGTTGACCGTATGGCCGCAGGGTTCGGTCCGCGCGGCAAAGCCGTTCACCAGATGGCGGGCAGGGGTCAGCACCTTCTCGCATGAGAACAGATATTCCACCTCTGGCCCGTCGATCACGACGTGTTGTTCGGGCGCGATGATGATGTCGTCCTGCAACCCGAAGTAGGGCGCACGCATACGGATCGGGGCATAGCTGCCCCGCGCAGGCACGGTGCGGCTGACGGTTTGCAGCACGGGCACGACCTCCCCTTCGGAGGTATATACGGTATCGCCGCGCTTGAGCGTCCCAGCATTGCGGTAGCCCCAAGGCGTTGCGACCGGCGTGTCGGGTGCCAATGTGGGGCCGGGGCCGATAGGCTCAATCTGGTCAGACAGGGCCGCGAACACCATGTCGGGGGCATAGTCATGGCTGCCACGCCCCAGCATCAAATCGCGCAGATCATCAAGGACAAGCGGCAGAGGGTTCTCTACTGCCACGCTGGTGACGACTGTTTCACCAACCTGCTCCAGCGTGAGACGACCCCAGTTGTATTTCGTGTCCCACGAATAGCTCAGGCGCAAAATCTCGGCGCGGCCTGCGTTCTTGTGGGCAATTGCGGCATGGGCAATCTGGTCGCCCTGCACGTGGACCATCGCGACACCACCACCGGGGATGGCCTGAAACACAAGGCTGCGTTTGTCGGGGTGGGGGGTGTTGAACCCGAACAGAACCTGCGGTTTGCTGTCCTCGGAGACTTGGGTTTCGAACACGATACTGCCGCGGGTCAGTTCCGCATCGGGCAGGTCGGCCATCACGGGGGTAGAGCGTTTTTCCGCACCGAGACCCTGCAGGGACAATCGGCGGTCTTTGTGGTCGGTCAGTGCAAGCCAGGTCATTTATGCCACCTTCGCAGAGCGCAGCAGCTCTGCCTCATAACGTTTCAGGGTACGGCGCGCAGCAGTGGGATAGCCTGCGCCTGTTTCAGGGTCTAATTCAGGGAAAATGCTGTAAATCTCTTCGACAACATCGGCTTCAAAACTGTTGGCCGTTTGTGGCCCCGGCAGGAAGCTTTCGGTCTCTAACCCTTCCGAAAAGACAACCTGATGGCGGTCAAACAGCAAATGCACATATGTCACCTCGCCCCCCTCGCGGCGGGTGATGGACCGGTCGTTGACCAGATCACGTGCGGCTACCAGAACCTCTGTCTCGCCGAACAACAGCTCGGCCAGATTGTCGCGGATCAACACGCGGTGCAGCGGAGATACCAGCAAGTCGCGGTGCTGGCCCAATGTGTTGGCGCGGATATGGATCGGCGCGAAATCACCCGTGGCCGCCACACGGCGCGACCCGATCCAACGCAGGGGCTGCGGGCCTTCGTCCTTGGTCATCACCAGATCACCGGGCAACAGCGCTTCGACACGGCGATCGCCATCGGGGGCGGCAATCAACGTTCCTGCCACAAAACACGGCACGGATGACGCGTTTACAAAACCCACATCCGATTCGGTTCCATTGGTGACGGTGTAGGAAAAGTTAAAATCTTCCTCGTCGCCATCGCCCACGACACTAAAGGTGCCATCCGCGTTCAGCGTCACCTGCTGTCCCGTGGGTAGGGTAATGGCGGTGCCCACGCTTGCGGGTTGTCCGTTGATATGCGTGATGGTCAGCGTCGTGCCGGAGGTATTGTTAATGTCATTGCTCAGAACGTCCAACGTGGTCGTCCCGTCGGGATAGACATTCACATCATCAGAAATCGCCACCAGCTCGGTTTGCACCGACCCGCCCGCGATAAGCACATTGGAATCGTATTGGCTATCGCCCACATCCGCCAACGCGATCCGGATCGAGTTGGTCACGCCAGGGTTCACATCCATCGTCAGTGTCAGCGTGATGGTAAAGCCGTCCATCTCGGTGTTGTAGTCGTCAGACGTGTTGTCGATGTACATGTTGATGTTGTTGTCGGTCGAGATGTTGAACGGTGCGGTAGTCCCGTCACCCACGTCATGCTCAACAAAAGAACCGTTTACCCAAACGCCAAAGAAATCCTGATAGATCGAATTGGCAAACTCGGGGTATTCTTCCGAACTGAACACGAATTGCATCGTGAGCGTGTCATTGTCGGGAATGAAATCCACATCCAGTGTCGAGGCGTCATAGGTCGTGCCGCCCGCCGCATTGTTATAGGGGCTGAAGTTGTTGGTGCCCGACGTATTGGTCGACGTGTTGTTGCTCTGGTTCGACTGTCCGTTTGAATTGGTGAAATCCTCGGCCTCACCGGTGGACATGATCACTCCGGTATTGCCGGGCACAACGCCGGGCGATGTGGTATCGCCGCCCGAATATGTGCCCGCGCTGTCGATGTCGCCGTAATAGGTGGCACCCGTTACGGTCACACCGCTGCCAAAGATCTCCTGCGCCATATCCAGCGCAGACGTGCCTTCGCGCACCGTTTCAATATCAAGCTCGGATGCTGCTACCATGTCACTGCCTCAAACCTTTTGAGAGACAGCACATGCAATTGGAAAGACCAAAGGCGCGGGGGCCCATTGTTCCTGTCCAGTCCGTTAGATTCGGACGGATCCACCCCTGTTTTCAGGTGATAGATCTGCTCATGCCCTGCCTCGGGTCATTTATTATCCGTCCACGGTACCACAGTTTTGCCATAAATGAAGTGGGTTTTCCGCGTGTTGGCAAGGGCTGGCACTTTTGCGCCACAGAAGGGATAAAGGCAGCGCAGAACCCACAGGAGCGCAGACCATGTCCCACCCATCGCCCATTGACCCCGCAGAGCTAACCGCCGCCTTGGTCCGCTGCCCGTCGGTCACGCCTGAAGACGCGGGCGCGTTGGACATTCTGCACGCGCTTTTGACTGATGCGGGATTTTCCTGCGCGTGGGCCAATCGTGGTGGCATCCGCAACCTGTTTGCCCGTTGGGGCAACGCGGGCAACACCAAAACCTTCGGCTTTAACGGCCACACGGATGTGGTTCCCATCGGGGACGAGGCGGCGTGGACAATGCCCCCCTTCGGCGCCGAGATAAAAGACGGCAGAATGTACGGGCGCGGCACCACAGATATGAAATCAGGCGTGGCCGCTTTTGCCGCCGCTGCCGTGGATTTTGTGCGCGATACCCCGCCCGATGGATCAGTCGTCATCGCAATCACAGGGGATGAGGAAGGCGAATCCGTCGATGGCACCCTCGCCCTGCTCGAGTACATGGAGAACAACGGCGAGCGGATGGACGTCTGTCTGGTAGGAGAGCCGACCAGCCCCAACACCATGGGCGAGATGATCAAGATCGGGCGTCGCGGCTCTATGACGATCAAATTCCGTGTGGTGGGCAAGCAAGGCCACTCCGCCTATCCGCACCGCGCCAACAATCCGTTGCCTGCCATGATGCGCCTGATGGACCGTCTTGCCAGTCACGAGCTGGACAAAGGCACCGACCATTTTGATCCCTCGACCCTTGCCGTGGTCACAGTAGACACAGGCAATCCCGCCACCAACGTCATCCCCGCCGAATGTTCCGCCGCTGTGAACATCCGCTTTAACGACACCCACTCAGGCGCCAGCCTGACCGCATGGATCGAAGAAGAGGTTGCGGCAATCCGCCAATCCTTCGGCATCGAAATCGAGACACAGATCAAAATCTCGGGCGAAAGCTTCATCACGCCCCCCGGTGACTTGTCCGCAATGGTTTCAAACGCGGTCGAATCGGTCCTTGGCGTCACACCAGAGCTGTCGACCACAGGCGGCACATCCGATGCGCGGTTCGTGAAATCGCATTGCCCCGTGGTCGAGTTTGGCCTTGTCGGGCAATCCATGCACGAGGTCGACGAGAACGTGGAGGTGGCGCAGATCCACCAGCTCAAAACCATCTACACCCGCATCTTACAGGACTATTTTGCGTGATCCAGATCGGGCATACAACAGATACGGAAACCTGCTTTGCCCTGCGCCACGCGGTTTTCGTGGCCGAGCAAGGCTATACCGCCGAGGGCGAGGTTGACGCGCTGGATGCACAAAGCCTCCATTTGCTGGCCCGTGACGGCGACACGCCCATCGCCACCGCCCGTGTTTACTTGGATGAAGGCACTGCCAAGATTGGCCGCGTTTGTGTTTTAAAAGAACGGCGCGGCGAGGGCCTTGGCGCACAGGTGATCAAGGCGGCGTTGGAATTGGCGGTGACGCACTCCGCTTCTCGCGCTGTTCTGGGCGCACAGGTCCAAGCCATCGGGTTTTATGAAAAGCTGGGATTTACCCCTTTCGGTGATGTCTATGCCGATGAGGGCGAGCCGCATCAGATGATGGAACAACGCCTGTGAACCGCACCCTTATCGTGATGTTGAAAGAGCCGCGTGCAGGTCGCGTGAAAACGCGGCTGGGGCGTGACATTGGCATGGTCGATGCGGCGTGGTGGTTTCGTCACCAGACGCGTGCTTTGCTGCGCCGCATAGATGACCCGCGCTGGCGCACCGTGCTGGCCGTCTCGCCCGATAGGGCCGCGGCGACGTCGCGCAGTTGGCCCAAACATCTGGCCCGCATCCCCCAAGGAGGCGGAGACCTAGGCGACCGTATGGGCCGCGCCCTGCGCAGCGCGCCTGCTGGTCCTGTTTGTGTGATCGGCGGCGATATTCCCGACATTAACGCCGCACGGGTGGCTGAGGCGTTCGACGCACTGGGCCGCAATGACGCGGTGTTTGGCCCTGCCCCTGACGGGGGGTATTGGCTCATCGGTTTGCGGCGGGTCCGTGCCGTCCCGCCGACCCTCTTCGCCGGCGTACGCTGGTCGACGCGGCACGCTTTGGCGGATACGGCCGCGACATTGCCCAACCACCGCATTGCCCATGTGGCTACCTTGCAAGACGTCGATACCGCCGCTGACCTAAAATAATGTGACGCGGCCCCATGTGCGTGCTACCTCCACTTACATGAACAATATACCAACCAAGCAAGAGATCCTCAGCTGGATCGAGGATAACCCCACCCTGACCGCCAAGCGCGACATCGCCAAGGCGTTCGGCATCAAGGGCGCGGCCCGCATCGACCTCAAGCGCATCCTGAAAGAGCTGGAGGCCGAAGGGCATCTGGAAAAGCGCAAGAAGTCCTATAGCGACCCTGAGCGGCTTCCCCCTGTCAGCGTGCTGCTGGTCACGGGGCCCGACGGCGACGGTGATCTCTTTGCCAAACCGATGGAGTGGGGCGGCGAAGGCGTAGAACCCACCGTTCTAATGATCCCCCGCGCCAGTGATCCCGCGTTGGGCGAAGGCGACCGCATCCTTGCGCGGCTGACATTGGTAAAGGGCGAAGACCACCACTATGAAGGTCGCCTGATCCGCCGCATCGGCAGTAACCCCAAAAAGATCGTAGGCATCTTCCGCAAACACGCCGAGGGCGGGCGGATCAAACCCATCGACAAAGGCGCAGATCGCGAATGGGCCGTGCCCGCCGATGCCACTGGCGGCGCGCAGGAGGGTGAGCTGGTCGAGGCGGAACTCGCCGGTCCCAAGGGCCGCATGGGCCTGCCCCGTGCCCGCATCATCGACCGTCTTGGGGACCCGTCCGCGCCCAAGGCCGTGTCGCTGATCGCTATCCACCAACACGCAATCCCCGATGACTTCCCCGATGATGTGGTCGCCGAGGCGGATAAGGCCGAGGCCAAGGGCCTCAAAGGCCGCACCGATCTGCGCGATGTGCCACTTGTCACCATCGACCCGTCAGACGCGCGTGACCACGACGATGCGTGTTTTGCCGAGGCCGATACAGACGCGGCGAATGAGGGCGGCCATATCCTCTGGGTCGCCATCGCCGACGTCGCGGCCTACGTCACGCCCGGCTCTGCGCTGGACCGCGAGGCGCGCAAGCGGGGCAACTCCACCTACTTCCCCGATCGCGTTGTGCCCATGCTGCCCGATGTGCTGTCGGGCGACCTCTGCTCGCTCCACGAAGGGGTCGAGCGTGCGTGCATCGCCGTGCGCATGGTGCTGGACAAAGACGGCAACAAGATCGCCCATGATTTCCACCGTGGTCTGATGAAATCCCCCGCCAGCTTGCACTATGAAGAGGTGCAAGATGCCATCGACGGCAACGTGAACGACCGCACAAAGCCCTTGTTAGAGCCTGTTTTGAAGCCGCTCTACGCCGCCTATGCAGCACTGGTTGCGGCGCGGGAACGCCGCCAACCGCTTGACCTTGATCTGCCCGAACGGCGGATCGAGCTGGATGACGATGGCAAAGTCCGCTCGGTCAATTTCCGCGAGCGGCTGGATGCCCACCGCCTGATCGAAGAGTTCATGGTGCTGGCCAATGTCGCCGCTGCCGAGACGCTGATCGCCAAGAAGACGCCGCTGCTGTTCCGCACGCACGAAGAACCCACGCCAGAAAAACTCGACGCGCTGCGCGAAACAGCCGCCGCCGCTGGCTATACGCTGGCCAAGGGGCAAGTGCTGCAAACCGCCCACCTCAACCGCCTGCTGGATCAGGCGGCGGGCTCCGAGGATGCGGAGCTTATCAACATCTCGACCCTGCGCTCGATGACGCAGGCGTACTATGGTCCCGACCATATCGGCCACTTTGGCCTCGCGCTGCGCTCCTATGCGCATTTCACCTCGCCCATCCGCCGCTACGCTGACCTGCTGGTCCATCGCGCCCTTATCACAGCACACGGCTGGGGCAAGGACGGCCTGTCGCAGCACGACATGGACGATATGGAGGCGACGGGTGCGCATATCTCCGATACCGAGCGCCGCTCCATGATTGCCGAACGCGACACGACCGACCGCTACCTTGCCGCGTTTTTGTCCGAACGTGTTGGCAACGAGATGACGGGCCGCATCAGCGGTGTCGCCCGCTTTGGTGCCTTTGTGAAACTGGACGAGACGGGCGCAGACGGGCTGATCCCCATGCGCAATATCGGGCGCGAGTATTTCCACCACGATGCCGACAACAGCACGCTGATGGGCGCTGATACCGGCATGACCATCGGGCTGGGTCAGCGCGTTACCGTGCGGCTGGCCGAGGTGACGCCAGTGACAGGTGGCATCGCCCTGGAACTGCTGGAGATCGAGGACCAGAAAATGCCCCAAGGTCGCCGCAGCCCCGCAGGCCGCAGCCCCCGCCGCAAAGGCGCCAAAGCCAAGGGCAAGAAGGCCGCGACCAAGCGCAAGGTGACCCGCAGCCGCCGCTAACCCATCGCGGCTTCGCAGCGGGCGACATAGGCGGCCAGCTTGGCATCGCCGCTCACCCGCCGCGACAATCCGGTGGGGGCGGGGGCGGCCATCACCGCGCCAAGGATCGCGCCTACGCCGGCATCCGCCGCACGGGGCGTGTCGCCAAACAGAAAAACACGGTCGCCCAGTTGATGGGCAATCGCTTGCAGGTCAGGCTCGATCCGCGTGAGCCGTTGCGCGACAGTCAGCCGTCCAATGCCCTGCCCATGCATTGTGCGCATCAGGTTCTTGCGCAAACCGCATGTGATCATGCCGCGCAGCAGGGCAGGCAGGAACCCGAAATACTCCTGCCGAATGATCTCCCAATTTGCATCATCGCCCAGCGGTCCAACGCTTGATGGAAATAGATGTGCTCCTCTGCCATGCGGATGAACGCCCGCGACGGGGCGCGGTCACGGGGCGACAGCCCTGCGTCAAAGTCATGGCCCAATCCCTCAAGGTGGGCGCGGATGTTGTCGCTGTCTGGAATGGTCGCTCCATCGGACAACCCGATGGCGGGCAGCTTGGCGTGCGGCATCTTGCGCGGGTCGTCCATGTCGTGACGCTCCCATTTCTGCCCCGCCATGTTCAGCAACCACGCGGCCTTTGTGCAAAACGGGCTAAAGCTGAATTGACCAAAGCCTGCGCGGTAGGTGTAGAGCGTGATCATTGTGTCGTCCTTCCAATATATCCGCGCCCATCCATAACGGGCCCTTCCTGTCAAAAATTGACAGTATGGAGTGAGAGTGTAGGCTGATCCCGCAACGGAGGTCCCGATGACCAGAACGCACCGCCTGTTTCAACTGATGCAAACGCTTCGCCAATTGCCAGCGCCCGTCACGGCGACAACGCTGGTACATGAAACGGGCGTTTCCTTGCGTACCGTCTACCGCGACATCGAGGCCCTGCGCGGCCTTGGTGCTGTGATCGACGGAGAGGCCGGATTTGGCTACACCCTGATCGAGGACGCCGCCCTGCCACCGCTCGCGTTCTCGGATGACGAGCTTGAGGCGCTGGTGCTGGGCCTGCGTGAGGTCGACGTGATCGGTGATCCCGCCCTTGCCGCCTCGGCCCGCACGGCGCTGTCCAAGATCAAGGCGCGGCTGCCCGCGCGCCAGACCTACCGCTTGCAACACGCCGTGCTGGATGCGCGGCGCTTCACCCGTCCGCCCGAGCCTGCGATTGACGTCAAAGCCCTGCGTGCGGCCACGTGGGACGAGGCGACGATCGAATTCCGCTATGAAGACGCCAACGGCGCGCCCTCCACACGGCAGGCCGACCCGCTGAGCATCGTCTTTATGCAAAACGCGCACATGCTGATGGCGTGGTGCCACCTGCGGCAGGATTTTCGCGCCTTCCGTCTGGACCGGATGCAGGAGCTGGCGCTGACGGGCGCGTCCTTTCGCCCGCGCCGTGTGCCGATGCTGCGCGACTATCTTGCGCGGCTGCGCGAAGAAGCCCAAGCACGGGCCAAAGACCGCGCATCCGAGGCCTAGCGCATTGCACGCGCCGGAATTCGCGATAGCTTGGCCGCAGTTTTGACCACAAAGGGGCCAGCCATGCGCGGACTTTCTCTTGTTGCTTTGATGATGATCTCGGCCTTGCCCCTGTCGGCGCAAACCACCGCGCTGTCGGATGCGGGGCTGAAGGACTGGATTGCCGAGTTCAAGCCAAACGCCCTCGCGGCGGGCATTGACGCAGGCCTTTATGACACCGCCATGGCCACCGTCACCTTCGCCCCCAAAGTGGTCGAGCGGGACCGCAATCAATCAGAATTCACCAAAACCATCTGGAACTATCTGGACACCGCCGTCTCTGATCTGCGCGTCAGCAATGGCAAAGCCGCGCTGAAGCGCCAGCAGGAAACCCTGAGCGCGGTTGAGGCGAAATACGGTGTGCCCGCCGAAATTATCACCGCGATCTGGGGACTGGAGAGCGCCTATGGCACCTTCCGTGGCAGCGACCCTGTGCTCAATTCAATGGCCTCGCTGGCCTATGACGGACGGCGTGCCGCGTTTTTCGAAGAGCAGGTGATTGCCGCGCTGACGATTTTGCAAAGCGGTGACACAAAGGCGGACGCGCTGCGCGGCAGTTGGGCGGGGGCCATGGGGCATACGCAGTTCATGCCCGGCTCTTTCATCGACCACGCCGTGGATTGGACAGGTGATGGTAAGCGGGACATCTGGAGCGATGATCCCCGCGATGCGCTCGCCTCCGCCGCCGCGTATCTGAAGGCAAACGGCTGGGTTACGGGCCAGCCTTGGGGGGTGGAGGTGCGCATCCCCGACGGGTTTGACTATCTGCTCGCCAACCGCGAGGTGCTGAAATCCCCCGCTGATTGGGCGGCCTTGGGTGTGCTGGATACAGCTGGTGCCCCTGTGCCCGATCACGGGGCCGCCGCCATCCTGCTGCCTGCGGGCGCAGAGGGGGCAGCCTTCATGGTCTTTAAGAATTTCGAGGTGTTGGAAAGTTATAACACCGCCGATGCCTATGTCATCGCAGTGGGTCATCTGGCGGACCGTATCGCGGGGGCGGCGCCGCTCAAAAGCGGGTGGCCGCTGGGCGATCGCGCGCTCAGCTATGCCGAGCGGATCGAGTTGCAGGAACTGCTCACGGCGCAGGGTTTTGACACGCAAAAGATCGACGCAAAGATCGGCCCGCTTACGGTAAATGCTGTGCGTAATTGGCAAGCTGCCAAGGGGGAGGTGCCGGACGGCTATGCCTCCCCCCGCATGCTTGAATTGATCAGATCAGCTCGGTGACATACCGCGCAGCCGTTCCGAGCGGCGGCGCAGCAGTTCAACCACGGTGAGCAAGCAGATCGAGATGGCGACAAGGATCGTCGCGACCGCCAGAATTGTCGGGCTGATCTGTTCGCGCAAGCCGATGAACATCTGCCATGGCAGTGTTTTCTGACCGGCAGAGCCGACAAACAGCACCACAACAACCTCGTCAAACGAGGTGATAAAGGCGAACAACCCGCCCGAGATAACACCCGGCAAGATCAGCGGCATCTGCACGCGGAAGAAGGTGGTTACAGGGTTCGCGCCCATATTCGCCGCCGCCCGCGTGAGCGAGTTGTCAAAGCCCACCAGCGTCGCCGTCACGGTGATAATCACAAACGGAATGCCAAGGGCCGCATGCGCCAGAACCACACCGATATACGTGCCTTGCAGACCCATACGGCTGTAGAAAAAGTACATCCCCGCCGCCGAGATAATCAGCGGCACAATCATCGGTGAAATCAGGATCGCCATGATCGCACGGCGGAACGGCACGTGCGGCTGGCTCAACCCGATCGCGGCCAGCGTACCAAAAGATACCGACAACAGCGTCGCCACAGGTGCAATGCTGAGCGAGTTCTTCATCGCGTCCTGCCATGCGTCATTGGTAAAGAAATCGCGGTAGTGTTTCAGCGAGTAGCCCGCAGGATCAAACCGCAGCATTTCAGGCGTGAAGGTAAAGAAGTCCTGCGCGTTAAAGCTGAGCGGCATCACCACCAGAATCGGCGTGATCAGGAACACAAAGATCGCGCCACAGATCGTGCGGAAGGCAAAGTGCCACAGGACTTGCATGGGGGTGAGGTACGGCGGGATCCGCGCACGGTAGCGCCCCTCGTACAGCCAGAAGATCAGGAAGCCAAAGAACCAGCCAAAGAAGATACCGATCAGCAGACCAGGCAGGCCCGCCAAGGCCATACCGCCAAGAGCAACCAGAATGGTCAAGGCCCAGCGGCCCAAACGCTCGTTCTTGACGACTTGGGTCAGGATGAACGCCGCAGCGCCCATCAGGACGGCGCCACCAACGATGCCCAGCAAAAGATTGCCCTGACCAGTGCCGATGAAGATACCAAAGAACGCGCCGAAGGCCGCCGTCACAGAGGCATAAAAAGAGGCGGGCGTGCGCGAGATGGGTGTGAGTGCTACCATGGGTCCGCTCCTTATCCGAGTTTCACGTTATCAATGCCGACGATCTTGTCGTAGGCGTAATAGAGCAGCAGAACCGCCCCCAAGAGGATTGCCCCAAGTGCGGCCCCAAGGCCCCAGTTCAGCGAGCTTGAGATGTGGTAGGCAATCCGGTTCGAGATGAACGTGCCTTGCGTGCCGCCCACGATCTCGGGTGTGATGTAGTAGCCGATGGCCAGAATGAAGACGAGGATGCTGCCCGCACCGATGCCCGGCACCGATTGCGGGAAATAGACGCGCCAGAATGCGGTCCAGTTCGTCGCGCCCAAGGATTTTGCCGCGCGCAGATACGTTGGCTGGATCGTCTGCATCACAGAATAGAGCGGCAAGATCATGAAGGGCAGAAGGATGTGCGTCATCGCGATGATCGTACCCGTCTGGTTGTTGATAAGCGCAAGCCGGTCGTCCGTGGCCACAATGCCCAGCCAGACCAGCGTGTCGTTGATCACCCCTTGTTGTTGCAGCATCACCTTCCACGCCGATGTCCGCACCAAAAGCGAGGTCCAGAACGGCAGCAGTACAAGGATCAGCAGCAGGTTGGCCGTGCGCGCAGGCAGGTTCGCCAAAATCCACGCAACGGGATAGCCCAGCAGGATACACGACAGCGTAATCGCCACAGACATCACCATCGTGCGCCAGAACAGGATGCCATAAATCTGCTGGTTCTCCGGGCGCATCTCGGCGCCATCGGCAGACTTCTGCATGTCGATGGCATTCAGGAAATAGCCGTTTGTATAGTTGGGGCTGTAGACTTTGATCGTCTTCCAGACCTCCACATCGTGCCAGTCCTTATCGATATCCTCGAAGGCGGCGGAATAGTTCACCGTCTCGAATGTCGCCGCAGCCGTCGCCGCAGCCGTCAACTCGGCGGCGGCTGGCCCGCTATAGCCCGCAAGACCGTTTTCGCCCGTCAGATCAGTATGGAGCGAGGAATAAACGATCGCCCATGGATCTTCTTTGTAGAGGTTCTTTTCATCCACATTCTGCGTGAAATCGGCAAAACGCGCATAGGTGGCCGCAGTTGTCGGCAGCGCATCGGCAATGCCTTCGCGCAGCTCAAACGCGGGCTGGTTGCCGTCGGCCTTCTTCCAACCTTCCATCTGCGCGATCCACGCGTCAGAGGCGATAAAGCTCAGCCAGTTTTCGCTGTCTTTCCAAAAGCCGTCCAAATCCTCGAACTGGTCCTGATAGACCTCGCCCATATCCTCGACCTTGCGGCCTGATTTGCGAAACAGCGATGAAACGCCCGTCAGTTCGTAGTTGAGCCGCGAGCCAAGGCGCGTGTGCAGCTTGGCCTCTTTGGCGAAAAACATATCGTCATAGAGCGCGGCAAACGTGGCCTCGTCGGGGATCGTGCCGCCGCTCTCGTCCCAGTCGGCCAGCAACGTGGTGGTGCGCGGCAGCGTATCGCTGACGATCTGGTTCTCGACCGAGCGGAACAGCATATCGGCGATGGGCGCGATAAACGTGACCAGCACAAAGATCAGCAAGGGCGCGATCAGCGCCAGCGCCCGCATCTTTTGCAACCGCAAGGCGCGGTTCAGCGACTTTTTCAGCGGCGTGCCATCAGCGGCAAGCATGGGTCCGGTATGCGCGGCATCCGCAATCCGCGCGGCGGCGGCAGAGGAAGAGGCGGTCTGTGGTGTGGAGGCGTCGCTCATGAGGGTCCCATCGGCTGTCTTGGTCGGAAAAAGGGTAAATTGACTAACGAATAATGTGTGGAGGGGGCCGCGATGGGCCCCCTCCGAAAAGCCGTAAAGGGCTTACTTAACCAGCCACGCCTGGAATTTGGCGTCGATGTCGTCACGGTAGTCTGCCCAGAACTCGTAGTTATACAGGAACGTGTTCTTGGAGTTTTCTGGATCGGTTGGCATGTGTGGTGCCATGTCGATGCCCAGAGTTTCGTGCTTGCCAACCAGTGGTGCGGAAGACTTGCGTGCAGGACCGTAAGAGATGTATTTCGCCTGATCGGCCAGACGCTGTGTGTCTGTCGCGAACTTGACGTAGTCCAGTGCGCGGGCTTTACGCTCATCGCTCAGACCAGTTGGGATGATCCAACCATCAAGGTCGAATACCTGCGCGTCCCACAGCATGCCAACAGGCTGCTTTTGCTCTTCGATCAGGCTGAACAGACGGCCGTTGTAGGTGGAACCCATAACGATTTCGCCATCGGCCAACAGTTGTGGCGTGTCGGCACCGGCTGACCACCAGATTACATCGCCTTTGATGGTTTCCAGTTTGTCCAGCGCTTGCTGCTGACCTTCGGCTGTTTCCAGCACGTCGTATACGTCGTCTTTTGCAACGCCGTCACAGATCAAAGCCCATTCCATGTTGCCGATCGGGCGCTTTTCCAGCGCGCGCTTGCCTGGGTAGGCTTCGGTGTCAAACAGGGCGCAGATGGATGTGGGGGCGGTGTCGCCAACCAGATCGGTGCGGTAGCCAACAGTTGTGGAGTACACGATCTGCGGGATAAAGCAGTCGCCGACCAGCAGGTCGCCGAAGTCTTCGGATGCTTTTGTGCCGTCAGGCGCATCGGCCAGCTGTGTGTCGGCGTCGATTTCCATCGCCAGACCTTCGTCGCACAGACGCAGAGCGTCAGCCGCAACAACGTCAACCACGTCCCACGTCACGTTGCCCGCTTCGCTCATCGCGCGCAGTTTGGACACGGCCTCGGCCGAGGATTCGTCGTTGATGATTTTGACGCCGGTCATCTCGGAATATGGTGTGTGGTAGGCGTTCTGCTGTGAAGCGGAGTATGCGCCGCCCCATGAAACGATTGTCATTTCGGATGCCATGTGGCCGTCCGAGTGTGCCATGCCAGCTGCAACAGTCAGCGCAGTGGTGGCCATCAATGTTTTAGTGAGGTTCATTAGTCTCTCCCAGTTTTTTCCCGTTATGGGTATTCCAAGGCGGCAACAACGGGTTTGGTCACAGCCTCTGTTTGTCCGCAGCGCAGGACACCCGCGCCGCGACATGACACGCGAGGAGGACGCCTAGGCGTCCAGCGCGCGGCAATCTTCGGGCAGCCAGCCGATCTCGATCTGGGTGCCGGGGGTCAGGCGCACCTGATCGGGCGCGTTGCGTGTTTTCACGACAAAGTCGTCACGCCCTGCAACCCGCAGACGCGTGCGGAAGATGTCACCCATATAGATGAATTCCAGCACTTCGGCCTTGAGGGTAAAGGCGCCTTCCTGCATCCGCGACTTGTCGAACTCGACACGCTCGGGGCGGATCGATACGCGGGTGCGGTCGCCTGCGGCGCTGACGTTGACAGGCTTGGCCTGAATGACCTCACCGCTGTCCAGCTGCACAGTGGCAACATCGCCTTTGATCTCTTTGACGACGCCCTCAAGGGTATTATTCTCGCCGATGAACTGCGCAACAAAGCTGTTCTCGGGCGCTTCATACAGTTGATCCGGCGGGGCCAGCTGCTGAATACGGCCATCGTCGAATACCGCCACGCGGTCCGACATGGTCAGGGCTTCGGTCTGGTCGTGGGTCACGTAAACCACGGTAATGCCCAGATCATGCGCAAGGTTTGTAATCTCGAATTGCAGGCTTTCGCGCAGCTGTTTGTCCAGCGCGCCAAGGGGTTCGTCCATCAGGACCAGCTCGGGTTCAAACACCAGCGCCCGCGCCAGTGCGATCCGCTGCTGCTGACCGCCCGACAATTGCGCAGGACGGCGTCCCGCAAAATCCTGCATCTGCACCATGCCCAATGCGCGCATGATCTTTTCCTCACGCACGGATTTGCCCATCTTGCGGACTTCCAGCGGGAAGGAGAGGTTCTCGGCCACAGTCATATGGGGGAACAAGGCGTAGTTCTGGAACACCATGCCGATGCCGCGTTTGTGCGGCGGGATGTTGTTGATCGACACACCGTCCAGACGAATATCGCCGTGGGTTGCGGTCTCGAATCCTGCCAGCATCATCAGGCATGTCGTCTTACCCGACCCCGAGGGCCCAAGCATTGTCAGAAATTCACCCTTGGGCATGCTGAGGTTGAGGTCTTTGACGACAAGGTTCTCACCGTCATAGCTTTTCTGGACGCGTTCAAACTCGACGAATGCATCGCTGCTTTTAGTATCGGCCAAACTGGTGGCTCCCCGTGGTTTTCACTCTCATTCACGCAAAGTAAACGCAGGCTGCCGTCACATTGCAACTGGATAAAGCCAGATTCGCGCTCATGTGCCAGAATCAAGGCGAATTGTTTAAAATTCCCCCCGATTCAGGAAGATTGCCCGCAAAGAATGCAGGGCCCCAACGGGTCGCCGGGCCGAAACCATGGATTAAGATGCTGATTTCAGCATGTCCCCGTCTTTCAGCGTGGCATATGTTTCGTCCAACGCCAGCTTGGCGCGGGTGTGGAACACCTCGATCTCGTCGGGCGTAATCACCAGCGGAGGAGAGATGATCATCCGGTCGCCCACATGGCGCATCACCAGATTATTGGCAAAGCACCGCTCGCGGCAGATAAAGCCTGCGGTGCCCGCATCCATCGCAAAATTGGCGCGGGTTGATTTGTCGGGCGATAGCGGCAGCGAGGCCATCATGCCCTTCACGTTCACCCCGCCCACCAAGGGGTGATCGCCGAGGCTTTTCAGCACCGCGTGCAACGCAGGTGCCGCGACGTTGTTGACGTGATCCAGAACATTCTCGTCCTGCAACAGGCGCAGGTTCTCCAGCGCGACAGCCGCACAAACGGGGTGGCCTGAATAGGTGTAGCCGTGGTTGAACTCCACCGCGTTGATGACTTCCGCAATCTCGTCGCAGACGATCGAGCCGCCGATCGGCACATAGCCGCTGCTCAGCCCCTTGGCGATGGTCATGATATGCGGCTTGATCCCCATTGTGGTTGACCCGAACCAGTTGCCCGTGCGGCCAAAGCCGCAGATGACCTCATCCGCGATGATCAACACGTTGTGCGCGTCGCAAATCCGCTGGATTTCGGGCCAGTAGGTTTCGGGCGGAACAATCACGCCGCCTGCACCTTGGACAGGCTCTGCGATGAAGGCGGCGACGTTTTCTGCGCCCAGCTCTTCAATCTTTGCTTCCAGTTCCTGCGCACGCATCAGGCCGAAATCCTCGGGCGTCATATCCCCGCCCTCGGCCCACCAATCGGGCTGGCCGATGTGGTGAATGCCGGGGATCGGCATGCCGCCTTGGGCGTGCATATAGGTCATCCCGCCCAATGACCCCGACCCGATCGACGACCCGTGGTAGGCGTTCTTGCGGCTGATGACATGCGACTTTTGCGGATGGCCCTTTTCGGCCCAATAGGTGCGGACCATGCGCAGGTTGGTGTCATTCGCCTCGGACCCGGAACCTGCAAAGAAGACGTGGTTCAACCCCTCGGGCGCCAGCTTGGCCAGCTCGGCCGCCAGGGCGATCACGGGCGTGTGCGTCGTGTTGAAGAAGGTGTTGTAATAGGGAAGCTCGGCCATCTGGCGCGTTGCCGCCTGAACCAGCTCGTCACGGCCATAGCCCATGTTCACGCACCACAGGCCCGCCATCGCGTCCAGAATCTCGTTCCCCTCGCTGTCGCGCAGGAACACGCCCTTGGCGCTTTTGATCACCCGTGCGCCACGCTCGCCCAACTCGTCGTTGGTGGTGAACGGATGCATGTGGTGTGCGGCGTCCAACGCCTGCAATTCGGCGGTGGGCATGTGGTTCGAAATGGATGACATGATAGGCCCCAATCAGGCTAAGGGATGGCTGTGATCAAAATATGATCAAATTATTGAGCCGTCAATCGTGCAGCACACGGCCCCAGCATGGAATTTGAGCGAATTCACTGGCCAAAGGGCTGGACGCGGCCAAAACTGCTTGGCAAAGGTCAAAAAATTTGAACACATTCCATCCAGTGCCGGGCAACCGGCGACACTCAGGGGAGATCCAAGATGATCAAAACACTTTTGACCGGCACCGCCGCTGCGGCCTTGTTGGCCAGCGCAGCCATGGCCGAAGAAGTCCGCGTTTATAACTGGTCGGACTATATCGACGAAGACCTGCTGGAAAAGTTCGAGGCAGATACCGGTATCAAGCTGATCTATGACGTCTTTGACAGCAACGAAGTGCTGGAGACAAAGATGCTTGCTGGTGGTTCGGGCTATGACGTGGTTGTGCCGTCGGGCACATTCCTGCAACGCCAGATCACGGCGGGCGCGTTCCAGAAACTGGACAAGTCCAAACTGCCGAACGCGGGCAACATGTGGGATGTGGTTGAAACGCGTACCGAACAGTATGACCCGGACAACGCCTATTCCATCAACTATATGTGGGGCACCACAGGCATTGGTGTAAATGTTGGCAAAGTACAGGAAATCCTCGGGACCGATGCGCCCATCGATTCGCTTGAGCTGGTCCTGAATCCCGCCAATATGGAAAAGCTGGCGGCGTGCGGCGTTCACTTCCTTGATGCCCCCGCCGAAATGCTGCCAATGGCGCTCAAGTATATCGGCGAAGACCCCGACAGCCACGACCCCGAGATGCTGGCCAAGGCTGCGGATGCGGTTGCTGCCGTTCGTCCACACATCCAGAAGTTCCACAGCTCGGAGTATATCAACGCGCTGGCCAATGGTGACATCTGTGTGGCCGTCGGTTGGTCCGGTGACATCCTGCAAGCACGCGACCGCGCGGCAGAGGCCGACAACGGCGTCGAGATCGCCTATCACGCGGCCAAAGAAGGCGCGCAGATGTGGTTCGACCAGATGGCCATCCCCGTGGACGCGCCTAACCCCGACGCGGCCCACGCGTTCCTGAACTTTATCATGGACGCGCAGAACATGGCGGCGGCATCGAACTACGTCTACTACGCCAACGGCAACAAAGCCTCGCAAGAGTTTTTGATCGAGGACGTATCGGGTGACCCCGCGATCTATCCTGACGAAGCCACGCTTGAAAACCTGTTCACCACCACGCCATACCCGCCAAAGGTACAGCGCGTCGTGACCCGCGCCTGGACCAAGATCAAATCCGGCACCTAAGACCCGAACAAGGGGCGGCGCCAAAAGGTGCCGCCCTTTTACCAACAGGCCCACGCAAGGAATACAGCTTGTGAGCACAGCCCCCTTCGCCCCTTGGGACGACGCCTCCGAGACACCGCTGATCCGGTTCAAAAACGTCACCAAACGCTTTGGCGATTTCACCGCGATTGATGACCTGACCCAAGATATTTACGAGCGTGAGTTTTTTGCCCTTCTCGGCCCGTCGGGCTGCGGCAAAACCACGATGATGCGGATGCTTGCAGGGTTCGAGACTGTGACGACTGGCGCGATTGAACTGGCAGGCAAGGACATCGCAAACGTCCCGCCGAACCAACGCGCCGTAAACATGATGTTCCAGTCCTACGCGCTGTTCCCACACCTGAGTGTCTACGAAAACATCGCCTTCGGCCTGCGCCGCGACAAGCTGCCAAAAGACCGCATCGACGCCCGCGTGGCCGAAATGCTGAAACTTACGCGGCTGGAAAAATTCGCCCGCCGCAAGCCGCACCAGATCTCTGGCGGGCAGCGCCAGCGCGTGGCCCTTGCCCGCAGCCTTGCCAAGGCGCCGAAACTGTTGCTGCTGGACGAACCTTTGGGCGCGCTGGACAAAAAGCTGCGTCAGGACACCCAGTTCGAGCTGATGGACATTCAGGAGTCCACCGGCACCACATTTGTGATCGTCACCCATGACCAAGAAGAAGCGATGACCGTCGCCTCCCGCGTGGCGGTGATGGACGAGGGCCGCATCATTCAGGTCGCCACACCGGGTGGCATTTACGAGACCCCAAACAGCGTCTATGTCGCCGACTTCATCGGGGATGTGAACATCATCAAAGGCACGGCCAAACCCTCTGGCAAGGACAGGTATTATGTCGATTGGGGCGTGAACCAAGCACCCATCCTCGCCACCTCGGAGCGTCCCTTTTCGGACGGGCAGGAATGTCACCTCGCGATCCGCCCTGAGAAGATCTCCATATCGAAAGAGAAACCCGCGCAGGCCGATAACGCGGTGCGGGGTAAGGTTCTCGATATTGCGTATCTTGGCAATCTCAGCACCTACCACGTCGAGCTGCCGGATGGTCAGATCATCAAGGCGCAGACCGCCAACACCCGCCGTCTGTCGCGCCGCACGATCACATGGGAAGACCCCGTTTGGGTCGAATGGACCGCCACCGCTGGCGTGTTGCTTGAACAATGATATTGTTGATTAACCTATTGGTAATAAATGAATTTGTTTCGCACGCGAAACATGGTGGAGACAGCTGATGCGCCGTTTCGCCCTTATCGCTGTGCCCTATGCGTGGCTTTTGGCGCTGTTTCTGGTGCCGTTCCTGATCGTGTTCAAAATCTCGCTCTCGGACATCGCTCTGTCGATCCCGCCCTATACGCCCACGATCAAAGAGGGTTTTGGCGCGCTGATCGCGGGTCTGGATTTTGAAAACTTCGTCTTTCTCACCACCGATGACCTCTATTACAAAGCCTACCTGAGCAGTCTGAAAATCGCGCTCATCTCTACTGTGCTGACGCTGATGGTCGGCTACCCCATCGCCTATGCCATGGCGCGTGCGCCAAGCGAATGGCGGGCGACCCTGATGATGTTGGTGATCCTGCCGTTCTGGACCTCCTTCCTGATCCGCGTTTACGCGTGGATGGGCATCCTCAGCAACGAGGGGCTCTTGAACCAGTTCCTCATGTCGCTGGGCCTCATCTCGGACCCACTAACGATCCTGAACACCAACTGGGCCGTCTACATCGGCATCGTCTACACCTATCTGCCATTCATGATCCTGCCCATCTATGCCCAGCTTGACCGCATGGATGACAGCTTGATCGAAGCGGCAGAGGACCTTGGATGCTCGCGCCTGTCGGCCTTTTGGCTGGTCACGGTGCCCTTGTCGAAAAGCGGCATCATTGCGGGGTGTTTTCTGGTGTTCATCCCCGCGCTGGGCGAATTCGTGATCCCCTCGCTGCTGGGCGGTTCCGGCACGCTGATGATCGGCAAAGTCCTGTTTGAGGAGTTCTTTAACAACCGCGACTGGCCTGTTGCATCCGCAGTCGCCGTGATCCTGCTGTTGATCCTGATCATCCCCATCGTGCTGTTCCAACGCAACCAGCAGCGCCAGGCGGAGGCAGAGGCATGAAGAGACTCAGCGCGTTCAACATCACCTCACTGACGCTGGGGTTTGCCTTCCTATATCTGCCGATGGTCCTGCTGGTGATCTACAGCTTTAACGAAAGCAAACTGGTCACCGTCTGGGCGGGATTCAGCACCAAATGGTACGGTGAGCTGTTGCGCGACGAGGCATTTCTCAACGCCGCATGGGTCACAATCAAAGTCGCCGTTATCTCCTCTACCATCGCCACGGTTCTGGGTACCATGGCGGCTTACGTTCTGGTCAACGCGGGGCGCTTCTTTGGCCGCACGTTATTTTCCGGCATGATCTATGCGCCCTTGGTGATGCCCGAAGTCATCACGGGTCTTTCGCTGCTGCTCTTGTTCATCGGCATCGGCCTCGACCGTGGTATTCTGACCATCGTGCTGGCCCATACGACATTTGCCATGTGCTATGTCTCGGTCGTCGTCTCCTCACGCCTCGTCAGTTTTGACCGCTCGCTAGAGGAAGCGGCCCTTGATCTGGGCTGCACGCGCTTTGACGCCTTTCGCCTCGTGACCCTGCCTATCATTGCGCCTGCGGTGATCTCGGGGTGGTTGCTGGCCTTTACGCTTTCGCTCGACGATCTGGTAATCGCGTCCTTTGTGTCTGGCCCGTCTTCGACCACCCTCCCGATCAAGATCTGGTCGGCGGTCCGCCTTGGTGTCTCGCCCGAGATTAACGCGCTGTCGACGCTGATGATCGGGGTGGTGACCATCGGCGTGATCGCCGCCTCGCTGATCTCGAAGCGCAGTGCGGTGATGGCCCAACAAGATGCCCAAGCCGCCGAGCGCGGCCCCGCGTGAGGCGCATCTTCGACGACTTCGCCTATGGCGATGGCCCCCGCGCAGGATGCTGGTGGGACGAGACACACCCGATCCCCTACCGCGCGGCCCTAGGCGCGGGGCATAGCACCGATGTCGTCATTGTCGGTGGCGGTTTCACGGGGCTGTCGGCGGCACTACACCTCGCGACAGCGGGGATCAGCGTCACAGTGTTGGAGGCCGAGCACATCGGCTGGGGCGCATCGGGGCGCAATGGCGGGTTTTGCTGTTTGGGCGGGGGCATGGCCTCGGACGCCGACCTTGACCGCCGTTTCGGTAAACAGGACCGCATTGATTTTCGGCGCAGCGAACTGGCGGCGACGCAATTGGTAGCACAGATCGCCGAGACGCATAACATCGCGATTGACCGTCATTCGGACGGGGAAACCGCCCTTGCGCATCGTGCAAAAGATATGGCCGCCCTGACGGATGATGCCGCGACGTTGGACGAAAACTATGGCGTGAAACACAGCTTGCACAGCAAGGCCGAGTTGCAGGCGCTGGGCATGGCGGGCCCGTTCCATGGTGGGCTGACCATCCACGCGGGCTTTGGTCTGAACCCGCGCAAATATGTGGCGGGTCTGGCGCAGGCAACCGCTGGTGCGGGCGCGCAGATTTTCGAACGGACCCCCGTGACGCGGCTTGCGCAAACCACGGCGGGTTGGCAGGTCGACGCAGGCGGTCATACCGTAACAGCAGATCAAATCATCATCGCCACCAACGGTTATTCCTCCGAGGACCTACCCCCCTGGCTGGCGAGCAGGTATCTGCCCAGCCAGTCCAACGTGATCGTCACACGCACCCTGACCGAGGACGAAAAGGCAAACGCGGGCTGGACCAGCGACCAGATGGCCTATGACACGCGCAACCTGCTGCACTATTTCCGCCTGATGCCAGACGGGCGGTTCCTGTTCGGAATGCGCGGCGGCGTGCTGACGGGTGCTGCGGCTGAGGCCCGCGCCCGCAAGCTGATCCGTTCGGATTTTGAGACGATGTTCCCCGCGTGGCGTGATGTTGAAACAACGCATAGCTGGTCGGGCATGGTCTGCGTCTCCCGCGATATGCTGCCTTTTGTCGGTCCCGTGCCGCACCAACGCGGCCTGTGGGCGGGCCTGTGCTATCACGGGAACGGGGTCGCTATGGGCAGCTATAGCGGCGCGCTACTAGCGCAGCTTGTGCAGGGAGGAACGCCCGACATGCTCTACCCCGCCGCAATGCAAAAGCCGCTGCGACGGTTTGAGTTGGGCCGCTGGCGTCGGGCGTTGATGCCCGCCGCCTATGCGGGCCTTATGCTGGCTGACCGCTAGCGCCTTCGCGCAGGGCGGTGATGCTGCTGGCCGCAACCTCGATCCCGCCTGCGAAAATGACACGCGCCTCACCACTGACCGAGGAGACTTCGGTAATGCGCGAATAGGTCTCGGCCTGTGCGGTGGGCAGGACGCTGCCACCCGCGCCAAGGGCCTCGATCTCGAATCGGTAGTTCCCCGCTGGCTGCAGATTGCCGTTCTCGGTGAACCCCGCCCATAGGATCGGATCCGACGAGACGGGCATGGGTTGGCGGTCGACCTCGGCGCCGGCGTCATTGTAGACGACAATGCTCATTTCCTGCGCGCCGATTGGCACAGTGGGGTAGACGGTGATGGGAGTGTTATCGAAGGGGACAGGCGCGGTTGTACGCCCCTCCATCCCGATCCAGCCTGCCATTTGCCCCATGCCGCCACTGCCCAACTGCCCGCCCAAGGCGGTGAGAAGGTCATTCGACAGCACCTGCTGTTCGACCATCGAAAACTGCGCAAGCTGGGCGGCATAGTCCGAGCTGTCCAGCGGCTCCAGCGGATCCTGATATTTGGCCTGCGTCGTTAGCATCTGGATGAATGTCTCAAAGTCAGAGGATAGCACCGCATCGGCCTGAGGGGATGTGGCCGCGGCGCCGGCGACGGTGTTGGTTGTGCTTGCGGATGTGAGGGTGGGGGAAAGCATAAAGGCTCCTTACAGTCTAATATCAATACCGGTGGTCTGCACGCGCAAGGCGGCGGATGCGGTGTCGGGGGTGGGGGTTTCTATGATGTCGGAATCGGTGTTTGCCGCAGAGACGGTTTGGCCGTCATTACCCTGCCCCTCGGGGTTTTGTTCGCCGCCACCCATGCCTTGCCCGAAGGAAAAGCTGATCTGGTCGTAGCCCATGCTGCGAAAGCTTTGGCCAAGCTGTTCGATGTTGCGGCGCATCAGGTCGAGCGTGTCGGCACGCTCTGCCAGAATACTGACCGTGACGGCACCGTCCTCGGTGGTGATGGACATGCGCACGCGCCCCAGCTCTTGTGGTGAAAGCGCGATTTCGACAGGGCGGTGGGCGGCTTGCGGCATGGCTTCGACCATCTGGCGGGCGATGTGCGGGGTCATGTCGGCCCGCAAGGGTTGCGCAGGGCCAGCCGTGGTTGCAGGTGCGCGCAACGGGTCGCCATACAGCAGGTCGCCGCCATCAACTGGCGCAAGCAAAGAGAAAGCAGTGTCAGGCTTGGTGGAGTGATCTGTCGGTATGCTGACAGTCATCGGCGCTGATGTCGCAAAGGCCGTGCGGGGCTGGGCGGTAAATGAAGCCGTGTTTGTTGGTACCGTGCTGTCTGGCGTTCGACGCGGTGTATCAGCATGGTGCAAGTCGGCCTTGGAAGGTTTGCGCTGTGATACCTCGGCGGCAATAGAAGCCCCTGCTATGGGCACGGCCTTCGCCTCAGCCCCGAGGGGCGGCGCAACGGTCGCGGTTTGTTGCTCAGCGACAAGCGGTAGCGGTGGCGTTGGTTGTTGGAGGGATGCCGTAGGCGTTGGTTGCGGCGGCACGGATGTCGGTTGCTGCGTGACAGGTGCTGGCGCTGTGTTCGCGGCGGGCGGGGCGGGCACGCGCACTTCTGCGGTTCCAAGTGTAACGGAAACGGCTGTGGGTTTTACCTCTGCTGTCTGGAGAGGGGCGGAGATCGAGCGCACAGGCCGTGGTGCGTCGGGTTGGATACTATAGGGCGCACTGCGGACCTGCACTTCTATTGCGGCGGTCGGAATGGTCGCTGTTGGTTGAGCGGGCAGCGGGGTCTGCGCTGCAGGAACTGGTGTCGATGTGTTGGCCGTGGAAGTGACTGCGCTGTTATGGAGCGCTGCAACGGCTTCGGCAGTCCACTGGACCGCTGGCGCTGGCTGCGACCGCGACGCGTTGGGCGGCGTTGATATGTCCGCGGCATCGGTGCGCGGCAGAGCGTTCGGCATGGCCGGTGCCGCCGCCAGCGGTGTTTTTGGCGCTACTTCAGGCGCCAGAGCTGCGGCATATTTCGGAGCTGTCACGGCAGGCCGCTGCGCGGAGGCTTGTTCAACCTGCGTTGGTGTTGGTGCAGCTGCATCAGCCGATTTCACAAGAATATTCACTGGCCGCTTTGGCGCTGCTTGGGGGGTGGGCAAGGCGGCCACTTCTTGTGACGGCGCTGGAATGGCGCGCGCAGGCACATCCTGCGTCATAGGCCCAGCGGGGACAGTTCGCGGAGCCATCGGTTGCAGGGCGGCAGGTTGACCCGCAACGGAGGCGTTCCGCGCAGGCGTTGCAGGCGTCTCTGGCACCTGCGGCGGTATGGCTGGAGCCGCGACAGAGCGCACAGATGCAGCGGGTGTCTCAACGGTGTTTGTTGCACCGAATCCCTTTGACGCAGTCACGGGCATAGACGTTGTTTCCGCACGCGGAGCGGCGGGCTGCGGTGTGCTATACAACCTTTGGACCGGCACAGATGGGTGCGCCTGCCGCGTGGCAGTCTGGGCTGGTACAGGCGGCGCAGTGGTCTCAAGGCGCGGGCTACGGTCGGCAGAAGATTGCAAAGGGGACGTGCGCATATCGGCTTGCGCTTCTGGTAGCGGTCGAAGCGGCATGTCAGGAGCCACGCCGACCTGTTTGTCGCTGTGGGTCGCGGCCTTTTCAGGCGTCTGCATTGGCCTTGTGGCGGCCTGTGGCAGGGTTTCAGGCGGGGCGGAGGCAACCGACATTGTGGGCACTGGTGAAAGGTTCTGGACGGGGGCCGCTTGCGCAAGCGGGAGCGGTTCAGGCGCGCGTTGCGGAACGGCAGTTTGCTGCACCCGTGCGGGCGGGGGAGGCCGCGAATGCACCTCGGCCGCCTGTATCGGGGCTTGTGGATGCGTTGCTCTGTGTTCGTGGTTTTGCGGTACGCCTCGCGCTGGAGGAACGGGCGTTTGTGCTTTTGTTGCAGGCTCGGGCACGGGCGAAGCGGGTGCCGCTACGGTCCGAGGAACGAGTCCTTGCGGCTGCGCAACGGGTGGTTCGGATCGGGGAGAAGATGGGGCGGTAACAGCAGCTCCTAATGGCGGAGGTGTCGGCGCATCGCCCTGCGCCGTGTGCTGCGGTTTCGCTTGTGAGGGCAAGCGCGGCAGCGGGGCCGCATCATCTTCTGCGGTCTCCGACGTGTCAGGCGCGGCAGCGGGTGTCTGGTTGTCCTCTTCTTGCGGAGGGGCAGCTGCGGGCTTTGGCGTATCCATCGCGGCCAGCATCTGGGCAAAGTCCGGGTGATCATCCGCCGAGCCCCCTTGGACGGGAGGCACAGCGCCCTGACCTGAAGACAGCCCCGTCTTGAGAAGGGTGCCAGCGCCACTGTCGATAATTGGAGTACTCATAACATCGCCTTTCGGGATTCTACCTCGATCTTGGGGGGACTATCGGCGTTCTTCCTTACTGGTTGTTTACTGATTTGCGCCAATGCTGGGGAAAGTCCGATCAATTTAAGGAGTATTCCCGATGAACCCGATTCCCCCGCCGCAGGGCGTCCCTGCGCCGCTTGCTCCGCGTGACCGCGCCTTGATGGATGCAGCGCGAAGCCTTGAGGCAGCGTTCCTTTCCGAAATGCTGCAATCCGCGGGCCTTGGCAAAACCAGCGCGGAATTCGGCGGTGGCGCAGGAGAGGACCAGTTCAGCTCGTTCCTGGTCAGCGAGCAGGCCAAACACATCGTCAAAGGCGGCGGTATCGGACTGGCGCAATCGTTATTCGAAGCCCTAAAGGAGCAAAACCATGACGCATAATATTATTGATTTTACCGAACTCGACGCACTGCTGGAGCAAGAGCGCACCTGCCTTCTGGAAGGAGACCTTGAGGCGCTGGGCGCGCTGCTGCCGATCAAGGAACAGTTGATTGCCGACCTGCTGGAGCGGCATGAGCTGACCCGCGACATTCTTGCCCCTATCGAGGACAAGCTACAGCGCAACCAGTTGCTGCTGGATGGTGCGCTGGACGGGATAAAGGCAGTGGCCACGCGCCTTGCCGCGCTGCGACAGGTGCGCACGGTTCTGGATACCTATGACGCGCAGGGTCGGAAAAAACAGGTCGTCACACCGACGCCTCCAAAAATCGAAAAACGCGCCTAGGGGGCGGAAAACATTGGCCTATGCGGCGCAATCGGGTGCCGCGCAGGCCAGTTGAATAAAATGCATTAAACAGCATGTAGCCGCATTAATAATTTTGAAAGCCCGCAGAAGGCATGGTTGGCAGGCATCCCAAAACGGGGTGGCGCAGCAGGCCGCAGGGTCCACTGTACAGGTCAGAATGGCATTCCTGTCCCACCGTGACGTGGGCATAAACCGGCGTAAAGCGCCGACCAGTTAAAGGAACATGCTTCAATGTCGAGCATTCTTACAAACAACAGCGCAATGGTTGCATTGCAAACCCTCAAGTCCATCAACTCCAACCTGTCCGATACGCAAAGCGCCATCTCGACAGGTAAGGACGTTGCCTCGGCCAAGGACAACGCATCTGTCTGGGCGATCTCCAAAGTGATGGAATCTGACGTGTCGGGTCTTGATGCGGTCAAAGACAGCCTTGCCGTCGGCCAGTCCGCCGTTGGTGTGGCAAGCGCAGGCGCGGAACTGATCGTAGAAACGATCAAGGACATGCAGGCTCTGGCCATCTCTGCACAATCGGAATCTGCAAACTTTACGCAGATCGACGCGGAAATGACCGCCAAGAAAGAGCAGCTGGATTCGATCGTTGCCGGTTCCCAGTTTAACGGTGTGAACCTGTTGAACACGGATACGGACGGTACCGGTGCAACGGGTCTGACGGTTGTCGGCTCGATCAACCGTGTCGGTAGCGGTGCGGCAACAGCGACGCAAATCGATGTTGCCTCTGCTGATCTTGAGGCGACAGTGACCAACATTACCCTGACCGGTACAGCAAGCACTGCAGATGCTGCGACCACTTATGGTGAGTTGGAAACAATGCTGACAGCGGCGATCACGGGCGCTGCCAGCCTTGGTACAGCCGCAAAACGTCTGGATGACCAATCCAACTTTGTGTCCAAACTGTCGGACTCACTGGAATCCGGTATCGGCTCGCTCGTCGATACGGATATGGAAGAAGCCTCGGCCAAGCTTCAGGCGCTGCAGACACAGCAGCAGTTGGGTGTTCAGGCTCTGTCGATCGCCAACCAGGCACCGCAGACCATCCTGTCCCTCTTCCGCTAAGTCGCGGATTGGTAAACCAAGTTGGGGGCGCGTTCTGGCGCGCCTCCGGCCCAGCCTTTTATGAGTAGGGATAGCCGTGAACACCACAGAACTTGCGCAGCGGGGATATGCCCCGACGTCTGCACCATTAAGATCAGCCCGTCAGGTCGAATACGACGTTATCGCGCGAATTACCTCGCGAATGCGGGCCGCGATCCGCGCACGGGACTTTAACAAACTGATCCATGCGTTGCATGAAAACCGGACACTGTGGCGCAAGCTGGCGATGGATGTGGCACATCCCGACAATCTCCTCCCTGACGATCTGCGCGCGCGCCTGATTTATCTGGCCGAGTTCACAGAGCAGCATACCCAAAAGGCGATCCGCCGCGAGGTCACTGCCGTCCCGCTGGTTGAGATTAACACCGCGATTTTGCGCGGATTGAAATAGATTGGAATCCACAATGAGCGGTCTTGTCCTAAAACTGGGTCCCAAAGAGCGGGTGCTGATAAATGGCGCCGTGATCGAAAACGGCGATCGCCGCAGCCGTCTGGCCATTATGACACCGGACGCCAAGATTTTGCGCCTGCGCGACGCGATCCATCCCGAAGATGCCAAAACGCCTGTGCGCCGCGCCTTGTTTGCCGTGCAACTGGTTCTGTCGGGTGACAAAGACGCCGAAAGCGCACATTTGCCGCTTTTGCGTCAGGTTGAAGAGCTGAGTCAGGTTTTCACCGATGCAGATAGCCGCGACATGTTGGCCGAGGCCAGCAAAGCAGTGATCGAGAAACAGCATTACCGTACGCTCAAGGCGCTGCGGGCTTTGCTCCCACGTGAAGAGCGGCTGTTGGCCGTACGGCCAAGCTGATGTTTCAGCCGATCATTCCCATAAGCGGGCTGGGCGGTTGGCGGTTTCTGCAAGACACCTATGACAGCCAGTTCAAAGCGTTCACGCAAAGTGTTCAGCTGAACCGCGATACCGAGTATTTTCGCGAGAATATCGGCAACGTCGAAACCGCTGAAGAGTTGGTGAGTGACCGGCGTTTGCTGTCTGTCACGCTTGGGGCCTTTGGCCTGTCCGATGACATCAACAGCAAGTTCTTTATCCAGAAGATGTTGCAGGAGGGATCGGTTGCCGATGATGCCTTGGCCAACCGTTTCACGGATGGCCGCTATAAAGAAATGTCGCAAGCTTTCGGTTTTGGTCCGGGTGAGTTTTTGAAGGTTGGGCAGCCCGATTTTGTCGAAGCGATTATCACGCGGTACGAGACGTTGGAGTTCGAAGTCGCGGCAGGTGAGCAGAACGAGTCGATGCGCTTTGCGCTTTATGCCGAGCGTGAGATGGAATTGCTGGCCAATGAAGACATCTCGAACGATGCAAAATGGTTCACCCTGATGGGAGAGCCGCCCCTGCGGGAGCTGTTCGAGACTGCGCTGAACCTGCCATCTGCCTTTGGGCAGATCGACATTGATCAGCAGTTGGGCGTGTTCAAAGAGCGCGCAAGAAAAGAATTCGGCAGTGACGATCTGACGATATTCAGCGACCCCGAAGTGGTGCAGGAACTGGTCACGAAATACATCGTGCGCGACCAGATCAAGGACTTCAACAACAGCTTTTCCTCCAACTCAATCGCGCTGACACTGCTGCGCGGGTTTTAGGCCCAAGGGCCTAGGTCACGCTGATCCCCGCACGGCGCAATGTCAGTTCCAACTGGCTAAAGCTGCGCTGCGGGTCGTCTTCTTCATCTTTCGCCAGAAACGCTTCGACCTCGGGGTACAGCTGGATCGCCTTGTCGATTTCGGTATCGCTGCCGTGGGTATACAGGCCCGCACGGATCATCATGGCATTGGCGTCATACAAGCTCAGCATTTTGCGGGTATGCCCCAGCAATGCATTTTCGCGGTCCGTTGCGGCGGCTGGCAAACACCGCGAGACAGAGCGCAGCACATCCACCGCAGGAAAGCGACCTCGTTCAGCGATTGCGCGGTCGAGCACGATATGCCCGTCCAGCACGCCGCGCAGAATATCGGCCACAGGTTCATCCATGTCAGAGCCCGCGACAAGCACGCTGAGCAAAGCGGTAATGTCGCCCTGACTGCCCGCACCGGGCCCTGCGCGTTCGCACAGCGAGGTGATCAGGTGTGTGGTTGAGGGTGGATAGCCGCGCAGCACGGGCGCCTCGCCTGCAGCCACGGCGACTTCGCGGTGGGCTTCGGCAAAACGGGTGATCGAATCGGCCAGAAACAGGACGGATTTACCCGCGTCTCGGAAATGCTCGGCCACGGCCATGGCCGTCCATGCGCAGCGGCGGCGCAGCAAGGGCGATTGGTCAGAGGTGGCGGCGACAACGACTGCACGTGACAGCCCTTCCTCGCCCAGCACATCATCCACAAAATGGCGCAGCTCGCGGCCGCGTTCCCCGATCATGGCGATCACGACAACATCTGCGGTCATATGGCGGGCGAACTGGCCCAGCAGGCTGGATTTGCCCACGCCAGAGCCTGCAAACAGGCCCATTCGCTGTCCTTGAACCAGTGGAAGGATGGTGTTTGTCACGGCCAATCCGGTGCTGAGTCGCGGGCCAAAGGGGCGGCGATCTGCGGCATTGGGTGGCGGCGACAGCAAGCGCCGCGCATATGCGCCCCGCAACAAGGGTTCCCCGTCCAGCGGGTTGCCTGCGGGATCAATGATGCGGCCCAGCCAGTGATCGGATGGTGCTATCACCGCAGGTGCCAAAAGGGTCACGGCATCATTCAGGCTGACCCCTGTGGGAGGCGCTTCGGCCAGCATAACAAGGCTGTCGTGCAAGATCTGCACAACTTCGCCCCGCAGAGGCGTGCCGCGCTTGCGGTAGACCTGCAACCCGTCCCCTATCGAGGCCGTCGCGCCAAGCCCTGTAACATGCAGCGCCCCGCCGTCTGCGCGCACCACACGGCCCACGGGCCGCACGCTGCGTTGATCGGTGATATGGGCGACCAGCCCGTCGATAAGCGATGCATCTACCATGGGATTCCTTTGTCTGCTGCTCACTGTTTCTAAAGGAATCACCCTTAAGCCTTCATTGAAATCGCAGCGTGGAGAATCCCGATGTTTGAAAAACTAACAATCTTCCAGACCGCCTCGGCCATGGCTGGCCATGCGGCGCAGAGTCAGGCGCTGATTGCGCAGAACGTGGCCAACGCGGATACGCCCGGTTTCGTGGGTAAAAGAATGCCGCCCTTTGCCGCGCTCTATTCCCCCACCGAAAGTGCAGGCAGTCAACGGGCCACCCGTGAGGGGCATTTGCACGGCTCTACCGCTGCGGGCCAGATGTCGCCCGTGGATATGCCCGGCGGCGATAGTCCCAATGACAACACGATCTCGCTTGAGAATGAGTTGCTGAAGGCCGCCGAGGCCAAAAGCCACCATGAACGTGCTCTCGCCATCTATAAATCCGCGCTGGACGTGCTTCGCGTCGCGTCGCGCACCAAATAAGGAGGCATTCGATGACTGACTTTTCATCCGCCCGTTCCGTATCTGCCAGCGGCATGCAGGCGCAGGCCCAGCGGTTGCGCCACTTGTCCGAAAATATCTCGAACGCGGACACGCCCGGTTATCGCCGCAAGCTGGTCTCCTTCGAGACGGCGTTGGGGCAGGGCAGCCGCGTGTCGCGGGTTGAGGTCGGGCGGGTCAGTCTGGACCAAAGCGCTCTGTCGCAGGTCTACGACCCCGCGCATCCCATGGCGGATGAAACGGGGCAATATGCAGGCTCTAACGTGGATCTTTTGATCGAGCTTGCCGACGCCCGCGAGGCGCAGCGCAGCTATGAGGCGAACCTGAAGATGTTCGACCAAGCGCGCAAGATGTCCACCAGCCTGATGCAGCTTTTGCGTCGTTAAAGGCTGCACCAAAACTACATAGAAAAGGAGTTCCAGAATGGAATTGAAATCACTCTCCGCCATCCAGAATTACACATCCGCAAAACCCGCGACGACCCCCGTAGAGGGCGAGGAAGGCGCAGGCGCGGCCCTGCGCAATATCGCGGGCGATTTTGCCGCGACGCTGGCACGGTCCGAACAGGTTGCGCAATCAACGATGATGGGCGACGCCGATCCGCATGCCTTGGTGCAGGCGCTGGCGCAGACCGAACTGGCCGTTGAGACCGCGGTGAGCGTGCGCAACAAGGTCGTCGAGGCCTATCAGGAAATCTTGCGGATGCCCGTGTGATCGGGGGCTTTATCCAATGATGGACGAAATGGTGTTCTTTGACACCATGCGACAAGGGCTGTGGGTGGCGTTCATCATCTCGCTGCCGATCCTTGTCGCGGCTTTGGTGACGGGCGTTTCCATCGGGTTGGTGCAGGCGCTGACCTCGGTTCAGGAAATGACGCTGACCTTTGTGCCCAAGCTGGGGGCCATCGCCATCGTTTTCTGGATGTCCATGCACTTTATGACCAACACGCTGGTTGCGTTTTTTCACGACCAGATCATCCCGCTTATTATCGGAGGATAACCAATGGAAAGCACCGGCTATATCACGCTGAGCCGCCAATCAGGCCTGCAACGCGAAATGCAGGTGGTGGCGAATAACATCGCCAATGCCAGCACCACGGGCTACCGCGCCGAAGGTGTCATCTTTTCCGAGTATGTGCGGGCGGCGGACAACGGCCCCTCTTTGTCGATGGGGCAGGGCAACATCGGCAAAACCTCGTTCGAGCAAGGGGGCCTGACCAAGACGGGCGGCACCTATGACTTCGCAATCGAGGGGGACGGGTATTTCGTTGTGCAAACCCCGCAGGGCGACAGGCTGACCCGTGCGGGTGCGTTTTCGCCCAGTGCGAACGGAGAGTTGGTGACGCCTGATGGCTTCCCTGTGCTGGATGCGGGCCGTGCGCCTTTGTTTGTACCAGCGGGGGCGGGCACGCTTGCCGTGTCATCCGACGGCACGCTGAGCATTGATGGCGCGCCTTTGGGGCAGATCGCCATTGTCCGCCCGCTAGAGCCGTTGGCCATGGTCCGCGAGGACGGCGTGATGTTTCGCGCAGACGCGGGCGACGAGCCGACAGAGGACGCCCGCGTTCTGCAAGGCTTTGTCGAATCTTCCAACGTGAACCCCCTGCTGGAGTTGAGCCGCATGATCGAGGTGCAGCGCGCCTATGAAATGGGCCAGAGCTTTTTGAAAACCGAGGACGAGCGCGTGCGCGCCGCCGTCAAAACCCTGACCCAATCGCAATAAAAGGAGAGAGCATATGCGTGCCCTTAAAATTGCCGCCACCGGAATGAGTGCCCAACAGATGCGGGTGGAAACGATTTCCAACAACCTCGCGAATATGAGCACGACAGGCTACAACGCCCGCCGCGCCGAATTTGCGGATCTGCATTATCAACAGATGGCGCGGGCGGGATCCGTCAACGCTTCGGACGGGACTGTATTGCCAACGGGGGTGCAGCTTGGCCTCGGGGTGCGCCCCGCCGCTGTTAGCCTGCATCTGGAACAAGGGTCGCTGTCGGCAACGCGTGGCGATCTGGACGTGGCGATCGAAGGTTTGGGGTATCTCGAGGTGACGTTGCCCAGCGGGCAGACCGCCTATACCCGCGACGGCGGATTGAAGCGTACGGGTGAGGGGCTGATCGTGACCTCCGAAGGGTTCCCTGTGGGGCCTGAAATCACTATTCCTGCCGATGCGCGCAGCATCTCGATCAACGCCGACGGCGAGGTGTACGCCTATTTCGACGAGGCCGCGGCGGGGCAGTTGTTGGGCCAGTTCACGTTGACGGGATTCACCAACTCCAAAGGGTTGGAGGCCATCGGCAGCAACATGTTCCTTGAGACTGAAGCGTCAGGCCCTGCGCTCGTTTCCTCCCCCGGGCAGAACGGGCTGGGCACGCTGCGGCAAGGGTACCTCGAGGACAGCTCGGTCGATGCGGTGCGCGAGATTACCGAGCTGATCGAGGCGCAGCGCGGATACGAAATGAACGCAAAAGTCATCTCTGCTGTTGATCAGATGATGAGTGCAACGACGCAGGTGCGCTAATGAGAGCGCTTGGAATCGTCTCTGCCGCCGTGATCGCTTTTCCGGTGTTTGCCGACACGGTGGTGCCTGCCCGCACCATCCGGCCGCACCAGATCATCACCGAAATGGATGTGACCTATGCCGCAGGCGATCTGCTGAGCGGGTTTGGTCAGCTGTCCGATGTGATCGGCCAAGAAGCGCGGGTCGCGCTATATGCCGGGCGGCCCATTCTGGTAGGCGATATTGGTCCGCCCGCGGTGATTACCCGCAACCAGATCGTCGGCCTGCGCTATGCCGCTGGCGGCATCATGATCAGCACGGAAGGCCGTGCACTGGAGCGTGGTGCCATCGGTGATCGTATCCGCGTGATGAACCTTGGGTCGCGGGCCACGCTGTTTGGTCAAATTCTGGAAGACGGTACTGTGAAGGTGAGAAACTGATGCATATGACATGGAAACTGGCGGCGCTTGTGCTGGTCGCTGCCTGCGGGCGTACCGATCACATCGGAAAACCGCCCAGCTTTACCCCCGCGCAAGAAGCCCCCGAAGCCCGCGCCATGACAGAGCCGGGCCTGCCCGACGTCGTCGTGGACCTGAGGCCCGTTGACGCTGCATCGCTGTGGTCGCCTTCGCGGGCGTCATTGTTGGGCGATAGGCGTGCCGTGGTGCGCGGTGACATCCTGACCGTGGTCATCGAGATCGACGAACGTGCAGAGATTTCAAACTCTTCCGACCGCAGCAGATCAGGATCCGAAAATCTGAGCGTGCCGGGCCTGTTCGGCCTGCCGCAACGGTTGGATACGAAACTGCCCGAGGGGGCCTCCTCGGATGAGTTGGTGGGCCTGACCTCGCAAAGCAGCTCGTCCGGTGATGGCTCGGTCAAGCGGAACGAAAAGCTGGAGCTGCGAATCGCGGCAACGGTGCTGGATGTGCTGCCCAACGGGGTTTTGTCGATCTCGGGCAGTCAGGAGCTGCGCGTGAATTTCGAGCTGCGCGAGTTGTTGGTCACCGGCTTTGTGCGCCCCGAAGACGTCTCGCGCCAGAACGAGATTACCTATGACAAAATCGCCTCGGCGCGGGTGTCTTATGGCGGACGCGGGCAAATCACCGATGTGCAGCAGCCGCGTATTGGGCAGCAGGTGCTTGACGCTGTCTTGCCATTTTAATCAGGAACATTTGTGATGAAAAAACTACTCCCCCTCATATTGCTGATTATCGGTGCAGGTGCTGGCGTGGGGGCAGGTGTATTCCTGCGCCCCGAACCTGTGGCGGAAGTGGCGGACGCAAATGCAGAAGAAGGTGTCGAAGAGGCCGCCAAGGAGGAGAAGGAGCATAAAAAAGACGACCATGCGGAAGAAGGCGAGGTGACAAAAGAGGAGCTGACCCACGAGTTTGTAAAGCTCAATAACCAGTTCGTCGTCCCGATTGTCGTGAATGAAAAAGTCGCCGCTTTGGTCGTGCTTGCGCTCAGCCTTGAGGTGCCAGCGGGGGAAACCGACAACGTCTACCTGCGCGAGCCAAAGCTGCGCGACAGTTTTTTGCAGGTGCTGTTTGACCACGCGAATATGGGCGGGTTCGAGGGCAACTTTACCAACGCCAAGGTGCTGGACCAGCTTCGCGCCGCCCTGGTTGAGGTGGCGCAAAGGGATCTGGGCAAAGACATGGCGAAAGACGTGCTCATCATCGAAATCGCCCGACAGGATTACTGATCACTCCTGAACAGCATTGAGGAAATGGCGCGGTCCAATTGGACCTGCGCCTTTTTTTCTGCTGTTTCTTTGCGCAAGCGGTCGTGCAACTCATCTGTGACAACAACTTTGCCATATGCGGCTCTAACTTGGGCGATATGGCGTTCTTTTATCGCCAGAACCTGCGCAAGCTGCATGTTGATCGCACGTTTGTTTCTGCCGATCCACGCCTGCCAGACGACATCGGCACCAATAGCTTTTTGCGGCGTGTCTGTGCTGCTTTGGCTTTCCGCCATATAGCTGTCCAATTGCGCAAGCGAGGCACGCAGGTTGTTCTCTTGTATGAGCAAGCGACCAAAGCTTTCTTGCTCGCGCCGGTATTTTATCTCGGTCAGTTGCTTCATCGCGGTCAGGTCATCAAGCTTGCTCATGGGCGGGCCTTTGCACGTTGGCGCATGTCTTCGGCAAAGCGGATAGCAGCGGCGACGGGGGCGTAATCCTCGTGGCGGATTTGTTCGCCCAGCTCGACTGCGGCGTGTAGCGCACGCGCGGTGGGGGGGTCGGAATGTATCGGCACGCCAGCCTCGGCCCCGATCCGGCGGATCGTGGCGGCAATTTCATCCACACCTTTTGCGACACATACGGGCGCTTCGCCGGGTTGTCTGCTCCATTTCAGGGCGACGGCATAGTGGGTCGGGTTGACGATGATCACATCAGCGGTAGGGACTTCTTTCATCATCTGGTTTTGCGAGGCTTCAAAGGCGCGTTGGCGGCGTTCTTGTTTCAGATGCGGGTCGCCTTCGCTTTGCTTTGTTTCATCGGTGATGTCCTTGCGCGACATCATGTTTTTGCGGATATGCGATGCATGTTGCCACAAGGCGTCGACGCCGCCGATGATGCCCGAGACGATGACTACGACACCCAGAAATGATATGCACACTTTGGCAAGCAACGCGATGACGGTATTGGGGTCGGTTTGCAAAACGCCCACCATGTCCGGCAGCCAGACGTAAATGAACAACGCAAGGCAGGCGGAGAAGATCAACAACTTCGTAAAGCTCTTTAAAAATTCGAAAATCCCGTCGCGTCCGAATTTGTTTTTAGCGTTCGAGATGACGGAGATCCGGCTCAGCTTTGGTTCCAGTTTACTGGGGGCGAATACCCATGCTTGTTGGGCGAACATGGCAAGGATCACGCCGATTGCGGGGAAGACAAAGATGGGCGCAAGCGACCAGCTGACCGCCTGTATTAATCCACCAGACGGGCCTGATGCCCGCCCGTCAAAAAACATAGGCAGCAGCGCATCGGGCTGGTCAAGCAGGGTCATCAAGGCGGATCCGAAATTCCCTATAGCACCCGCACCTGCGCTGAAGAACGCAACCAGAAGGCCCAGATAGGCGGACGCGGTCAGCAAATCGTTCGATTTGGCGACATCACCCTTCTTGCGCGCCTCCAGCAGCTTTTGCGGGGTGGGGTCAAAACTCTTGTCGGCGTCGTCGTCTTGACCGCTCATGGTACGGGGTCCAGCGGGTTGACGATAAAACTGTAAAGCGCGTCAATCCAAGTCGAGATAAGCAGGGGCGCGGAAAGGCACAGCAGGAACAGCCCGCCCGCCGTGATAACGGGCGCGCCGACAAAGGCGACCATCAGCTGCGGCATGGCCTTGTTAATCACACCCAGCGCGACGTTATACAGCACCGACAAAACCACAAAAGGCGCGGCCAGCGTGAAGGCGAGCGAAAAGGCGCGCCTGATCTGGTCGACGCCCCATTGCGACACATCCGATCCATTGGGTAGCCGCCCCATCGGCAGCATTTCGTAGGACAGAATCAACATCTCGGCCACTCTGACATGCATGCCTGTCATTACGGCCAGCGCCAGACCGCCCATGACCAGAATATGGCCCATCGCGGGCACCGGTTCGGCCATGGCCCCCCCGAGAACTTGAGCAAGCGATGTGGATTGCGCGGCGATCGAGCCGGCGGTTTGCAACGCCAGAATGAAAAGTCGGATGCCGATACCCAGCAAAAGCCCCGCGGCAATTTCGGTCAGGGAAAACCAAAGCACGTTTTCGAACGACATGGGCAGAACGGGCGTGGCCACGGCGGGCGCAATGATCAGGGTAAAGGCCAACGCAACCCCCAGCTTGACCCGCGCTGGCACCGACTGTTCGCCAAAGGCGGGCAGCAGGCTGACCAAGGCGCTGACCCGCAGAAAGACGGCGAAGGCTTGCCACAGCAGCGCATCGGTAAGGTTCATCAACTCGGCCAGCGCTTGCATTATGCGGGCACCACCCCCACCAACGAGGGCCGCGCATCCAGCCCGATTTCCTCGAATGAGAGCACAGGAGAGCTGATGCCCTTGGCCCGAATGACCGTATGCAGGAAACGCCGGCGGCGGGTGTTGGTGACCAGCGCGGGGTAAATGCCGTTTTGGTTCGCGTCGTTGAGCTTTTCCGACACGCCATCGGCAAGCTGATTAAACAGGTCGGGGGGCAGGGCAATGTCCAGCCCGCGATCTGCTTCGATCTGGTAGGTGTTGAACGTGTCCTCCCATTCGGGGGCCAGTTGCACCAGCGGCAGCGTACCGTCATCGCGCCTGATCTCGGCCACCAGTTGAAACCCAAGACGCTGGCGGACCAGCTCACAAATCGCTTCCGGTTGGGCGTTTTGCCCGCGTGCCTCGGCGATGGACTCAAGGATAAGCGGCAGGTTTCTTATCGACACTTGTTCCGCCAACAACAGCCGCAGGACCGAGTGCAGCACATCAATCGGCACTTTGTCGGGGATCAATTCATCCAGCAACTTGCGGTTTGCTTCGGCGCGGGCGGGTGACGAGATATTGACCATCTCGTCCAGAAGGCGGCGCAGGGATTTCAGGGTCAGCAAGCGTGGGAAGTTGCGTTTCACGACTTCAAGCAGGTGAGTCGCAAGGACCTCGGCGGGGGTGACCATGGTGATGCCTGTCAGGGCTGCGGCCTCTTCATCCCCTGCATCGATCCAGCGGGCGGGTGCGCCGTAAACAGGCTCAACCGTGTCGACCCCTGCAGGCAGTGTCTCGGGGTCATCGGGGGCCAGCGCCAGTACTTGATGCGGGTGCAGGGTTGCGCGTGCTTGTTCTACCCCTTGCAGGCGCAGAAGGTAGGTGCCCGTTGGCAGGCTGGGATTATCGGTCAGGCGAATCTCGGGCAGGATGACGCCAAAGACAGAGGCCACATGCGTGCGCATATTCACAATCCGCGCATCCAGCCCCGTACCCGCGTCCAGTACCATGTTGACCAGATCGGCGGCGAATTCGACGTGGATATCGTCCAGTTCCAACACATCGCCCAATGGCTTGTCCTGCGGCATGACCTCGGGTTCGGCCTCCAGCGTTTCAAGGGGGGTATTTTTGGCCTTGGCGTACATGCGATACGATAAATATCCCAACCCGAGCGCGCCGATGATGAAGGGCACGAAGGGCATCCCGGGGACCAGCGCAAACAGCGCCATCAGGGTGGCGACAGTGGCAAGGGCGGCAGGGTGTTTACCGAGCTGGTCAAACACTGCCATATCGGTTGAGCCTTTGGCACCGCCGCGCGCCAGCAGCAAGGCGGATGCGATGGAGATGATGACCGCAGGGATTTGCGAGACAAGCCCGTCCCCCACAGTCAAAATCGCGTAGGTTTCAAAGGCTGCACCGATGGGCATCCCGTGAATCAACGTCCCCATGATCAGGCCCGCTACAAGGTTCAGCAGGGTGATCAGAAGACCGGCAATGGCATCGCCTTTGACAAACTTTGACGCCCCATCGAGCGAGCCGAAGAACGTCGTCTCTTGTTGCTCTTGGGCGCGGCGGTCTTTGGCTTCCTCGTGGCTGATGGCGCCCGCAGACATATCACTGTCGATGGCCATCTGTTTGCCCGGCATCCCGTCCAGCGCAAAGCGCGCACCGACTTCGGCCATACGGGTGGCACCTTTGTTGATGACCATGAAGTTCACGATCAACAGGACCAAGAATACCACAAGGCCCAGAAAGACAGAGCCGCCCATGACAAACATGGCAAAGCCCTGAATCACATCGCCCGCGGCATCCGTGCCGGTATGCCCTTCGCCGATAATCAGCTTGGTCGAGGAGACATTAAGCGACAGCCGCAGCATGAGCGAGGCCAGCAGGATGGTCGGGAAAGCCGAGAAATCAAGTGGCCGTTCAATGAACAGCGTCACAGTAAAGATCAGGATAGCCAGCGCAAATGAAAGCGCCAGACCAGTATCCAACACCCACGACGGCATGGGTAGAATCATCATGACGATGATCGCCATCAAGGCAACGGCCAACAGAACGGTCGGCTGAAAGAGCGCGCGAATGTTCATGGGCGCCTTATACCCCCGATTTGGGGGCGTTGGTTGCGCCCGTTGCCCTATTAAAAGGGGTTTTACGGCCGTGACATATCATCTGCATTCTGCACCTCATTCTGCCGCGTTCTGCGGTCTGGCTAAGGTTAGGCAAATGGCGTTTATTTTCTGTGACTAAAGCCGTTGCAATATTTAGAAATCCGCCGAAACCTGGACATCGGGATCGGCCAACAACTGCTCCAGGGTGGAGCGTGCGGCAGCGCTTTCTTCAAGCGCCAGATCAGCGCGGCCCAGCTGCCCGATAAGCGGGTCATCAGGCGGTGCGGGTGCTTGCAAAAGCGAGGCGGCAGCGCCGAAGCCAGAGGCGTCTTGTGGCGTCAATTCCTGCCAGTCGTCCGACAGCCATGCGGCCTGTTTCGCAGCTTTTGCCGAATCGCTTTCGGAAAACAGCTCAAACGCCTCGCGGTATTCGCCCGCCATCTCTTTTGCCTGTGCTAGCAACAGCGTCGCTTGCGGCGTCTCGATACCGATCAAGGCGGCTTGGGCTTGAAAGGGTTGGCGCAGTTGCAGGGCGGCGCGTGCCGCGAGAATTTGACGTGCCTCGACACGGGGCCTGTCAGGGATCGTGCCGATCATGTCTTGAACCTGCGCGCCAAAGCCCAGATCCATCAGGCGTGTTGCCATCAACAGTTTTGTGTTCTGTGGCAGATGGGCAATTGCGTCTGCTTCTTGTGCGAAAAGATGCTCGAGAAAGGTGAGGTCATCAGCCTTCTTCCCCAAATGTTCCAACACAGTTTTGCGCAATTCCGCGCTGGCGTCGGGCGACAAAGATGGTTCCAAATCAGCCAGTGATCTGAACGCCTCGTCAAAATGTTGTGCCTGGCTCAGCGCGGCCACCTGGGTTCGGCGCAACGCGCTGCCCATTTCGGTGCCGCGCAGCTCTTGTGCGTAGGCTTCGATCAATGTGGCGGTTTCATAGGACAGCGGTTCGTCCTTGGCCAAGGTGGCGTTGACCAGTTTGACCAAAGCCTCAGGCGATTGCTGGGTATTGGTGTCGACGACCTCTTGCAGCAATTCTGCAGCGGGTTCGCCTGCGTCGATTGCAATGTCGGCCTGCGCCATGACAGCCTGCGGCGTGGGCGGGTCAGGCAGGCGTTCGATGCTGCGCATCGCGGTCGCTGCCGATTGCGCATCGCCATAGTCCAGCAAACGTGCGCTGAGCAGCGGTGCCGCGATTTGGCGCAGGTGCTTTGGCAATTTGTTCACGGCGCGCAAGGTGGCATTTGTGTCGATCAATGTGCCGGGCGGAATCTCCCGCAGGCTGATCGTGGACCAAAGCGCGGCATCCGACGGGCAGTCGGTGAAATCGGCAAGGGGATTTGAGCGGCCCGCAGTGCCGTGTTCGAATATATGGGCAAGGGTCACCAGTTCCGAATGGCGATCCAACACGTCGTCATCAAGATGCAGAACACCCAGCGCTTCAGCTCCAAATCCGAAATAGAGATAGAGCCTTGCTAGTTTTTCGATGGCTTCAGGGTCAAGCTTGTCCAGCGCGTTTACCAAGGCATCCCGTGCTGGTCCGATTTGTGCGGAAAAACCCGTATCGTCGCCCCAATCCGCCAAGGAAAGCAGGCTGTTGTCAGGGCAGGCAAGCCCCGATGTCCCGGCATCCTGTCCAAGACGCGCCAAGCCTTCGGGGAAGTCCATGCTGCTGGTGATCCGAACGTTCAAGGAAGAAGACCTGATCACATCTGGCAGGTCCTTCGGCTCTAACGCTGGAAGATCAGCGTTTGTGTCGGTGATGTCAGGGACCGAGGCCGGTTGCGTTTGATTGCTTTCCAGCAGCCCTGCGCTGGCGGCATTGGCCACCTGCCGCACAAGATTTTCCTGAATCTCGGTCAACAGCTCGGCGGTGTCGGGCACGGCAGTGGGTTCAGGCTCGGACGGAGCTGCAACGGCGGCCCGTTGAGACATATCAATGAAAGGCGATTCGCGGCCAATCCACGGAACGGCAGGCGTGGATTTTGCGCTTTGGGTTGGCTTTGGGCGCGGTGCGGTAGTCGGCGCCACAGGGCGGATTTGGCCTGCGCCGCCAGTGATCGCGGGGCCTGCCAACCGTGTGCCGTTATCCGCGATATCAACCACCAAGAGCGGACCGTTTACAAAGGCGGTCGCGTCACATTCACAGACAACCTTTAGCGTCAGCGTGTCACTGCTTGTTTCAATCGCCCCGACCCGCGACTTTTTCATGCGTAAAAATACGTCTGTCAGGTCGAAGCCGCGCGAAAAACCAGGCAGCGTAATGTCGATACCCGCAGCCGTGCGCGTGGCGCGCCATTGCTGCCCTTGCGGCAGCGGCAGTGTCAGCCTGCTGAAGGTCGGGTGGTCACCGGACCGAACAGCAAGCTGTTGCGCCTGCGCTGTTCCCGCCGTCAGTGCCAGCACGATAGAAATAGCCCAGATGTTCCTCATGCGGCGATCTGCTTGAGCGATTTGAGCGCTTCTTCAAGCTCGCTATAACTGGGGCGGCAATGGGATGGCGTGTTCTGCCGACCTACTTCGATGCAGATGTTTGTTGCGTGGTTATGCAGGTTCGCCACAAGAACTTCGCGAATCAGACGGTAAAAATGCGCCTCATCCTTGGTCACTTCGCCCACCTTTGTGGCAAAGGGTCCGACAAAGCCGTAGGCCAGAAACACGCCCAAAAACGTCCCCACAAGGGCGCCGCCGATCAGCTTGCCCAATACCTCGGGCGGCTGGTCGATCGAGGCCATGGTTTTGATTACGCCCAACACCGCAGCAACGATGCCCAGCGCGGGCAAGCCATCCGCGATCACCTGCAACGCATGGCTGGAGTGCATGGCGTGTTCGTGGTTCGCATCCATCCGCTTGTCCAGAACTTCTTCGACCTGATTGGGGTCGTCATAGTTCATCGAGGCGGAGCGCATCGTGTCACAGATCAACGCGACAGCCTCCTTGTCTTTGAGGATTTTCGGGTAGCGTGAGAATATCTCGGACTCTTCCGGCCCCTCGATATGCTCTTCAACAGAGACGGGATTCTGACGGGCAAGGCGAATCAGCTCGAACAGCAGGCACAGCAGATCCTGATAGTCCTGATGCTTCCACTTGGGGCCTTTGAACACTTTGCCCACGTCTTTGAGCGTGTGTTTGACCGCGGGGCCATCGTTGCTAATGAAAAACGCGCCCAAAGCCGCGCCACAGATCATCATCATCTCGAATGGAAGTGCCTTGATGATGATCCCGAACTTGCCACCAGCAAGCAGGTAGCCGCCGAAGACCATGACGAAAATAGTGATGATGCCAATGATGCCGAACATATCAGTCCCCAATTACCTCTTTAGTGCAGTCTCTCATGCGGGGGTTAATGAAGCCTCTGCGCTCGCTCATGTTTTTGGAACGGTCGCATTGCGGCCTGCCAGAATGACGCTGATGGAATAGGCGACCTGCGGTGTCAGACCCGCCATGATGTCTGCGGCTGCATCAGGACGCATCCGGCCCAGAAAACCAGCGGCAAAGTTGGGCTCCATCTCCTCGAACAGGATCGCGGCCTCTTTCGGTTTCATATTCTCGTAGACAGTCGTCAGGCGCAGGATGTCTTTTTCAGACGCCTCATCGGCCAGTGACAGCGTGGCGCGCAGCGCGCTTTCCGTTTCGGTAAGCGATTCGAGCCGTTTCTGGATTTCTGCATCCGCTACAGCGAGCGCACGCATCCGCATTTCCAATTGCTTTTCCCGTTTGGCGACTTGTGCCTCGCGTTCTGTCAGAGCGCTGATCAGGCTCGAGATTTCGTCGCGGTTGGAGGGTGCGATCATGGATGCAGGCGCGGCCTGTTGGGTCATATCGTCTTTGTCCATGGCTGCGGTGTGTGCGGGCTGCTGGCTGTCTTCGGCCAGCACGCTGCCGGCACTGGTGACCAACCGGATGCTCGCGGACCCCAAAAGCAAAGCCGCGATGATGACAACAGAGCCGCGCCCCGATGGCGCTACGATGCCGCGTAGTGATGGCAGTTTCATGCCGCATCTCCTGTCGTGTCAGTTTGCGCACGGCGGGCGAACATTGGCGCCGAAGGGGCCGCAGGTGTCGCCGGCGGGGGTGGCGCGGGTTGTGGTGCGGCGGGCGCCTCGGCCACCGGGGCCGCATCGGGCTGTGCCGGAATATCGTGTAGCGACGCCATCTGAAGCTCCAGCCGCCGCGACATATCCTCGGCGCGGCCCGTCAGATTGGTGAGTGTTTCCGCCGATTTGGTCGCGGTTTGCTGCGCGGCGGTCAATGTCTTGCTCAGGTCATCGACCTGCGCCGACAGGACGGCAACAGCGCCGCCTACACCTTTTTCAAGGTCATTGAACCGGTTGAGTCTGCGCCCCAGAACAAAGCAATAGACCCCCGCGCCAATAGCGCCTGCGGCCAACAGAATATCTGCAATAAAATCCATAATGTGCTCCCTTCAAGTGAGGACAAATTCCATGATCAGAAAGTCATTGACCCGATCTTTTCCAGTGACGACCTGTACGCGGCGCAGCATTTGCGCCCGCAACCGTGTTAGTGCTGCGTGATCTTCCAGATCCGCCAATTCGAGGGCGCGCAAATAGCTGTTCAGCACGTCCACTACGCGGGGCAACAGCTTGGTCACGTCCTCGGCGTGGCTTTTGGGCACTTCAAGCTGCGCACGAAACCGCAACAGCCGCTGGTTGGGCTGCGCCTTGACGGAAATAATCATCGGGTCGACTTCGACAAAGGCGATGTCGGCAAATGGATCGATCGTCTCTTCGTGCTCTTCCTCGGCTTCTGCCGTGTGATCACCGCCAAGAATCATACCCGACCATGTGGCGTAAAACCCGCCCCCGCCCCCGGCAAGAGCCAGTACAAGGCCAATGATCATAGGCATTTTCGACTTTTTGGGCGGATCGCCCTCTGGGTCTGTTTCTTCTTCGGACATGGGTGCTCCATCCTTTTCACTGACAACCGATATAGACGCGATTGCACTAACGGGTTGTTAAGCCAGATGGGTCATTTCTGTTTTCCAGAGCCGGGCAGAACGTCCGGTGTGACGGAGGCGATTGTGCAGCAGTACCTGAATGTCTGGATGAAGCTTGGGATCAAGCGTCAACTAATTGTAATCGCAGCGACAGGCGCGATGTTTTTTGCGATTCTCGCCATGGCGCGGATGACCACAGCGCCCAGCATGACCCTGCTGTATGCGGGGCTGGAAAGTGGTGCGGCGGGCGATGTCGTGCGTTCGCTGGAGCAACGCGGCGTGGCGTTTGACGTGCGCGGCGGGTCCATCTTTGTAGACAGCAAGCAGCGCGACCAATTGCGCCTGACCCTTGCCAGCGAAGGCCTGCCCGCCAACGGAAATCGCGGGTACGAACTGCTGGATCAGCTTACGGGATTCGGCACCACCAGCCAGATGTTTGATGCCGCCTACTGGCGCGCCAAAGAAGGAGAGCTGGCCCGCACGATTGTTGCGAATCCCGCGATTGCCATGGCGCGGGTGCATATCGCCAGCACCGGCTCTAACCCGTTTCAACGCGGCGTGACGCCAAAGGCGTCGGTCTCGCTCACTGCGAATGGCGGCACGATTTCACCGGCGCAGGGCAAAGCCGTCAGGTTTCTTGTTGCTTCCGCTGTGGCGGGGCTGGCACCCGAAGATGTCGCGGTGATTGATGCCAATGGCGCCTTGATCGGTGCGACCGAAGAATCAGCGCCCTCTGTCGGGGGGGATGACAAAGCCAAAGTGCTGCGCGAGCGTGTGCAACGCCTGCTGGAGGCCCGTGTTGGTTTCGGCAATGCCGTGGTCGAGGTCAGCGTCGATACCGTGACCGAAAGCGAAGCGATTCGCGAACGCAGCTTTGATCCCGAAGGGCGTGTGGCGATCAGCAGCGATACCGAAGAACGTACAAACACCGCCGAGGGGACAGGTGGCGGTGACGTGACCGTGGCCAGCAACCTACCTGACCAAGAAGGGGAGGGCGGCGGCGATTCGTCCTCGTCCCAGAACAGCGAAACGCGCGAGCGTATCAACTATGAAGTCTCGGAAACCGAACGTGAAATTATCCGCGCACCGGGTGCCGTAAAGCGGTTGTCGGTTGCTGTCTTGGTGAATGAGGCAGTCACCATCAACGACGCGGGCGAGCAGGTCTCAGCCCCCCGTGACCCCGCCGAGATGGAGGCCCTGCGTGAGCTTGTCTCTTCTGCCGTTGGTTTCAACGCGGATCGGGGGGACATCATCACGCTGAAGTCTATGGCGCTGCAATCGGTGTCACCATCTGGCACCGCGGCGAGCGTCTCTCTCATGGATCAATTTGATCTCGATCTGCTGTCGGCGCTTCAGATGATGGTGCTGGCAATTGTGACCCTGATCCTTGGTTTGTTTGTTATCCGTCCGGTTTTGACCCGCCCGGCTGATGAGGTGCCTGCCTTGCCGCCTGCACCTGCTGATGTACCGGCTGGTCCTGCCGCAGGTGCGCTGACCGGAGAGCTCAGCGATGGCGGGGGCGATCTGCCTGCCATGATGGGCACGGGCGACATGGGGGGCGGTGTCGATCTTGCGGACTTTAGTGCGGGTGGCATGGCCATGGCTGACGGATTCGGCATGGGCGGGGATGATCCTGTTGACCGGCTTCGCAATATGATCGGCGAACGCCAGGATGAGACAGTCGAAATCCTACGCGGCTGGCTTGAGGATAAGGGGGAGAAAGTATGACCTCTATCGCGCACAGATATGCAGACTTCAGTCCCTTTGGCGCGGGTGGCGAACCGGCAGAGCCGGTTCCCGTCGACCGCGTAGAGGACCAAAAGCTTCAGGCCTTTGAGGAAGGGTATCAGGCTGGTTGGACCGATGCGGAAAAGAATCACGCATCCGAACAAAAGAACATGGGCGAGGAGATGCTGCACACGTTGCGCGATCTGTCCTTTACCTATGAAGAGGCGTTGTCGCGTTTGAACCGTGGTCTGAAACCTCTGTTCGGTAGCCTGATGGATTCGTTGCTGCCGCAAACCGCCAGCGCCGCCTTGCGCGCCCATGTGATTGAACAATTGGTCGAATTGGCAGCGACACAAACCAACGCTGAAATCCAGCTCAAGGTGTCCGAGGCCAACGAGCCGATGTTCGAGGATCTGCTGGAAGAGGCAGACCTGAAACTACCCGTTGTGCTGACGTCTGACCCGACGCTCAGCCCCAATCAGTTGTTTGTCTCTCTCGAGATGGTCGAGCGGGAGATCAATCTGGATGCTGTCTGCCTCGAGATAAAGACCGCAATGGCAGCTTTTAATTTCCACAGCCAAACGGAGCGTCCCGATGCCTGATCAAACCACCCTTGCAACCGACACGTCCAACCCGTTCACCTCCGTTCCGATCGAGGTCACCGTTTGCGTGGGCAAAGCCCGCCCGCTGGTGCGTGATCTGGTGATGTTGGGTGAAAACGCCGTGCTCACGCTGGACCGCCGTGTTGATGATCCTGTTGAGCTTTATGTCGGGGAAAAGCTGATTGCACGCGGCACGTTGGAGGAGGCCGAAGGCGATGCCAGTGGCCAGCTGTTGGTGCGTCTGACCGAAGTGGTCGACATGCAGCAGGGTCTTTGATGCAGCGCTACCTGTGGTTCTTGCTTCTTGCTGCTGTGGCCTTGTTTGTGCCGCAGACAGCGGTTGCGCAGGATGTGACATTCTCGCTGGGGGATGACGGGTCGATCTCGGCGCGCACGATCCAGCTGTTCGCGCTGATCACCGTGCTGAGCCTCGCACCCGGGCTGGCGATTATGGTCACCTGTTTCCCGTTTCTGGTGACGGTGTTGTCGATCCTGCGGCAGGCCATCGGGTTGCAGCAATCACCGCCCAACATGCTGATAGTCAGCCTTGCGCTGTTTCTCACCTACTTCATTATGGAGCCGGTCTTTACCGCGGCGTGGACCAATGGGTTGGGGCCGCTGTCACGCGAAGAGATCGGGATAGAGGCCGCGTTTACCCTCACCCTAGAGCCGTTTCGCGGGTTTATGGCGGCGCGGTTGGACCCCGACACGTTCTTTGCCCTGGCAGAGCTGCGCCCCGAAACCATCGCGGCAACTCCGACCGCAGATGCACCCCTGTCGGTGCTGGTTCCCAGCTTTATGCTGTCCGAGATTTCACGCGCCTTCCAGATCGGTTTTTTGATCTATCTGCCGTTCCTCATCATTGATCTGGTCGTTGCGGCAATCCTGATGTCTATGGGCATGATGATGGTTCCGCCTGCTGTGGTCTCGATGCCGTTCAAACTGGCCTTCTTTGTGGTCGCGGATGGCTGGGCGTTGATTGCTGGCAGCCTTGTGCGTAGCTATTTTTAGACAGATCAGTCTCTAACAAAGGCTTAATGCGCCCTATTCAGTTAGGGGGCGTTAAGGTTTTGCCCACGTCCAATACCTATGTCTGATGCTTGATGTCAGGGGTGGCATTGATAATGGAGTGGGTGAATGGGCCAGCAGATCAGGCTTGCAGTCAATGAAATTCGTGAAGGCATGGCGATTCCTTTCCGCCTGCTGTCGCGCTATGCTGATCTGCTGATCGCACCCTTCCTGTTCGAGGTGACGTTGCTGGTTGCCTATTTGGTGGCCCGCATCGCAAGCATGTGTGTTCCCCTTGCGCTGGGCGGCTTGGCCCGCAAGGCTGGGCCGCAATTGGCAGTTCTATTTCAGATGCCAAAGCAGGCGCCGTTTCAAGCGGCCGCAGCGCGGGTCAACCTTGGGTATCTTATGGTTTGCGGCGCGGTTTCACTGCTGGTGCTGGGGTGCGCGCCGTTCATTGCCGGTGCGCTGGGCGGGTTGAACCATGCCTTCGACGAGATCGTAATATGGCTGGTCGTCGGGCAGGCAGCGCCGGTGCTGTTTGGCGCGACCGCGTTATTGATGCATGCGGTTGATCGGGGCGCGTTCTATGTTGTGTTGCAGGGGATGACAGCGACGATGTTCATAGGCGGCGTCGTCGTTCTGGACAACACAAACGCTGTCGTCGTGGCGCAAACGCTGGCGGCGGCCCAGCTTACGCAGGCCGCCCTTTGTGCGTTGTTGTTGACCCAATGCGGCGTTTGGCCTGGACTGACCGCGCTGTTTCACAAAGAGATCAAGCTGTTCTAGCGGACGATAAACTCTGCATGCAGCGCGCCGGCGGCTTTGATGCTTTTGAGGATGTCGATCATGTCACGCGGTGAGACACCCAGCGCATTAAGCCCTGCGATGACTTCGGAGAGTGACGCACCTGACGGGATCTCGGCAAGGCCGATGCCGGGCTCTTCCTCAATCGCGGCGCGGGTGCGGGGGACCACAACGGTCTCCCCCGGCGCAAAGGGATTGGGCTGCGCGACCAGCGGCTCTTCCTGAATGCGCAAGGTCAGGTTGCCTTGGCTAACGGCCACACGGGAAATGCGCACATCTTCGCCCATCACGATGGTGCCAGAGCGTTGATCGACGACAACCCGCGCTTTGCGCTCCGGCTCTACCTCGATGTTTTCGATTCTCCCCAAGGCATGCGCGACCGAGCGCATGCGCGTTGCAGGCACATCCAGAATAACCGTGCCACTGTCCAGCATCACTGCAACGCTGCGGCCAAAGTCGCGGTTGATCGCCTGTTCGATCCGCCCCGCCGTTGTGAAATCGGCCTCCCGCAGGGCCAGCCGCAAATCACTGAGCGAGCTGAGCTGGAACGCGATTTCCTGTTCGACCCGCGCCCCTGAGGGGATAGTGCCGGATGTTGGTACGCCTTGGGTGACTTGGCCCCCGTCGCCACCAGCGGTCGCACCGCCTGCGATGATCGTGCCTTGGGCCACTGCGTAAATCTCGCCGTCAGCGGCGTTCATGGGGGTCATGATCAACGTCCCGCCCAGGAGGCTTTTGGCGTCCCCAATGGCCGAGACAGTCACGTCTATCTGGCCGCCTGCCCGCGCAAAGGGCGGCAGGGTCGCCGTGACCAGAACGGCCGCCACGTTTTTCGGGCGAAACTGTTCGCCCGTCACGTTGACGCCAAGGCGTTCCAGAATATTGGTCATAATGTCTTCGGTGAAGGGCGCGTTGCGCAGCCCGTCGCCAGAGCCGTCCAACCCCACAACAAGGCCATAGCCCACCAGATCATTCCCGCGCACACCGTCGAAATCCACCAGATCCTTGATCCGGACGGGGGTGGCATCCGCAGGGGCGGCCAGTGCCAGCAGCAGGCCCAAACAGGCCAAAAGGCGTGCCAGCACCCTCACAGGTAATTCACAAGCGACAGCGATTGCATGCGGGATGTGATGGCATAGAGGCTTTGCAATTGAAATTGGACTTGCTCCAGTTCTGTGGCGGCTTTGTAGGGGTCGACAGACAGCAGATCACTGCGTGCGATCTCCAGCGATGCTCGCTCCGCCCCTTGGCGGACAGTTGTGGTTTCCAGCTTGGCCTCAAGAAAGCCCGTTTCGGTCTGCAAACCGATCAGCGCCTCGGTGCTGCTGAGGACGTCATCCGAGGTTTTTTGCAGCAGTTCGGATTGCTGGGCTTCGGTCAGGGCCAAGGCGGGGTCGGTGGTCAATGCAGCCACTGCCATATTGCGCAAGACATCGCGCAAGGCCGGTTCATCCGCACGCAGGGTAAAGGCGGCGCTGTCCTCGTCCGATAAGGCTACGGGTGCCATCGACGTGTCAGAGCCAAGGTAGCCGGTTGTGCCGAATCCCGCAGGATCGGCAAACCACGCATCCGCGGCAGCCAACATATCATCAACGGTGCCAGCGCCCGTCATGGCGGCCCGCAATCCGGCAAGCAGATCGTCGGAGGATGCAATGGGCGCTGTATCCGTGGCAACACCCGAAAACAGACGCCGCCCCGCGACATCTGTGTTCAGCGCGCCGATAACGTCATCCAGCGACGTCTGCGCCTGATTTACAGCAGCGTCGGTTGTTTCACCAAGCGCGCTGTTCGTGGTGCCCAGCATGGTGCTGCTGAAGCCGATGTTCAGGTCACTGATAAACGACAGGGCCGTCTGCGCACTGGTGGCAAACTGACGGGTTTCCAATGTCGCAAGCTCGTAGCCGTCCAGCTTGGTCAGGCTCCGCTCAAGATCGCTGATGTAGGATGAGTTGTTGCCAACCGCATCGCGCACGTTCTCTGTCTGCCCCGAGGCCAGCTCGACCGTGAGGCGCTGAATGTCGGCCTTGAGTGACGCATTGCGCGATTGCATCGAATAGGACCGTGACAGATCGCTTAGGGAACCAAAATTCATAACTACAACCTCGTGATTGTTTCGATCATTTCGTCGGCGGCCTGAATGACGCGGGCATTCGCGGCATAGGCTTGTTCAAGTATCAGCAGGTTTTGCAGTTCTTGATCGGTGTCGACACCGTCGGCCAGTTGTTGCTGGGTCAGTTCCGCAAGGCGGGTCGAGGTGAACGACAAATCCTGCTCCACCGCGCTGCGGGTCGAGGCAAGCGAGCCGTTGAAAGACGTAATCAACCCAGCCAGCGTTTGTGCGCCCGTTCCAAAGTTGCCGGAGGACGGCACGCGCCCGACCTCAAGCGCGTCGCGCAGATCGCCCAGAAGCGTGGCGTCGCCCGCAGGGCCGATCACCACCGCGCCCAACCCGTCGCGCAGGCGTGTTACTTCACCACCTGCATCGGGATCGACCGCTGCGTTTAGCACAAGGCGGCGGCTGAGCCCAACTTCGTTCAGCGGATCGAAGGCCGCGCCGCTATCGGTGAACAATCCCGGATCGCCGGGGGCGCGGGTCGTGTCCAGCGCGGGATCGTCAAACCGCTCCACCAGATCGCGGGCCAAGGCGTCAAGCTGGCTTTGCGCCTCGACGCCATAGGTGTCACGCACATCGAATTGCGCCCCGAGGCTGCCGCCGCCCAAAGCACTGGTGCGGATGTCCTGACCGTTCAGGGTGAGGCCCGACAAGGTGCCCGCATCAAAGGTTTGAAATTCGGTCACAACATTCTGACGGGTAAATCCGATTTCAGCGGCGGTGCTATCAAGCAAGATCGCGCCCCCTTCGCTGTAGATCGCAATGGCCCCGTTTTCACGCGGTACGACATTGATCGGAACAATCGCCCCGATATCGTCCAGAACTGCCTGCCGCTGATCCATCAATCCGTTGCTGCTCCCGTTGCGGGAGAGTGAGGCGGCGATTTCGGTGTTCATTTTTTCAAGCTGCTGCAACGCGACATTCAGGCTTTCGACATCCCGCGAGATTTGCGTATCAGCGGTGGTGCGCATGGCTTGCACCTGTTCTGACGCATAGCTGAGCCCTTCGGCCAGGCGGCCTGCATCATTCACCGCATTCGAGAGCCGTTCGACTGAATCGGGCCTACTGCCTGCGGTAATCAGGCTTTGCTCGAACGCGGCAAGACGGCCACCGATGCCTTGCGCATCCCCTGCAAGGCCGATCGTGTCCTCAAGACTTATGAAGAAATCCATCGCCACTTGGGTGTTTTGCTGTGCGGAATTTGCCATCCGGCGGTCCGCCACGATGCCCTCGTTCATCTGACGGGTGATCCCGTCGATCCGCACGCCACCCGTCCCGCCATAGCTTAGCGCTGAAAGGCTGAGGCTTCGGCGGCCATAGGTTTCGGTCAGCGCGTTCGAGATGTTGTTCGAGACAAGTTCGGAACCGCGGGCGGCGGCGCGTAGCCCCGACAGGGCGGCGTTCATAGCTCCGGAAATGGACATGGTGTTCCCCTTGGGTCAATGCGAGAGGGAGCCTGCGCCCCCTCTCACGCTTGGATCAGATTAACGTTTGATGTTGGTCGTTTCCTGCAACATTTCGTCTACCGTCTGGATGACCTTTGCATTGGACGAATAGGCCCGCTGCGTTTGGATCATAGATGTCAGTTCATGCGCGACATCTGTACTGGATTCTTCGCGGGCGAAGCCGACGATGTCACCTGTTGGGCCATCCCCCGCGTCCCACAAAAAGAACGAGCCACTGTCGACAGAGGGCGCATAGGTTTGCGAATCAATCGAGATCATGCCGTTGGGATTGGGCAGAACCACCAGCGGCACCTGATAGATTGTGCGCGTGACGCCTGTGTCGAATGTGGCATGGACAAAGCCGTTTCCGTCCACATTAACAGTTGTCATGTTGCCGACTGAAAACCCGTCTTTGGTGATCGACACTGGCGCAAAAGTATCCGCCAGCTGGGTCATCGCATCGCTTTGACCAATCGCACCAATCTGGACTTCGATCGGTCCGCCAGCAACCTGCACGATCAGATCACCTGTGGCGGGATCATACGCACCACCCGAGACAGTGGTGACATTGGACAGCGTACCGCCCGCATTCCGCGCGTCATCAAATGTCAGAACATACTCACCGATCACAACGCCGGGATCGGTCGAATCGATCAGGGTCATGGTCCATTCGTTAGAGGAGCCAGTGGCCGGAACCGTTGGGGTGAATGTAACAGCAATGCTTTCAGAGATGCCCAGATTTCCGAAATACTCAACCGCAAGTTCCTGCGCATCGCCCGGCGCACCCGCGATCGTGCCTGTTGCAGGCAGGTTCACCCCAAGAGTCATCCGCGTTGTCGGCTCACCGGTCAGCTGGTTTACGTTGATCTGGATGGGTTGCAGGCCATCATCCATATCCCGTGAATTCAATGGTATGCTGCCATCAGGGTTTGCAGGCCAGCCCAGCAGAACCAGACCTGTTTCCGTCGTCAAAAACCCCTCATGATCGGTCGAGAATGACCCCGTCGAGGTCAGCAACATCTGTGTATCGTTCTCGTTTACGTTTAGATCAACGCGCTGGGCCACGGGAAGAAAACCGTTGCCGCGCACGGCAAGGTCGGTGGCATTGGATGTTGTGACAAGGGAGCCGGATTGATCGACCATCCGCTGAGTCGTCGCCCGCACGCCGCCTGCGGTATAGTTCACGCCGTTTCCGGAAATGACGACAGATTCGAAATCTGTCTGAACACGCCGATACCCGTAGGTCGAGGAGTTCGCGATGTTGTCGGAGATACTTGCCAATCGTGTTGCGTTCGCCTGAAGCCCCGCCACACCTGCGTTCAATGAAGATGAGATTGTCATAAGACACGCCTTTCTGCTCTGCCGTTTTACGTTCCGTGACATGGCATAGCCCGACACGATTTAATGCCGGGCTAACAGATAAAATACGTCCTACTTAAATGGATACCCCTATAGGCGGCCTACCTGTCCGAGCGCAGCAAGACGATTTCAAGCCTGTCATTGCGCAGGGCCATAGGATCGCGCACGACCAGTTCACGGTCGGCGTGGCCTGTGACCCGTTGGATGCGGTCATCCGTGATGCCACGGCTTTCCATCATTAACCGCATCTGCGTGGCACGTGCCTGTGACAAGGCCCAGACCGAGTTTTCGCGCACCACCAAAGGTTGCGCATGTACATGCCCGCCGATGGCGATCTTGTTGGTGACCGTCTTCGAGATTTCCACGATCAGATCCGTAAGATCCTCAAGTAATTGCGTGGGCGCGGCAGTGCTTTTGTCAAAGATTTGCTGCGTGTCGCGGGAGTACAGCTCGATCACCAGACCTTCGTCTGTGATACGCGTGTTGATATGCTCCAGCAGGTTTTCCATGACGGTCGATTCGCCGCCGAACCCCTGCAACATCTCGTCAAGGCTTTCGAACGCCGCGTTCTGGGCTGCCGTCTCTTCGGTGGATGCATCACTGCCGGTGATCCCGCGTGCCTTATTGTCCAGCGTGGGGCGGCTTGCCGATGCCCCCGTCCCGTCCTGCGCCTGCGCCATCTCGGAAAAGATGCTTTCACCGCCGAATGATCCGTTCCCGCCACCCGAAACCCGTGTGATCGGAATGGTTGGCGAAAAGTAATCCGCCAGCCCCTTTCGTTGTTGTTCTGTTGTCGCATTCAGCAGCCACATCAACATAAAAAACGCCATCATCGCGGTCACGAAATCCGCATATGCGACTTTCCAGGCTCCACCATGGTGCCCGCCGCCTTGAACGACCTTTTTACGTTTAATGATGACTGGCGCGAGATTTCCTTGCGCGTCCATATCCACCACCTCTTTTTCACCCGACACCAGAAATAGCGGAAGAGGTCTTATGAAACTGCTAACGGCACAGCCAATGGTTAGCGGATGGTAAAGGTGCTACCAGCGGCGGCGTTTGGCCAGTGCGATCTGTTTTTGCCGCTCGCGAAAGCGGTTTTTGTCGTCTTCCGTCGTCTCGTTCACGCAGTGATGACAGCTGACGCCTGCCTCATATCCCGCACGCTCGGTATCGGCGGGCAGGATGGGACGGCGGCACCCGTGGCACAAGAGATGCGGGCCGGGCTTGAGGCCGTGTTCGACGCTGACGCGGTTGTCAAAGACAAAGCACGCGCCGTTCCATGTGCTTTCCTGCTGGGGCACCTCTTCGAGGTATTTCAGGATGCCTCCTTTGAGGTGGTAGACATCTTCGACCCCTTGGCCGAGCAGGTAGTTAGTGGATTTCTCACAGCGGATGCCGCCTGTGCAGAACATCGCGACCTTCTTGTTGTGAAAGCGGTGCTTGTTCGCCTCCCACCATGCGGGGAATTCGCCAAAGCTGGCGGTGTCGGGATCAATCGCGCCCTCGAAGGTGCCAATCGCCACTTCGTAGTCGTTGCGCGTGTCGATCACCGCGACATCGTCACGGGCGATCAGGTCGTTCCACTCGGACGCCTCGACATAATGGCCTGTGCGGGCCCGCGGGTCCACATCGGGCTGGCCCATGGTCACGATCTCGCGCTTGATTTTGACCTTCATGCGGCCGAAGGGCGGTGTTTCGGCATGGCTGATCTTGTGCTCAAGCTGCGCACAACCGGGCAGGGCGCGCAGGTGAGTCAGCACGGCCTCGATGGCTGCGGCTGACGGGCCAGCGATGGTGCCGTTCACGCCTTCATGGGCCAACAGCAGGGTGCCTGCTACTTCGTGCTGCGTACACAGCGCCAGCAGCGCGGGTTTCAACGCGGCAGGATCCTCAAAGCGGGCAAAGTGGTACAGGGCGGCAATAGTATACATGCCAGCGGAAATAGGACGCACAAGGGCTGTTGTGCAAGGGCTGCGTGGGGTAAAACCTGTGAAACAAGGTTAACCAAACACCAAAGGACCCGCCATGCATGCGCTTCTTGTGATCGACGTCCAGAATGATTTTTGCCCCGGTGGTGCGCTGGCAGTGGCCGGCGGAGACGAGATTGTGGCGGGCATCAATGCCGCAATGGCGAGTTTCGATGCTGTGATTCTCACGCAGGACTGGCATCCGGCAGGCCATTCATCCTTCGCCTCCGCCCATGCGGGTGCGGCCCCCTATGACCTGACCGAAATGCCCTATGGTCCACAGGTTCTGTGGCCCGACCACTGCATCATCGGCAGTGCGGGTGCGGCCTTTCACCCCGCGCTGGACACGGCGCGGGCCGATATGATCATCCGCAAAGGCTATAACCCCGAGATCGACAGCTATTCCGCCTTCTTCGAGAATGACCACAAAACCCCGACGGGATTGGAAGGCTACCTGCGCACGCGGGGGATAAACGAGGTCACGCTGGTAGGGCTCGCGCTGGATTTCTGTGTAAACTATTCGGCGGTGGATGCAGCACAACTGGGGTTCAGGGCGCAGGTGCGCACCGATCTGTGTCGCGCCATTGATCTAAACGGATCGCTGGACGAAGCAACAAGCGCGATGCGCGGCGCCGGGGTCACACTGGCCTAAACAAGACTGTCAAATGCTGGCGCGCTTGATGCGCTGATACTTCAAGGAACACACAATGGTTGATATTGCCACACGCGTCTGGAACCACAAATGGAAGATCGACCCGATTGTGCGGTCGCTCATCGACACGGATTTCTACAAGCTGCTGATGTGTCAGTCGATCTTTCGCAACAAGCCCGACACGCAGGTCACGTTCAGCCTGATCAACCGCTCCAAGGACGTGCCCTTGGCCAAGCTCATCGACGAGGGCGAGCTGCGCGAGCAGTTGGATCACGTTCGCACGCTGAGCCTGTCACGCGGCGAATCGACATGGCTGCGGGGGAATACGTTTTATGGCAAACGGCAGATGTTCCGCTCGGATTTTATGGAGTGGTTCGAGGGGCTGCGCCTGCCGCCCTACCATCTGGAGCGTAAAGGCGACCAATACGAGCTGACGTTTCAAGGCAAATGGCACGAGGTCATGCTGTGGGAAATCCCCGCACTTGCCATCCTGATGGAGCTGCGCAGCCGTGCAGTGCTGGACCAGATGGAGAAGTTCGAGCTGCAAGTGCTTTATGCCCGCGCCATGACCCGCGTGTGGGAAAAGGTCGAGGCGCTGCGCGATGTGCCGGACCTGAGCATTGCCGATTTCGGCACCCGCCGCCGCCACAGCTTTTTGTGGCAAGACTGGTGCGTGCAGGCGATGAACGAAGGCTTGGGCAAAAAGTTCACAGGCACCTCCAACTGCAAGATCGCGATGAAGCGGGAGCTGGAAGCGATCGGCACAAACGCTCACGAGCTGCCGATGGTCTATGCCGCACTCGCCAAAGACGACAAGGCGCTGTTCCAGGCGCCTTATGACGTGCTGCAAGACTGGCATGAAGAGCATGAAGGCAATCTGCGGATCATCCTGCCCGACACCTATGGCAGTCAGGGGTTCCTTGATAACGCGCCCGACTGGTTGGCGGGTTGGACAGGTATCCGCATCGACAGCGGCGACCCTGCCACAGCCGCCCAGCAGGCGATTGACTGGTGGAAAGCGCGCGGTGAAGACCCCCGCAAAAAGCGGGTCATTTTTAGTGATGGTTTGGACGTGGCCAAGATCAAGGAATTGCACGCGCAGTTCGCGGGCAAGACTGCGATCTCGTTCGGGTGGGGCACGCTGCTGACCAATGACTTCCGCGGGCTGGTGCCTGGTGATGCGCTGGCGCCGTTCAGCCTTGTCTGCAAAGCAGTCAGCGCCAATGGCTCGGCCACCGTCAAGCTGTCGGACAATCCCAAAAAGGCGATGGGACCTGCGGAGGAGATCGAGCGGTACAAGCGCGTTTTCGGCGTCGGCGATCAGGACGCGCAAGAGGTCATCGTATGACCACTACCCACGAGGCCGACGAGGACGCCCGCAACCAAGACATCCTGATCTATGTGAACGGGGAGCTGAAGCCGCGGGCAGAGGCTGTCGTCTCGGTCTACGATTCGGGTTTCCTGCTGGGCGACGGGATGTGGGAAGGCATGCGTCTGTATGATGGCGTCTGGGCGTTTTTTGACGAACATATGGATCGGTTTTTCAACTCGTGCAAAGCGGTGTCTTTGGATGTGGGGATGGATAAGGCGGGCATCGCCGAGGCGCTGCGCATCACTGCCGAGGCGAACGGCATGACGACGGACGTGCATTGTCGCCTGATGCTGACACGCGGCGTGAAGGTAAAGCCGTTCCAGCATCCATCCCTGTCCCGCAGCGGCCCTACGCTGGTGATTATCATGGAGCATTCAAAGCCCGTGCAAACGCTCAGCACCCAAGGCATCCGCCTTGCCACGGTGCCTCAGGTGCGCGGATTGCCCATGGCGCAGGATGCAAAATACAACAGCCATTCCAAACTGAACTGCGTGATCGCCTGTTTGCAGGCCGAACAGGCAGGCGCTGACGAGGCGCTGATGCTGGACCCGCACGGGTTTGTGAATACCACCAACGCCTGCAACTTTTTCATCGTGCGGCGCGGGGAGCTTTGGACCTCGACCGGTGATTATTGCATGAACGGCGTGACGCGGCAGAAAGTGATTGATCTGGCGCAGGCGGACGGGATTGTGGTGCGCGAAAAGAACTATTCGCTCTATGAAGCGATTGGCGCGGATGAGGCGTTTTTGACAGGGACATTCGGGGCGCAAACGCTGGTGTCACAGATTGACGGCAAGGCGATTGGCGATGGCAGCACGCCCGTAACCGAGCGGATCAGGGCGCTGTATAAGGACGCGATTGCGCGGGATGTCGCGGCTCATCGCTAGAAATAGGCTGCGCCGATTTCTCTAGGCGCTCTTCGCACCGGCGCGGCGGGTGCGCATGTTGGCGCGGATGAAGGCGGCGATAAAGATGAGCGTGAGGATCAGGATGATCGTGGGCGCAGGCGCACTGTCGAGGTAGAAGCTGGCGTAGACGCCGAGCACGCCAGACAGCATGGTCACGCCAACGGCAATGGGCAGCATTCGCGTAAACTGTTGGGTCAGCAGAAACGCAATCGCCCCCGGTGCGATCAGCAGGCCAATGGACAGGATGATCCCCACCGCCGACAGGGTCGCCACGATGGTGAGCGAGATCAGCGCAAGCAATCCGTAATGCAGCCAACCGACGCGCAGGCCCACCGCTTGAGCCTGTACCGGATCGAATGCGTGCAGCATCAGATCGCGGCGCTTGGCAATCACCGCGACGCTGACGAACAGCGCGATCAGGCCCGCCGTCCACAGGTCCGCCGACCCCACGCCCAGCATGTTGCCAAAGAGGATGTGATCAAGGTGCATATCGGTCGAGATTTTCGTGTACATCACGATGCCAAAACCGAACATGCCGCTGAACACGATGCCCATCACCGTGTCCTGTTTCACGCGGCTGTTGTCTGACAAAAATCCTGTGGCCAGCGCACAGAACATGCCTGCGATGAAGGCTCCGACGATCAGCGGGATACCGAGGACATAGGCTCCGACTACACCCGGCAGCACGGCGTGGCTGATAGCATCGCCCATCAGCGACCAGCCTTTGAGCACCAGATAGCACGACAGCAAACTGGTCGGCACAGCGATCATTATCACCATGACAAAGGCGTTTTGCATAAATACGAACTGGAACGGTTGGAGCAAAGTCTCGATCATGGGCGCAGCACCTCGCGGGCTTTGCGGCGGGCAGCGAGGTAGCCGTGTTTGGGTGCAAGAAAGAAGGCCGCAAGGAAGATCAGCGTTTGCAGGCTGACGATGATGCCGCCCGTGGCACCATCGACGAAAAAGCTGAGGTAGGCGCCGGCAAAGGACGTGAGCGTGCCGATAGCAACGCTGACGAGCAGCAAGCGGGGGAAGCGGTCGGTGAGCAGATAGGCGGTGGCCCCCGGCGTGACCACCATCGCAATCACAAGGAACGCGCCGACAGTCTGCAGCGCCGCCACACAAGACGCAGACAGCAGGATGAAAAACACTGCCTTGAGCAGATCAGGCCGCAGCCCGATGGAGCGGGCGTGGTTTTCATCAAAGAAGGTGACCATCAGATCCTTCCACTTGGCCAGCAGGATCGCCAGCGTGACAAACCCGATGATCGCCAGTTGCGCTGTATCCGAGGGCGTGATGGCAAGGATATTGCCCATCGTGATTGTCTGCACCGAGACGGAGGTGGGCGACAACGACACCATAAAAAGCCCCAGCCCGAAGAAGGAGGTAAAGATCAGCCCGATGATCGTATCTTCCTTCAGCCCTGAGCGGCTGTTGAGAAACAGCATCGCCCCTGCCGCCAGCCCGCCCGCCGCAAAAGCGCCCAAAGCAAAGGGTAGCCCCAGCATATAGGCGCCTGCCACACCGGGCACGATCGAATGGCTCAGCGCGTCGCCGATCAGCGACCAACCCTTGAGCATTAGATAGGCCGACAGAAAGGCACAGACACCGCCGACAAGTGCGCTCACCCACATGGCGTTGAACATATAGCCGTAGGAAAAGGGGAGGAGCAGCGTCTCCATCACTCGGTCGTTTCCTCTTTGCGGCTCTCGTCCTGGTAGACAACAAAGGGGCGTTCATCATCGGTGATGACGCGGATGGTGCGGGCGTCGTCATCGTCGTGCAGGTCCGATCCCCCCAAGACAAAGTGGCGCAGCACACCGCCAAAGGCGAGTTCGAGGTTGTCGTGGGTGAATGTCGTCTCGGTCGGGCCGTAGGCCAGCACGGTTTCCTTCACCAACACCGTGCGGTCGCAAAACTCGGGCACGGAGCCAAGGTTGTGGGTCGAGACGAGCATCACGCGCCCCTCGTCGCGCATCTCGCGCAGCAGGTCGATGATCTGGTCTTCGGTCTGGACATCCACGCCGGTGAAGGGCTCGTCCAGCAGGATCACCTGACCCTCTTGCGCCAGCGCACGGGCCAAGAACACGCGTTTGCGCTGGCCACCCGACAACTCGCCGATCTGGCGGTGGCGAAAGTCGCTCATGTTCACGCGGGCAAGGGCATCGGTGACGGCAGCATGATCCGCAGTGCGGGGGCGGCGGAAGAACCCCATATGGCCGTAGCGGCCCATCATCACCACATCCTCGACCAGCACGGGGAAGGACCAATCGACCTCTTCTGACTGCGGCACATAGGCGACGATATTCTGTTTCAGCGCCTCCGAGACGGGCATCCCCATCACCGAAATCTCGCCCTTGGCAGCGGGGACAAAGCCCATAATCGCCTTGAATAGGGTCGATTTACCCGCACCGTTCACGCCCACAAGCGCGGTGATCGTACCGGTCGGCACATCAAAGGTCGCATCGCGTAGCGCGGTGTGGCCGTTGCGGTAGGTGACGGTCACGTCACGGGCGCGGATGCCTTCGCTCACTTGGTCAAGCCTTCTACGATGGTTTCAGACGTCACCCGCAGCAGGTCAAGGTAGGTGGGCACAGCGCCCTCCGCTTCGGTCAGGCTGTCTACATAAAGGACGCCGCCATAGTCGGCACCCGTTTCACGTGCCACCTGCTGGGCGGGCGCTTGGGAGACGGTGGATTCGCAAAACACGGCGGGGATGTTGTTGGCGCGCACGGTGTCGATGACTTTACGCACCTGCTGTGGTGTGCCTTGTTGGTCGGCGTTCATCGGCCAGAGGTAGAGCTCTTTCATCCCGAAATCGCGGATCAGATAGCTGAACGCGCCTTCGCACGTGGCCAGCCAACGCTCGCCCTCTGGCAGAGCCAGCACGGCGTCGCGCAGGGGCGCGATGGCGGCGGTAATCTCGCCCTTATACCGCTCCGCGTTGTTGGCGTAGGTGTCGGCATTGGCGGGGTCATGCTGCATAAAGGCATCGCGGATGTTGTCGACGTAGATCAGCGCGTTATCAAGACCCATCCACGCGTGGGGGTTCGGCTTGCCGTCATACTCCCCCTCTGAAATGCTGATCGGGTCAATGCCATCGGTCAGCGTGGCCGAGGGCACATCGCGCAGGTTGGCAAGGAACTGCTCGAACCACAGCTCAAGATTCAGGCCATTCCACAAAACCAGATCGGCCCCTTGGGCGCGGATGATGTCGCGGGGCGTGGGGGCATAGCCGTGAATCTCGGCCCCCGGTTTGGTGATGCTTTCAACAACCGCCACATCACCCGCCACGTTGCGCGCCATATCGGCGATGACGGTAAAGGTGGTCACGGCCTTGAACTTGTCCTGCGCCAGCGCGGCGGTGGCCGTCAGCGACAGCGCCGCAGTCACGGCGAGAGTTTGCAGCGAGCGTATAAGCATGGGCGTCAAAACCTCCTGAATTCCTGAAATGCTTATGAGAACCATTCACAACTGTAAATAAGAATGATAACGATTCTCAAAGATAGCGGGTTGATGCGAATATAGGGCTGAAATCATGAGCGGCGAGAGTGACAAGACCGAAAAAATGACAGCCGCGCTGCGAAAAGCGGGGATCAGGGTCACGCGGCAGCGGATTGCGCTGCTGGGTGTGCTGGCCGATGCGGATGACCACCCCGACGCGGTAGAGTTGCACGCCCGCGCCCGCGCGGTTGAGCCTTCGGTCTCGCTTGCCACGGTTTACCGCACCTTGTCCGTGTTGCAGGAACAAGGCGTCGTGCATCGCCATGCCTTCGAGGGCGGCGGCGCACGGTTCGAGACAACGCATGAGGATCACCATGATCACATCCTTGATGTGGACACAGGCGAGGTGATCGAATTCCAGTCCGATATAATCGAACGTGTGCAGGACGAGATCGCCCGCGAGCTGGGCTATGAGGTCGTGCATCACCGGTTAGAGCTTTACTGCCGCAAGAAACGCTAGACCTGTTTCAGCATCCGCTCACGCCAGACGATCAACAGCCCGCTGGCAAGGATCAGCAATGCGCCGGGAAACAGCTCGCTCCACGGGGCTTCGTCAAAGAACATCCAGCCCAGCACAAACGCCAGCGGAATGCCGAAGTAGTTGAACGGGGCGAGGTTGCTTTGCTCGGCCATGCGGTAGGACATAATCAGGCACAAGACGGCGCATCCGCCAAACCCGCCCATCGCCATGAACCACCAGATGTCGTTGGGGTGTAACAGGGGCGAAAAGCCCCCGATGAAAAGCGTCAGCACAACAGCACCGACCAAGGCGGTCACACTGGAGTAAAGATTGATCAGCGGCGTAGGCACATCATCATCCATCAAGCGGATTGTGACCCCTACCAGCGCATAACAGGCAGCAGCACCCAACGGCAGCAAAGCGGCGGGTGAAAACGCATCCGATCCCGGCTTTACGATCCAGATCACGCCAATAAACCCGATCACCACCGCGCTCCATCGGATCCATCCGACCTTTTCACCCAGCAGCGGCACAGCCAGCGCGACAGCAAACAGGGAATTGGCATAGGTGATGGTAGAGGCGGTCGCAAAGGTCAGCAGCCCTAGCGACAGGTAGAACGAGAACTGCGCCACAGTCAGAATCACCCCCCGCGCCAGCGCCAACCGCCATTGTCTGATTTTCCACCGCCGCCCGTTCTCACGCCAGTCGCGCGACGCGTATAATACAACAAGCGAGGGTATCAGCCCGAAAGCATTGCGCCACGCAGCCAGCTCTGCCGCGCTATAGCGTGGAGACAGGTGTTTGATAATCAGACCCATGCCATCAAAAAGCACAAGCGCACACAAAAGCAAAAGGACGGCGGTAAAGGTGCGATCGGTCTTCATTGGGCCATGATGGGTCGGGAACGGCGCAATGACCAGAAAGGAAGTGCGCATCCTGAGCATATGCGGTGAATTTCCTTGCTTCGCCCGATGGAATCCGCGTATCTGAAAGGGCTTGGTGTCCTTTTGGGGACCGAAAAAGGGAATTCAGTAGGGTCCGCCCTGATCTGAAGCCGCCCCCGCGACTGTAAGCGGTGAGCTTTTGTCCAACAGCCACTTGCCCCCAAAAGGGCTGGGAAGGCAGGCAAAGGCCACGACCCGCGAGCCAGGAGACCTGCCAGGCGTAGTGAAACCGATGATGTCGTCGGGTGTGACGACAAGGAGAGAAGACAGATGAAGAAGACCGACGTAAAAGCAGTCGCCGCCCAACGCACCGCAGCCTTGCCTGCGCTGTTCGCTCTGGTTCTGGGTGCCGCGATCATCACCATGACAGGCCACTTGCAGGCCAACACGTTGCACGACGCCGCACACGACATGCGTCACGCGACCGGCTTTCCCTGCCACTAGGTCATGCTTTCTAAATTGTTGACCAGCGCGTTGTTCGCTGGTGCTGCGGCTGGCTTGATTGCTGGTCTGCTGCAGCTTGTATTTGTTCAGCCCGTGTTGCTGCACGCCGAACTCTATGAGGGCGGTGATCTGGTGCATCTTGGGGGTGCTGTTGTTAGTGCGCAGCCCGAGCTGCCTGGCTTTGACCCCGTGCGCGATTTGCTGAGCATCGTTTTCACCATGCTTACCTATACCGGCTACGCCATGATGTTGGTCGCGCTCATGTTGCTGGCCGAAGAGCGCGGCGCGGATGTAGACGCACGCACAGGCATCATCTGGGGTGTCGCGGGATTTGTCGCGGCGCACCTCGCGCCGGGCTTTTCGCTGGCGCCCGAAGTGCCCGGTGTCGCCGCCGCCGATGTAGCAGAGCGTCAGATCTGGTGGTACGCCACGGTTGTTGCGGCGGGTATTGCCATGTGGCTGCTGGCCTTTGGCCGCAACTGGGCCATGTGGGGTGTGGCTGTGATCCTGTTGGCCGCACCACACATCATCGGCGCGCCCGAACCCGATACCTTCACAGGGCCCGTCCCGACCGAAATCGCGGCCCTGTTTGCCGCACGCGCCTTTGGCGTCGGGCTGGCGGCGTGGGTTATGCTGGGCTGCTTTGCGGCCTACTTCCTCGATAAAGAGCAACGCAGGGCAGATTAGGATATGCGCACCTTAATGCTGTTTGTGATCGGTCTGACCTTTGGCGCGGCGGGCGGCTTTGTTGTTGCAGCGGCCAACGGGATTACCTTTGACGGCCATGACCACAGTGACCCCGCCCACCATATGGGCGAGGATCATGGCGGCCTGGACCACGCGATGATGCACAACACTCCGTTCGAGGTGGACGCCGCCACAGCGCCCACCCTTGATGTTGCGGTGACGGCGGACCCGATGGCGGGGTATAACCTGCACGTGATGACCGACGGGTTCACCTTTTCGCCCACCAACGCCAGCCTCGGCCATGTGGCGGGCGAAGGTCACGCACATGTCTACATCAACGGCGAAAAGCTGGGCCGCCTGTATGGCGCGTGGATGCACCTTGATGCGCTGCCCAAGGGCGAGGTTGAGATCACCGTCACGCTGAACACAAACGACCACCGCCCGCTTTCGGCTGGTGGCACGCCGATCGCGGCGACGACCACAGTCATCGTTGACTGACCGCCCCACTTTGTACCCGTATGTAACCACGCTATAACCCGCTAACTTGATGAGGATGCCATGACAGCGACGCTTTATGTTTGCACCACCTGCAAGGTGGGCGAAGTCCATGAGGACGACAGCCAGCGCCCCGGTGCGCGGCTGCACCGTGCGCTGACGTCCGCACCTGCGCCCGACGGCGTGCAGATCGTCGGCGTGGCCTGTTTGTCTGCCTGCAAAACGGGGGCTGCCGTGGCCCTGTCGCAGCCGGGCAAATGGACCTATGTCTACGGCCAGATGACCGAAGACAACGCGCCTGACATCCTTGAAGGGGCCGCCCTTTATGCGGCGTCCGAGGATGGCATCGTGCCGTGGCGCGAGCGCCCTGTAATTTTCCGCAAGCAATCCGTTGCCCGCGTTCCTGCCCTAACCCTGCCATTGGAGGCTGCCCCATGAGCGACCTGTCGAAAATCCCCGTAACTGTGATCACCGGCTTTCTTGGCGCGGGTAAGACCACGCTGATCCGCCACCTGATGACCAACGCAAACGGCCGCCGATTGGCCGTGCTGGTGAACGAGTTCGGCACCGTGGGCGTAGATGGTGACATCCTGCGCTCTTGCGCGATCCCCGATTGCCCTGTCGAAAATATCGTCGAGCTGGCGAATGGCTGCATCTGCTGCACCGTCGCCGATGATTTTATTCCGACGATCGAGGCGCTGATGGCCCTGCCTGAGCGTCCCGACCACATCCTGATCGAAACCTCCGGTCTGGCCCTGCCGAAACCCTTGCTCAAGGCGTTTGACTGGCCCGCGATCCGGTCAAAAATCACCGTGGACGGTGTGATTGCCCTTGCAGATGCCGAAGCGGTTGCGGCAGGCACCTTCGCCTCCGATGTCCACGCGGTGGACGAGCAGCGCAAAGCGGACGAGAGCCTTGACCACGACACGCCCCTGTCCGAAGTCTTTGAGGATCAGATCAGCTGCGCCGATATTATCCTGATGTCCAAGGCCGACCTCGCAGGCCCCGACGGCCTCGCGAAAGCCCGCGCCGTGATCGAGGCTGAAAGCCCCCGCCAGATCCCCATCCTCGAAATGTCCGAAGGCGTGATTGACCCCAACGTGGTTCTTGGTCTGGACGCAAAAGCCGAAGACGATCTGGCCGCCCGCCCCTCGCATCACGACGGGCACGACGACCACGAACACGATGACTTTGAAACCATCGTTGTGCCAATGCCCGAGATCGAGGATGCCGCCGATCTGGTAGCCGCCATCGAAAAGCTCGCGAATGAACAACACATTCTGCGGGTCAAAGGCTATGTCGCGGTCAAAGGCAAACCCATGCGCCTGCTGGTCCAAGCGGTCGGTGCGCGCGTGCGGCATCAGTTTGACCGCCCGTGGGGCAGTGACCCGCGCCACGGTGCGCTGGTGGTAATTGCCGAGCATGACCACGTCGATCCCGCAGCCATCCACGCGGCACTGGGCGCCTGATCCATGCATGTCGTCTTCCGCGAAAGCCACGGGCTTGAGGATACAGAGACACCGTTTGATCCGGGGCAAACCCCCGCTGATCTGGTGGTGTTGTCGTTCTCTGATAGTGACCTTGGTGCTTTCGCGGCGGGCTGGCGCCGTGCGGACGGGACATTGCCCACGCTGCGACTGTGTAACCTGACGGCCCTGCGCCACCCGGCCTCGGTCGATAATTACGTGGAACAGACCCTAACAGGGGCAAAAGGCATCCTGATCCGTCTGATCGGTGGCGAAAATTACTGGCCCTACGGCATCATGCAGGTGCAGGATTTCGCGCGTCGCAATGGTATCGCCTTGGCCGTGCTGCCCGCAGACGGGTGCGAAGATGCGGCGCTTGACGCGCATTCAACTCTGCCCACCTCGACCCTGCGGCGCTTGCAGCACCTTTGCGATGCGGGTGGTGCTGTCGCTGCCCAAGCGGCCTTGGCGCAGCTTGCTCTTGCGGCGGGTCTGTACGCAGGGCCAGTGCTGGGCACAAAGACCGTTCCCGATTGCGGGTTTTACGACCCTGACAAAGGGGTTTTGCCCTTTATCGACACCGAAGGCGATGCCATTGCGGTGACGTTTTACCGCAGCTATCTAACCTCGGCGGACACGGCACCCGTCGACGCGCTGATCCGCACCTTGCGAGATCGCGGTTATAATGCGGTTGGGCTGTTCGCACCCTCGCTCAAATCCCCCGTTGCGCGTGATTTCATCCCCTCCGCGCTGGCGCAACTGAACCCCCGCGCCATCATCAACGCCACAGCGTTCTCGGGGCGCGGCGCGGATGGCACATCACCCTTGGATGCCATCGGCTGCCCCGTGTTTCAGGTGGCCCTCTCCACCGCCCGCAAAAAAGAATGGGCCGAATCCGAGCGTGGGCTATCGCCAGCAGACCTCGCGATGCATGTGGTCTTGCCCGAGGTTGACGGCCGCCTTTTCAGCGGCGTTATCAGCTTCAAAGCTCCGGACAAAAAAGACCCCGATCTGCAATTCTCCCGCTTCTCGCACCGCGCCCACGCCGCACGGATCGAGGCGGCGGTAGACCGGATCGAGGGCTGGCTGCGACTGGCAAAAACAGAGCCTGACAAGCGCAAACTGGCGATTGTCCTATCGACCTATCCGGGCCGTGACGACCAGATCGCCCATGCGGTTGGCCTTGATGCGCTGGCCAGCGCCGAGGATATGCTGCTGTCGCTGGCAGGTGCGGGATATAGCGTTACGCCCACCATCGGTTTTGGCAAAACCCTGACGCAAAGCCATATCGCATGGCCATTGGCTGACTACCAAAAGGCGCTCGCATCCCTACCGCAAAACTTGCGCGACGATCTGCACACCGCGTGGGGCGCGGCAGAGGCGGACCCGATGGCCACAGACGACGCGTTCCACTTCCCTGCCCAAGCCTGCGGCAATGCGCTGATCGCTTTGCAGCCAGAGCGGGGCGCGATTGATGCCCGCGAAACCGACTATCACGACCTCGCCCGCGTACCGCGCCATTCCTATGTGGCGTTCTATCTGTGGCTGCGGGCGCAGGGGCATCACGCGCTGCTCCACATCGGCGCGCATGGCACGTTGGAATGGCTGCCGGGCAAGGCGGTTGCCTTGTCGGACGATTGCTGGCCCGAAGTGCTGACCGCTGATCTGCCCGTGATCTATCCGTTCATCGTGAACGACCCCGGCGAAGCGGCGCAAGCGAAACGCCGCATCGGGGCCGTCACCTTGGGCCATGTCCCGCCTCCGATGAAAGACAGCGAAACGCCACAGGCGCTGTTGCAGCTTGAACGGCTGCTGGACGAATACTCCACCGCCGACGGGCTGGACCCTGCGCGGCGCGACCGTCTGGTGAACACCATTCGCGAGGAAGCGCAGGCCGCAGGGGTCGAGCAGGATTTGGGCCTGTCCGAGGACGCCTGTGAAGTCGAGGCGATGACCCGCATCGACCGCTTTGTCTGCGATATTAAGGAAAGCCAATACGGCGACGGCCTCCATATCTTTGGCGCGGCAGAGGGCGAGAATGACGGCCTGCTTGCGGCGCTGAACGGTCAGCGTGTACCCCCTGGTCCCTCCGGTTCTCCGTACCGTGGGCGGGCGGATGTGCTGCCGACGGGGCGGAACCTGTATTCTGTTGATCCCCGCTCGGTCCCGTCGCGTGCGGCTTACGCGCAGGGCGTAAAACTGGCCGAGGAACTGCTGCGCCGTCACTTGCAGGACAACGGCGATTGGCCACGCGGCCTGGTGATTGACCTGTGGGGCTCTGCCACCATGCGCACAGCGGGTGAGGAAGTCGCCATGGCCATGCATCTGGCGGGCATTGCGCCCAAGTGGGATGAAGGATCGGACCGCGTGTCGGGGTTTGAGGTGCTGCCGCTCACGCTGCTGGACCGTCCGCGCATTGATGTGACTCTGCGTATTTCGGGCCTGTTCCGTGATATTTTCCCCGGACTGGGTGGTTTGTTCGAAGCAGCGACAGCGGCCCTGTCGACCCGCGAGGAAGCGGCGGACATGAACCCCTATCTGCAAAAGGCGCCGCGCGTGTTCGGCCCCAAGCCGGGCCTTTACGGCATGAACATGGAAAGCGCCTTGCAGGACTATTCGCCCGAGGGCCGCTCATCCGCGGGGGAGGCATGGCTGAAGGGCAGCGAATGGGCGCTGGATGCCAAGGGCGACGCACATCACGACCGTGCAGCTCTGGAGGAACGCTTGCGTCAGGCGGACGGGTTTGCCCACGTGCAGGATTTGACCGAGACGGATGTCTTGTTGTCATCGGATTACGCGACACATGAGGGCGGGTTCGCCGCCGCCATGGCGCATCTGGGCGCACCGGAGCCTGCGCTTTATCACGTGGACAGCACCCGCATGGGCACCCCGCGTGCGCGTACCATGCCCGAAGAAATCGCCCGCGTCGTGCGGGCGCGGGCGTCCAACCCCGATTGGGCGAACGGCATGATGCGCCACGGCTTTCGCGGCGGAGCCGAGATTGCGGCGACGCTGGATAACCTTGCCGCCTTTGCGCATCTGACCCGCCATGTGCCCGCACATCTGTTTGATCTCTATTTCGACGCGACGCTGGGCCGTGATGATCTGGTCGACTTCATGCAGCGCGAGAACCCTAAGGCGCTGGAAGAAATGCGCAACCGTTTTGCCGCGCTGCGGGATGCGGGGCTGTGGGTGACGCGGCGCAACTCGATCCTGGCCACAATGGAGGCGGCGGAATGACCGCGCCGCTGGTCAAAGGCTGGTGCCCCGGTGCGCTGCGTCCGATGATGTCGGGCGACGGGATGGTGGTGCGGGTGCGCCCCTTTGGCGGCAGGCTCAGCCGAGCGCAGGCCGATGCCATTGCCTCGTTGGCGGCGGCACATGGCAACGGGATGCTGGATCTGTCCAGCCGTGCAAACATCCAGATACGCGGGGTGCAAGAGGCCAGCCATGCCCCCCTGATCGAGGGGCTGCGCGGCATGGGTCTCATCGACGCGACACCGCAGATTGAGGGCCGCCGCAACATCATCGTCACGCCATTCTGGCAGCCCGAGGACGAGGCCGAAGGCTTGGTCGCCGCACTCTCGGATGCGCTGGCTGCTGATGACGCGCCCGATCTACCCGTCAAGTTCGGCTTTGCCGTAGACACGGGTGCGGCACCTGTCTTGCAAAGCGCCTCGGCGGATATCCGGATAGAGCGGGACGCGGGCGGTGGGTTGATCGTGGTTGCGGACGGAATGGACAAAGGTATCGCGGTGACCTCGCGCACTGCTGTGCAAACAGCGATAGATGTGGCGCATTGGTTCATAGGTCATGCGCAGGGCGCGACCCGTATGGCGGCTGTTGTCGGGCAGGGTACGCTGCCCGAAACCGCTGTGGTGCCGCGTCAAAGTGGCAGCTATCAACCCGAACCTGATGTCACGCCGCAAGGGGCGCTTGTCGGGGTGGCGTTTGGCCAGATGCAGGCCCGGACGTTGGCGGCGCTGGCTAAACACGGTGCGCTGCGGTTGACGCCGTGGCGGTTGGTGTTGGTGGAGAACGCCCGCGACCTGCCTGTGATTGACGGCGTGATTACCCAAACGGATGATCCGTTGCTGCGCATCACCGCCTGCACAGGTGCGCCCGCCTGTGCCCAGGCTGAGGGCGAAACGCGCAGCCTTGCCCGCACGCTGGCCCCACACCTGCGCACGGGCCACACCCTGCATGTTTCGGGTTGCGCCAAAGGGTGCGCGCACCCCCGTGCGGCCCCGTTGACCATTACCGCGCAACCTGACGGTTACGCTCTTGTCAAACAAGGAAGGGCAGGGGATACGCCCGCCTATACCGCTCTGTCCTCCGACGATCTGAAAGGTCATGTATAACATGCCCCACACCTACATCACCGATGGCGCCGAGATTTACCGCCAATCATTTGCCACTATCCGCCGCGAGGCATCGCTGGCGCGTTTCACGCCCGAGGAAGAGATCGTCGCCGTGCGTATGATCCACGCCGCTGGCATGGTGGGTCTTGAGGAGTTCGTGCATTTTTCAGGGGGTATGGCCATCGCTGCGCGGGCCGCGCTGGAAGATGGTGCGCCGATCCTGTGCGATGCCTATATGGTCAGCGAAGGCGTCACCCGCAAACGGCTGCCGCGTGAGAACGAGGTGATCTGCACCCTGCGTGACCCCCGCGTGCCCGACATGGCCAAACAGATGTCAAACACCCGTTCCGCTGCCGCGTTAGAGCTGTGGCGTCCGCATCTGCAAGGCGCGGTTGTCGCGATCGGCAATGCGCCCACTGCCTTGTTCCATCTGCTCAATATGCTGGAAGACCCCGACTGCCCGCGCCCTGCCGCGATCATTGGCTGCCCCGTCGGCTTTATCGGCGCTGCCGAAAGCAAGGACGCGCTGATGGAGGCACCGCCCGTGCCCTCGATGATCGTAAAGGGCCGCCTTGGCGGGTCGGCGATGACCGTGGCTGCGATCAACGCACTTGCCAGTAGGGTGGAATAAGCGATGGGAAAAGTAATCTGCGCAGGCCTTGGCCCCGGTGATCCCGACTTGATAAGCGTCAAGTCCGACCGCACCATTCGCGGTGCCCGCCACCTTGCCTATTTCCGCAAGAAAGGCCGCCCTGGTCAGGCCCGCACTATCGTGCGTGACATGCTGCGCGACGATGTGATCGAATACCCGATGGAATACCCCGTCACCACCGAGCTGCACTTTGACTCGGACGCTTACAAACAGCTGATGATCGATTTCTACGCCGAATGGGCGGACAAGCTGGACGCGCTGGCGCAGGATCACGAGGTTGTCGTGCTGTGCGAGGGTGATCCGTTTTTCTATGGCTCGTTCATGCATCTGCACACCCGCCTTCAGGGCCGTGCCGAGGTCGAGGTGCTGCCCGCCATCCCCGGCATGGTCGGTTGCTGGAACGCGCTGGATATGCCGTTCACATGGGGTGATGATGTGCTGAGCGTGCTGATGGGCACGTTGCCGGACGCGGACCTGATTGAACATATGGGCCGCGCCGATGCGCTGGTGATAATGAAGACAGGCCGCAACCTGCCGCGGGTGCGGGCGGCGCTGGCGCAGACTGGTCGCTTGGATGATGCGTGGCTGGTCGAAAAAGGCACCATGCCGCAACAGCGCATCGCCAAGCTGGCGGATGTCGCAGATGACGACTGCCCCTATTTTGCGATTGTTCTGGTACACGGGCAGGGCCGCCGCCCCGAAGCAGACGGATGAGCGGCTGGATCAGTATCGTAGGGCTTGGCCCCGGACGCGAGACGCTGGTGACACCCGAAGTGCGCGAGGTGATCGCGCAGGCCACCGACATCATCGGCTACATTCCTTACGTCAAACGCATCGCTCCGCGTGCGGGTCTGACCCTGCATGCAACAGATAACCGCGTCGAGATTGACCGCGCCACCCATGCCCTGACCCTTGCGCAGCAGGGCGGGCGGGTTGTCGTCGTCTCGTCCGGTGATCCGGGTGTCTTCGCGATGGCCTCGGCGGTGTTCGAAGCGTTCGAAGCGCAGCCGCAGTTTGCGGATGTCGACATCACGGTGCAGCCTGGCATCACCGCCATGCTGGCCGCCGCCGCTGCTGCTGGCGCGCCTTTGGGGCATGATTTCTGCGCGATTAACCTTAGCGATAATCTCAAGCCGTGGGAGGTGATCGAACATCGTTTGCGCATGGCGTCGCGCGGCGATTTTGCGATGGCCTTTTACAACCCCCGCTCCAAATCGCGGCCGCACCAGTTCGGGCAGGCGTTGGGGATTCTGCGCGAGGAATGCGGCCCCGACCGTCTCATCACCTTTGCCCGCAACGTGAGCTACAAAGACCAGCGGCTGAATACCGTCACACTGGGTGAGGCGACCGAAGAGATGGCCGACATGCGCACGGTTGTCTTGATCGGCAATTCCGCGACACGGCGCGTGGGGCGATACGTCTATACCCCACGCTCGGCGTTATGACCCAGCCAGCGCAAAACACTCTGGCTATCTGCGGCGGTTTTGGCGCGGGGCAGGGTGGGACGGTCGATCATGATGACGGTCAGGCCCAACTGCCGCGCAGCCGTAATCTTGGCCGCAGCGCCCGCGCCGCCCGCGTTCTTCGCCACGATGCAGTCGATACGGTGTTTGCGCAGCAGGGACGTGTCGCCCGCCACATCAAACGGTCCTCGCGCAACGACGACGCTATGCTTGGGCAGGGCGATCGGGTCTGTTGGTTCATCCACCAATCGCAGCAGATAGTGATGCTGGGGCTGGCGCAGCAACAGATCCACATGCATCCGGCCAATCGCCAGAAAAACGCGGGAGGGGATGTAGGGCAAGGCATCACAGACGCTCTCGATATCGGGGACGTGCAGCCAGTCATCGCCGTTTTGCGCCTCCCACGCGGGACGCTCCAAGCGGACCAGCGGCAGGCCCGTGGCGGTGCAGGCGTCATGGGCGTTACGGCTCATCTGCGCGGCAAAAGGATGGGTGGCGTCAACGACATGGGTGATGTGCGCTGTACGCAAGTAGTCGATCAACCCTTCCATGCCGCCAAAGCCACCAACCCGCGTCTCGACAGGCTGCGCTATGGGCGCATTGGTGCGGCCCGCGTAGGAAAAAACAGTCTCTATTCCAGCGGATTCGAGAGCGCGAGCCAGTGCGCTGGCCTCGGTTGTGCCACCCAAAAGAAGGACGCGCATGGTGGATGATCCCTGGCTCAGCATTATCGGTCTGAATGAGGATAGCCTTGACGGGCTGCCGCCTGCAAGCCGTGCGGCACTGGACGCGGCCGATATCGTGTTCGGCGGCCCGCGCCATCTGGCGCTTGCGCAGGTCGGAGCGCGGGGCAAGCCATGGCCGGTGCCGTTCTCGACCGCGCCCGTGTTGGCCTGTCGGGGTCAGCGTGTTGCGGTGCTGGCGTCTGGCGATCCGTTCTGGCACGGCGCGGGTGGCAGTCTGGTGCGCGACCTGAAACAGGGTGAATGGCGCGTCTATCCCGCGCCCTCTACCTTTACGCTGGCCGCCGCTGCCCTTGGCTGGCGGATGGAGGAGATCACCTGCCACGGATTGCACGCCGCCCCGCTTGCGCGGCTTTATCCAGTACTTGCCCCCCATGCGCGAATGATCTGCCTGATGCGCGACGCGGATGCCCCGCAAGAACTGGCTGATTGGTTATGCACTGTCGGCGCGGCCACCGCGCAATTGACCGTGATGGAGCGGTTGGGTGGCCCACACCAGCGCCTGCGCGAAACCTCGGCCGAGGGATTCGAACTGACTGATATTACGGCACCCGTTACCGTGGCCGTCGCCTTGCCCGCAAACGTCGGAGTGTCGCGAGCGTCGGGCCTGCCCGATGACAGCTTTGCCCATGACGGCCAAATCACCAAACGCCCCGCCCGTGCCCTGACGCTCAGCGCGCTTGCGCCGCGAGGGGGCGAGATGTTGTGGGATATTGGCGCGGGGTCTGGCTCTATCTCGGTTGAGTGGTGCCTTGCGGGCGGGCGTGCGATTGCGTTTGAGCAGCACGTATCGCGGGTCCAGAATATTGCGGCCAATATTGCGACCTTCGGGCTGGATCACCGGATGCAGGTCGTTCAAGGCGTGGCCGCCGACACCACCGTTGATCATCCTGTTCCTGACGCCGTCTTTATCGGCGGGGGCGCCAGATTGCCGTTGTTAGAGACGCTTTTTGCGCGACTGCCCAAGGGCACGCGTTTGGTCGTAAACGGTGTTACGCTGGAGACCGAGGCATTGCTGGCGCAGATGCACAGCCACAAAGGCGGCACGCTGATGCGTTTTGACATCGCCCAAGCCGCCCCTCTGGGGCCGATGCGCGGCTGGTCCGCCACCCGGCCCATCGTACAATGGAGCGTGGTGCTATGAGGGTAGTTGGCATCGGATTTCGCAGCGGTGCGGCGATGGCGTCTTTGCAGGATGCAATGACCCGCGCGATCGAGTCTGCGGGCGGCCAAGCGCCCCAAGCGCTGGCCACTGAATCCGCCAAGTCCCGCGCACCGGTGTTTCGCGAATTGGCGCAGGCGCTGTCTCTGCCCGGTCTGGGCGTGCGCAGCGATGATCTGGCGACGATGATCACGCCGACCCAATCGCAGCGCATCCTCGACCAATTCGGCACCGGCAGTTTGTGCGAAGCTGCGGCTTTGGTTGCGGCAGGCCCCGACGCGGTGCTAGTTGCACGGCGTGTCGTCTCGGGCGATGGTATGGCGACGGCGGCGGTGGCCGATGTGCAAAAGGAAACGACGTGACAGTTCATTTTATTGGCGCAGGGCCGGGGGCGGCTGACTTGATCACCTTGCGCGGGCGCGACCTGATCGCGGCGTCGCCTGTGTGCCTCTATGCAGGCTCGCTGGTGCCCGAAGGCATTCTTGATCACTGTCCCGAAGGTGCGCATATCGTCAACACGGCCCGCCTGTCGCTGGACGAAATTATGGACGAGATTTCAGCCGCCCATGCCGCCGGCCATGACGTTGCCCGCATCCATTCGGGCGATCTGTCGATCTGGTCCGCCATGGGCGAACAACTGCGCCGCCTGCGTGCGCTGGACATCCCCTATGACGTGACCCCCGGCGTGCCCAGCTTTGCCGCCGCCGCTGCCACGCTTGCCTCCGAACTGACGCTGCCTGACATCGTGCAATCGGTCGTTCTGACCCGCACCTCTGGCCGCGCCACGGCTATGCCCGAGGGCGAGACGCTGGCGAATTTCGCAGCCACGGGGGCCACCTTGTGCATCCACCTGTCCGTGCATGTGCTGGAGCGTGTGGTGGAGGAATTGACCCCCCATTATGGCCCCGACTGCCCCGTCGCCGTTGTCTGGCGCGCCAGTTGGCCGGATGAGCGCGTGGTGCGTGCCACGCTATCCACCCTGCAAACAGCGATTGGCGAAGAGATGGCGCGCACCGCGCTCATCCTTGTGGGTCACGCGATTGGCGCGGAAGATTTCGGCGAAAGCAGGCTCTATGCAGGCGATTACGACCGCCGTTTTCGCCCTGTGGGCACTGCACCCAGATTTCCGGAGGACGCCGAATGATACCCGCAGGTTTGATGATTTCGGCCCCTGCATCGGGGACGGGCAAGACGACACTGATGCTTGGCCTGCTGGCCGCGTTCCGTGCGCAGGGCGTCACGGTGCAGCCGTTCAAAAGCGGGCCTGATTATATTGACCCTGCGTTCCACACTGCCGCGTCGGGCCGCGCCTCGTTCAATATCGACAGCTGGTCGATGGAGCATGAGCGGATCGCGGGCATGGTCGGCAATGCACAAGGCGCTGACCTGATCCTTGCCGAAGGGTCGATGGGCCTGTTCGACGGTGTCGCCATTCAGGGGGCCTCGGGCAACGGGGCAAGCGCCGACATCGCGGCGCATATGGGCTGGCCCGTGGTGCTGGTGCTGGATGTCTCGGGTGCGGCGCAATCGGTGGCGGCCACAGCTCTGGGTTTCAAAATGATGCGCCCTGACGTGACGCTTGCGGGTGTCGTGCTGAACCGCGTCGCCTCCCCGCGTCACGAGGCATTGGTCCGTGTCGGGATGGAGCAGGCGGGCATCACTGTGCTGGGCGTGCTGCCCCGACGCGCTGAAATGGCCCTGCCCGAACGCCACCTTGGTCTGGTTCAAGCGGGCGAGCAGGAAAACCTCGACGAGGTGCTGGCAGAGGCAGGCGCCTTCGTACGCGAACACGTCGATCTGGACGCCCTGCGTGCCGCGGCCATGGGCGCACGCGCCAGTGTAACACCACCCGCCAAAATCGTCCCCCCCGGTCAGCGCATCGCCTTGGCACAAGACAATGCTTTCGCCTTTGTCTACCCGCACCTCCTTGCGGGATGGCGCGCGGCAGGGGCCGAGGTGTTGCCCTTCTCTCCACTGCAAAACGAAGCCCCCGACGACAGCGCAGACATATGCTGGTTGCCTGGCGGTTACCCCGAATTGCACGCAGGCACGCTGGCCGCGGCAGACACTTTCCGCAGCGGCCTGCAACGCTTTGCCGAAACCCGCGCCGTGCACGGCGAGTGCGGCGGCTACATGGCGCTAGGCGCAGGGCTGATCGATAAGGAAGGCACGCGGCACGAGATGGCAGGCCTCTTGGGGCTGGAGACTTCCTTTGCCAAACGCAAATTCCACCTCGGCTACCGTCGCGCCACGCTCGAAGCCGCCATTCCGGGGGCGGAGGCTGGCGCACACCTGCGCGGCCACGAATTCCACTACGCCACCATCACCTCGGAGCCGGACACCGCACTGGCCCGCATCACAGACAGCAACGACCTGACCGTCCCCGAGACGGGCACCTACCGCCGCACCGAAGGCGGGGGCCAAGTGTCTGGCACCTTCTTCCATCTGATCGCCGCAGGCGCATGAGCGGCTTCGTCTCCTTCGTCTCGTCTGGTCCGGGTGACCCCGAGCTGCTGACCGTCAAAGCGGTCAAGCGGTTGGAGCAGGCGGATGTCGTCTTGTTCGATGACCTGTCGTCCGGACCAATCCTAAGCCACGCCCGCGACGGTGCGGACCTGATCGGCGTTGGCAAACGGGCAGGCCGCCCCTCGCCAAAACAAGACCACGTAAGCCGCGTGTTGGTCGATTACGCGGCGGCTGGCCTGAATGTCGTGCGCCTGAAATCTGGCGACAGCGGCATGTTCGGCAGGCTCGAGGAAGAGATCACCGCCCTGCGCGCTGCAAGTATCGCGTTTGAGATTATCCCCGGCGTCACAAGCGCCTCTGCCGCGGCAGCAACCGCAGGCATCCCGCTCACCCGCAGGCTCACCGCGCGACGCGTGCAGTTCATCACAGGCGCGGATGTGACAGGTGATCTGCCCGCTGATGTGAACATGGCGGCCCTTGCCGACCCGCTGGCCACAACCGTCGTCTATATGGGCAAACGTACCTTCGCGGGCCTCGCCGCACGGCTGATCGAACACGGCCTGCCCGCAGATACCCCCGCCATGCTGGCCGAGGCCGTATCAACACCTTCAGAGCGACTCGAGCGGTTCACCATCGAAACCCTTGCCGCCCACCTCCAGGAACTGAAAAGCGGCACGCCTGCCCTCATCTTCTATGGCCCCCTCGCGGAGCCAGAGCCGTGACCCTTTTCATTTGCGCCACATGCACCCCTGACAGCATGGGGTTTATCGCCCAAGCCCGCGATGCCCTGCCCACGCTCGACATCACGCCCGTTGATTGTATGTCAGGCTGCGCCCGCGCCCAAACCGTAGCCTTCCGCGACACCGGCAAAACCGCCTATCTGTTCGGAGAGATCACACCAGCCGATTTTCCCGAGTTGGAGACGTTTTCAGCCCTCTACGCAGCCTCCCCCGATGGCACATTCCCCGACGCCCGCGCGCTCGGCTCGCTCCGTTTCAAAGCCATCGCACGGATCCCCGCATGAGCTTTCATCTTACCCTGATCGGCATAGGCACCGGCAACCCCGAACACCTGACCCTGCAAGCCATCCGCGCCATGAACGCCCAAGACCTGATCCTTGTGCCACATAAAGGGGCCGGAAAGGACGATCTGGCCGCCCTGCGCCGCAGCATTTGCGCAGAAGTCATCACTAACACCACAACCCGCATCGCTGAATTCATCCTCCCCACCCGCAACGAGGCGACCCTCGACTACCGCCAGCGCGTGGACGACTGGCACAATGAAATAGCCGAGGTCTGGCAAAGGGAAATCACCGCCAATGGGGCACCGCAAAACGTGGCCCTGCTGGTATGGGGTGACCCGTCTCTCTATGACAGCACCCTGCGGATTGCTGCACGGCTCACGCCTGCGCCGGACATCACCGTCATTCCTGGTATCACATCGCTGCAAACCCTTACTGCAGCCCACGCCACTGTCCTCAATGAAATCGGCGCACCCTTCATCGTCACCACAGGTCGCCGCCTGCGCGACGAAGGCTGGCCCGAAGGCGTCGATACAGTCGCAATCATGCTCGACGCAGGCAGCGCCTTCACGGCCATTCCGCCCGAAGGCATCCACATTTGGTGGGGCGCCTATGTCGGCATGAAAGAGCAAATCATCATCGAAGGCCCCCTGTCGCAAGTCGCGGATGAAATCACGAAAACCCGCGCCAAGGCGCGCGCCAATCACGGCTGGATCATGGACATCTACCTCATGCGCAAAGGCTAAAGCGCAGGGCGCAACCGCGCCTTCTTTATTTTGCCCTTAAACTCAATCCCGCACCCACGACTGGCACCGACAGATCCTATTCCGGATCAACCCGCCCCCGCATCGCCTTCACTTCCCCACGCACCTTCTTCGCCTTCAGGCGCCGCTTCTTTGATCCCAGCGTAGGGCGTGTCGCGATCCGGCGTTTCGGTGGTGTGACCGCTTGCAGGATCAAGTCTTTCAGCCGCTCTCGCACCAATTCCCTATTGCGTGCTTGGCTGCGGGTTTCGTCGCATTGCAACACCAGCGCCCCTTCGTTGGTCCAACGCCGCCCCGCCAACCGTCGCAACCGGTTCTTGATCGGCAAAGGAAGCGAGGGCGACGTGGCTGCCTCGAACCGCAACTCAACCGCCGAAGAGACTTTGTTCACATTCTGCCCACCCGGCCCCGACGCCCGCATAAAGCTTTCGGTCAGTTCCCAGTCCTGCAATGTGATGGCATCGGTGATATACAACATGGCATCAATCATAGCGCTCAGACCGCAGAGGTGAAGAGCACATAGCCCCGAACGCGAAAAGGGCCGCCCTGCAACAGGACGGCCCAATCGAATTGTATAGGAGGCGGGATCGGTTAGACCGATGGCCCACTCCGGATTTCAAATCACCAGGGGCTGCCCTAGCAAACGACCTCCAAAGCTGTTCCGACACCTCTCTCCAGTACCGTTCTTGACACTAGATCACCTCCTTTGCATTTGTTGAACTCACCCTGAGGGTTGCACAGGATTGCCCAATCGCAAAGCACTATTTCCAGGAAATTGCGGACAGATGGCCGCAGCTGCCTGATTAAGCAGCACGCAGCCGTGCGGTGATGATGCGAAACGGGACAAGCGCCAACAGCGCAAGCGACAGTTTCACAGCCCAGTCGGCAACAGCAAGCGATACCCACAGCGGCGCGGCGGGGCCCATGCCCAACAGCGGCACAGCTTCGGCCGCCCATGACACATCCGTTGCAGGATGCACAAACGACAGCGCACCGGAGAATGCGATGCTAAAGAAAATCACAGTGTCCACCGTGCTGCCCACAAGGGTCGAGACAAGCGGCGCTTTCCACCACGCGCCATTGCGCAGCGCGGCAAAGATGCCAACGTCCAGCATTTGCGCGACCAGAAATGCCAGCCCCGATCCGATGGCGATGCGCAGGGTCACAAGCGGGCCGAACTCGCCCATAATTTGCGTCCCGATCAGCGAGCAGATGATGCCCACCACAAAACCCACCAACACCACGCGGCGTGCAGCGGCAGTGCCGTAAACGCGGTTCATGATGTCAGTGACCAAAAAGGCCAGCGGGTAGGTAAAAGCCCCCCACGTCAGCCAGTTCCCATACAGAAACTGAACAAGGATATTCGAGGCCACAACGATGGCGGCCATGGCAATGATGCCAGGAAGATGTGTGCGTGTCATAATATAAAACCGTTTTTTGCAAGGGTGCGGCGACTTGGCCTGCGGGGATCGCAGACAGGCGTGCTTTAGGCGCGATTGCCGCAACTGGCAAGCCTATTCCTTGACGCGGTACTCAACGATCTGTGTGCGCAGGATCCGCATAAAGTTATCATCCGAGATCATCGTGATGTGCATCGTGCCGCTCGGGTCGTCCCAAACGCTGATGCCTTCAAGGTTGTCAAACCGCGCAGGAAGCGTCTTGAGCATCGTGTATTCCCGCGGTGCAACGCCGCCCAACTCAAACAGCCGCACGCGACTGCGAAAGCCCAGCGGCGTGGTTGCCCGCTCCAACACCCACAGGCGGCCTTTGCTGTCAAAGTCAGCGCCCACTGGCACAAAGGGGCCGCGCTGGGGCAGACGGGCGGCCACGGTCCAATTGCCGCCGCGATAGGCATAGAGCGGGAAGGGCGCGCCGTTTGCGGGTGCTTTCTCGGTCAGGGCATAAAGCGTGCTATCAGGGCCAACAGCCAAGGCCTCAACGCCCGAATTCGGGCCCACTTCGTTCTTGAACGGCAGGTTGATCTGACCACGGGTGCGGCCATTATCCAGATTGGTTGCCATGATCCGGTGGCGATGCTCGAACGAGATATGCGTGCGGCCTTGCGCGTCAATCGCCAGCCCTTCGGCGTCGCTGGCCTTTTTCCGCAACCGCCCGCCCGAAGATTTACTGAGCCGTCTGGACGTGTCGACATAGACGCTGTCGATTTTTCCCCGCTTGCGTTGTAGCGTCGCCTCGACCAATTGGCCGCGGTCGCTAATCACGGTCATTTCGGTGCCGTAGCCGGTGATCTCGATCCCTGAAAACCCGCCGAACCACGGCGCGTCGATCTTCCAGCGCATAACGCCATTCTTGCGCAGCTTGGGGTCTGCCAAGGCGCTACTGCACAGGCAAATCAGGACGATCGCAAGCCGGATCAATTGGCGTCAAGCACGGGTTGGCACTGGGCAGGCAAATCGGCCAGCACCAGCTCGCGCCGCTTTTTGCGCGGGGCGGCAGGCTTTTTGGTCTTCGGCTTTGGCTTGGCCTTTGGCGGGTTCAGGATGTTGGCCTGCCATTCACGTGCATCTGCGCAGCCGTCCCCTGCGGGGGGCGGGTTCTGGTCACGGCACCCGCGCGCGCCTTTGGGACAGGCAAGGCGGACGTGAAAGTGGTAGTGATGCCCGTACCAAGGACGGATTTTCCGAAGATAGCTGCGGTCGCCGCGCTCATCGTTACACATTTGCACCTTGGCACCGGGAAAAACAAAGATACGCGCTGTGCGCGGGTCTTTGGCGGCGGCCTTGATGATGTTGTGATGGGACCGCGTCCACGCGTCGTTCACATAGGCCCCCTTGGCGCGGCGGGTCGAGATAGACGAGATATTCTCGCGCTGCTTGCGCGTCAGGCTCAGCGAGGTGGGCGGCAACATCCAGATGTCCGCATCCAGACCGATCTGGTGGCTGCGGTGTCCCGTCAGCATGGGACCGCCACGCGGCTGGCTCAGATCCCCGATATACAGACCGTTCCAGCCTGGTTGCTGGGCGGCGACCTGACTAAGCTTGGTGACCATGTCGATCAATTCGGGGTGGCCCCAGTTGCGGCCCCGCGACAGGCGCATCGCCTGCCATGTCGGACCCGTTTCGGGCAGCTGCATCCCGCCGGCCAAGCACCCTTTGGCATAGCTGCCGTGCGGCGCGGGCGATTGCGGGGAGCCGCTGGATTTGGTGCCAAACAATTTCTTCGCCTGAATGTTTGCACGCGGACCTGCCAGCTCACCTATGGTGGGCAGCTCGGCCTTTTGGGATTTAGAGCCGCTGATATCACGCGCACCGCCACAGCTGGCGACAAGAATGCTCAGCGCGGAAATGGTCAGTAGCTTTCTAAGGTTCACGACTCGAAATCCCCTTTTGGTTTTACCCAGAATAACAGAACCAGCCCAATAATAAACAGCCCAACAACAGGGCTTACGCCCAGCCGCTGACTGCCGGTCATCTGGCTGGTCAGGGCGATCAGGGCCGGCGCCAGAAACGACGTCGCCTTGCCCGACAGCGCATAAAGCCCGAAGGCTTCGGTCATGCGGTCGGGGTTGGCTTGCCGCGTCATCATATTGCGCGAAGACGCCTGAAGCGCGCCCCCCGCCGCACCAATCACAGCGCCCGCGATAAAGAAGGTCACATCGGGCATGGTGGACCCTTCGGCGATGGGGATAAACAGGATCGCTTCGGGTGTGATTGTCACGATCAAAAGCGAGACGAAAGCCAAGGCAATAACGCAGAAAACGATCACGGGCATCGGGCCAAGCCAGCGGTCCACACGTCCCGAAATCCAGCAGAAAACGGCACCTGCAATGATGGCAACGATGCCGAAAATCCCCACTTGCGTCACGCTCCACCCCAGCACGCCGACAGCGTAGATACCGCCGAATGTGTAGAGTCCGTTCAGCCCGTCACGGTAGAACATCGACGAACCAAGGTAAGCCATTAGCGAAGGGTGGTTCGGCAGGCCGCGTAGTGTCTTTCCCAAGGCGCGCATACTTTCGCCGATCACCAGTTTCGAGGCACCTGTTGTGGCGCGGTCACGGGTATAAAGGAAGAAGGGGATCATAAAGACGGCGAACCAGATCGCGGTCAGCGGTCCGACGATTCGGGTGTCTTCCTTGGTCACCGTGTCCATTCCCAACAGTGGCGTCAGCCCTGCCATTGTGGTCCCCGACGCCGTCGCCTGAAACAACAACAGCATAATCACCAGCGCCACCAACCCGCCTACGTAGCCAAAGGCCCAGCCCGATCCCGATATGCGGCCCAGCTCGGCGGGGTCATCATCAAGTTCAGGCAGATAAGAGTTGGTAAAGATCGTCGCGAACTCCATCCCGATCAGACCGATGCCAAAGAAGAACAGCGTAAACAGGACCGAGAAATCGTCAGGCGCGCTCCACCACAGCGCGCCTGAGCCAACAAAGTACATCGCCGAGAACAGCCAGATCCACGGCAGCTTGCGCCCCGAGTTATCGGCAATCGCACCCAACAAAGGTGCCAGCAGCGCAATCGCGATCCCCGTCGCAGCCAGACCCCAGCCCCACGTGGCTTGGGCTTGGGCACGGGCGGCTTCATCCGCCATGCCCTCTGCGATCAGGTTACCCGTCAGTGTGGCGGTAAAGTAGGGGCCAAAAATAAAGGTCAGGATGAGCGTATTATACGGCTGGCTTGCCCAATCGAAAAAATACCACCCCCAGATGCGCTTGCTCTGTGTGATCTGTGTCATGCCCGTCTCTCCCCCGTTGTCTGGTATCATAGAGCAGGCGACCAGCGTCAGCGCAACAGATTAGTCCTGCATGGGCGGCCAAGGCCGCAGGTCTTCGGCCACGGTCCATTCCTTTATCCAGTCGGGCATCGGGGGCGATACCTCGTCGGATTTGCCCAAAGCGGCCAGCACTCGGTCAGGGCGTACCAGACCCTTTTTGTCCGTCACGGCGGCGCGGTAAAGAACATGGCTGGCGCATTCGCCGTCCCGCTTCCACATGGATTGCTCAAGATACATGAATTTGTCGTCCCAACAGACCGCTCGGCTGCGCACTTCGAACCGTTCGAACCCGCGGATGCGGCGGCGGAACCGCACGTGACTGCCTGCCATCGTCAGGCCCCAGCCGTTGGCGCGGATCACATCAATTAATCCCACGCGCATTGCCATCGCGCTGCGCCCCAGATCATACAGCGTCAGCGCCCGCCCGTTGTTCAACTCAAGAAACACATCCAGATCATGCGGCCAGCAGCGGTGCTGCGTCACATGCGTTTCGAAAAACGTAGCAAAGCGGGGCTGGCGGCTGGCCAGCCAGACGTCTTTGATCAGGCGGATAAACGGGAACATGGGGCACTCCTTCTGCGCCCCTGAATTGACGTTTGGCCACGCTGCGTCAACCATGAACCTTGCGGCACCTTGTCCTTTTTGCTGCGCCAGCCTATCTGCAACAAAAGCGAAATGAAAAAGGACCACCGTCATGGCATCAATCTACGAGATCTTGCAGCTTTTGCTGAGCATCATCTGGTTCTTCATTATCGCGCATGTGGTCATGTCGTGGTTGATCAACTTTCAGGTTCTCAACACGCGCCAGCCGCTGGTTGCGCAAATCTGGTACGGCATCAACCGTCTGCTAGAGCCGCTTTACGGTCCGCTGCGCCGAGTGCTGCCGAATATGGGCGGGCTTGATCTGGCGCCGCTGGTGGTGCTGATCGGTGTGATGATTGCACGTATCGTTCTGACGAATAACGCGGCGCTGTTTTACTAGAACCGCTTGCCCCTGCGGGGGCGATGTGGGATTCTGCGCCTGCTGCTTTTCCCAACCACAGGTCCGCTCTTATGTCTGGTGCTGCGTCGCTGCTTAAAGATGTCTTTGGCTTTGACGGGTTCCGCCCCGGTCAGGAAGAGATCGTAGAGGCCGTGACCGCAGGCGAAAACGTGCTGGCGATCATGCCCACGGGCGGCGGTAAATCTTTGTGTTTCCAACTTCCCGCGCTGATGCGCGAAGGCGTCACTGTTGTTATATCCCCCCTCATTGCGCTGATGCGCGACCAAGTCCGCGCCTTGCAGGAAGTGGGCGTGGGGGCGGGTGCGCTGACCTCCGGCAATACGCCCGAAGAAACGGATGCGGTGTGGGAGGGGCTGGAGGCAGGCACGCTCAAACTTTTGTACATGGCGCCCGAACGGCTGGCCGCAGGATCGGTCATGGGGATGCTCAAACGCGTTGGCGTGCGGATGATCGCCGTGGACGAGGCGCACTGCGTGAGCCAATGGGGCCATGACTTCCGCCCTGACTATCTGCGTATCGGAGAGCTGAAACGCAGTTTGGACGTGCCATTGGCCGCCTTCACCGCCACGGCAGATACCGAAACCCAAGCCGAGATTGTTCAAAAGCTGTTTGACGGCACGCCGCCTACGGCTTTTTTGCGTGGTTTTGACAGGCCCAACATCCATTTGGCCTTTGCGGCCAAGAATTCTCCGCGCAACCAGATCCTGAACTTTGCGGGCGCACGGCGCGGGCAATCTGGGATTGTTTATTGCGGCACACGCGCCAAGACCGAAGGCATCGCACGGGCACTGAATGACGCGGGCCAAACCGCGATCCACTATCACGGCGGGATGGAGGCCGATGACCGCCGCATTGCCGAACGCAGGTTCCAGCAAGAGGACGGGTTGATCGTCGCGGCCACCGTGGCCTTTGGCATGGGCATCGACAAGCCCGATATCCGCTGGGTCGCCCACGCTGACCTGCCCAAAAGCATCGAGAGTTATTACCAAGAGATCGGCCGCGCAGGCCGTGACGGTGCGCCTGCCGAAACCCTGACCCTGTTCGGCCCCGAAGACATCCGCCTGCGCCGCACCCAGATTGACGAAGGGCTGGCCCCGCCAGAGCGGCGCAGTGCCGATCACGCCCGCCTGAACGCGCTACTGGGTTTGGCCGAGGCGTTGGAGTGCAGGCGCAAAACCCTGCTGGGCTATTTCGACGAAAGCAATGTGACCTGTGGCCACTGTGATCTGTGCAACACGCCCGTCGATACGTTCGACGGCACCACGGCGGTGCGCAAGGCGCTGTCGGCGATGCTGCGCACCGAAGAGTGGTTCGGCGCGGGCCATCTGATCGACATTCTGCTGGGCAATGAAACGGACAAGGTGAAGCAACGCGGGCACCAAAGCCTGCCGACCTACGGCGTGGGCAAGGAATATTCAAAACCCGAATGGCAGGCCGTGTTCCGCCAGATGATGGGCCGCGATCTGATCCGTCCCGATGCCGCCCGCCATGGCGCGTTGCGCATGACCGATGCCGCCCTGCCGATCCTGCGCGATGAGGCCAAGATCACCCTGCGCCGTGACACGATCAAAGCCGCAGGCAGCACCCGCCGCCCCGCTGTCAAAGCGATGGTAAACGACGAAGATGCGCCCTTGCTGAGCGCGCTCAAGGCCAAGCGGCGCGGGCTGGCCGAAGCCGCCCGCGTGCCCGCCTATATCATCTTCACCGACCGCACCCTGATCGAGATGGCCGAGACGCGGCCCGCCAATCTGGACCAGATGGCAGGGGTCAGCGGGATCGGGGCCAAAAAGCTCGAAAGCTATGGCGCGGCTTTCCTTGAGGTGATCAACGGCGAGGCCGAGGTCATGCACCCGCAACGCCGCAAACTGGCAGGGCGCGGCGCGGGCGATGTCTACGACCAGCTGCTGGAAGTGCAGGCCGAACTGTCGCGCGGTGCGCTGGGTACGGAAAAACCGCTCAGCTGTTCGGCCTCGCTGCTGGCGAAGGTGGCGCAGATGCACAATGCCGACGCGACCGCGATGGAGCGGCTTCTGGGCGACAAACGCGCCGAACGTTTTGGCGCCGCATTTCTGGACGTCCTGCGGGCCGCGGACTAGATACCATTCAAACGAAATAGGGAGCGGATATGCTTGTTGTGATTTCACCGGCGAAAAAGCTGGATTGGGCGGAACGTGATGTGGAAACCACCACGCCCGATTTTCTGAGCGATGCGGCATCGCTGGTGGACACCGCCCGCGATCTGAGCGTGAATGATCTCAAATCCCTTATGTCGCTGAGCGAGAACCTCGCCACGCTGAACCGCGACCGGTTCGCGACCTATGTAGACGCGCCAGACGCTGATCTGACACGCCCCGCCGCGCTGGCTTTTGCCGGAGACACCTATCAAGGGCTTGAGGCAGACAGCCTTGATGCCGACGAGATGGCGTTTGCCCAAGATCATTTGCGCATTCTGTCTGGCCTCTACGGTGTGCTGCGCCCGCTGGACGCGATACAGCCCTACCGTCTGGAGATGGGCAGCAGGTTGAAAACCGCACGGGGTAAGAACCTGTATGACTATTGGGGCACGACGCTGTCCGAGGCGCTCAATACCCAAGGGGCGGCTGTGGGCGCGACCGAATTGGTGAACTGCGCCAGTCAGGAATATTTCGGCGCGGTCGACCTCAAAGCACTGAATTTGCGGGTGATCACCCCGCAATTCATGGAAGATAAAGGTGACGGTAAAGGCCCCAAGATCGTCAGCTTTTACGCCAAGAAAGCACGCGGCGCGATGGCCCGCTTTATGGTGCAGAAACGCATCACACAGGCCGAGGGTATCCTGGACTTTGACATCGGCGGTTACACCTACATGCCCGATATGTCCAAACCCGACACGCCGGTATTCTTGCGCCCTTACCCCGCATCCTGAGCGTCAACCGCAACCACAGGCAACGTGCCGGCGGGCTGCGCCAACAGGATATGTTCCTCGATCGCGGCACGGCGCAGCGGTTTGGTGAGGTAATGATCAAGCCCCGCTTGCAGGATTGATTTGTCATCATCTGGCAAAGCATGGGCCGTCATCGCCACCACGGGCGTATGCCCGCCAATCCGCGCCTCGATCTTGCGCATTTCCTGCGTGGCCTGTTTGCCGTCCATGCGCGGCATCGAGATGTCCATGAACACCAGATCAGGCTTGAAGCTCTGGAACAGGGCGACCGCCTCTTCACCGTCCTCGGCGAACTCCAGCGTGATGTTCAACGACTTTACCATTTTGGAAAAGACCAGACGGTTGGTGCGGTTATCCTCGGCCGCTAGCACGCGCATTGTGCGCAGGTTTTGCGGCTCTGGCGTAGGGAGCGTTCTTTGGTGCGTGAAGACGGGTGTCGCCTGTGCCCCGGGACGGGGCGCGATCTTTTGTAGCTGGGTGAACAGGGCACGACGGGGCAGCGGTTTTTGCGCCTTCGCGACGAAACGCGGGGCAAGGGGGCTGTCTTTCACGCCGAGGATGTTCGAGCTGAGCAGCATGACAGCCACGTCAGAGCCGCGTGCCGCCAACGCTTCCAGCAGGGTAAGGGAATTCACGTTTGGCAGCCGGTGGTCGGTTATGATCAGATCGATGCTGTCATCCAGCTTGGCCAATGCCTCGTCTACGCTATTGACGCCAACTGTTTGTAATTGAAGCTGCGCCAATTGGCGTTCCACGATGACGCGGTGGGCGGGTTTGTCATCCACCACCATGACGCGCCGCAAGCCAGAGTTTAGCGTCGGATAGGTGATGTCGATCTCTCCGTCCGATTGCAGTTCGAGACGGAAGCAGAAGTTGGACCCGACACCTTCTTCGGAGGTGACCCAAATCTCGCCGCCCATCAGTTTGACCAGCCGCTGTGTAATCGCAAGGCCAAGGCCGGTGCCGTCAAACTGGCGGTTACGCTCGTTTTCGACCTGATTGAACTCTCCAAAGATGTGGGCGGTCATGTGGTCGGGAATGCCGATGCCTGTATCCTCGACGGCGATATGTACCGCGACCGTGCCGTTTTGCGCGTCTGCCACGCCGGTAACCCGCACCATCACATGCCCTTCAGAGGTGAATTTTATGGCGTTGCCGATCAGATTGGTCAGCACCTGCCGCACCCGTCCCGCATCGCCCAGCAATTCGGTTGGCAGGAACAGATCATAGTCCAGCAACAGCTCCAGCCCCTTGTCGCGGGCCATGGGCTGTAGCAGCATAATCACCTCCTGACAGGCACGCTCCAGATCAAAGGGATCAATCTGCAACTCAAGGCGGTCGGCCTCGATCTTGGAGTAATCGAGCACATCATTGATGATGACCAGCAGCGCCTCACCCGAGTTTTTGATCGTCTGCACAAACAATCGCTGCTCTTCGTCCAGCACCGTATCGTCCAACAGCTCTGCCATGCCGACGACGCCGTTCATCGGAGTTCTGATCTCATGGCTCATGTTGGCAAGGAAGGCGGATTTGGCGCGGTTGGCAGATTCCGCCAGCTCTCTCGCGGCGTCCAGCTCCCGCTCATATTTGACCGACGCGGTAATATCGAGCCCGAGCGAGACGACATCGCCGCTTGGCCCGCGCTGATCAACCATCCGTATATAGCTGCCGTTCCACAGCTGGATCACAACCGATTCGGGTTGTCGCGCCTGAAACCGTTGTAGCATCCGTTGACGCCATACTGTCGGCTCTACGCCGCCCAGATCAACGATGCCTTCATCCGTGAGCGCCTGAAGGATGGTGACATAGTTTACGCCGGTCTGGATCACCTCTAGCCCGTCGAACACAGACAGATAGGCCTGATTGGCCATGATCAGGTGGTTGTCGCCGTCGAAAAATGCAAACCCGTCGTGAATTGTCTCGATCGAGTGCCAAAGCCGCCGTTCGACCACAGCGATCTTTTCGTGGGCTGCGTTCAGGTCTGACTTTACCTTGCGATTCTCTGCGCCCATGCTTTCCATCTGGGCACGGGTGTCCACAATTTCGTCGCTAAGCTGTCGCGCATGGCGGCCCAATTTGCGATTTGCGGCAAAAAGCTCTGCTTTTTTCAGCTCCAACATACGTTCCGCCGCCAAACGGCCGCGCCGCTCCTCGGTGAGTTTTTGTTGTAGGCTCATGGATTCCTCGCGGGACTTGGGGTGCGAGCCGCTATTTGCGCCAAAGACAGTGAATATCGTCTTAAGGATAACCCTACTTGCCCGCGATACGCGGTGCGTGCCACGATGTAGGTATTGATAAAAAGGGTTTCCGACATGCGTATTTTGCATCTTTTCGTCGCGGTGGTGATGGGGCTAATGGCGCAATTGGTGCCTGCATCGGCACAGCAGGCGCTGCCGGATCACCGCTATGTCTATGAGGTAGACGTTGATTTCTACGGCGCCGATCTTGGCCCCTTGTTCGAGGTGCCGCGCAGCGCTTGTGCGCGGGCCTGCGATGCCCAAACGGCCTGTGTGGGGTTCACGTTCAACACGCTAAAGAACGCGTGCTTTCCCAAATCCGATGTAACGCGCAGTGAATTTTTCGAGGGCGCGCAATCGGCCCGTAAAATCGTAACCCCCGCACAAGCCCGGTCACAGGCGCAGGCGCGGCTGGCGCAGGCCACCTTTGTGACCGAGAGTGATCTTACAGCAGCGCACAAGCTGGTCCAAACAAACGCGGATACCAACCTGAGCCTTTCTGTCCCGCTCTCCGATATGCTTGCTGCATTTGATACGGCCATTGCCCGCGGTGATACGGTCGCGGCCGCACGCTGGATGGGAACATCGATTGCCGTGACGGATCGGGGTGATCTGTGGGCGCTGATGGCGTGGCTGGGGTTGCGGCCAGACAATCCGACAGCGCGCAAGCTGTCGCGTCAATTGCGCCGCGATGCTGTGCCTGCTGCGCTCAACGCGTATCTGCGGGCAGGGACGCCCGATGCTCAGGTGGACGCGCTGGACCTTCTTGCCCGCGCACTAGAGGCAAACCGCCGTGGTCGCGATATGATCGTCCCCTTGCGGCTCGCCGCAGAGATCGAGCCGCGCGCAGAGCTGCAAGCCGCGCTGGAAAAAGCGATTGGCAAATACGGGTTTCGCATCACCGACAACCGCGTCGACAATAACGCAGCCCGCCCGCGCATCTGTGCCGAGTTTTCCGAACCGCTGATCCAGTCGGGTGCAGACTATGCGCCCTTTGTGCGCCTGTCCGATCCGACTTTGGCCGTTGAGGCGGATGGCCGTTCGCTGTGTATCGACGGCGTAACGCACGGCAACCGCTATACGGCCACCTTCCGCAGCGGCCTGCCCGCGCAAAGCGGCGAGGTGCTGCACAAGGACGTGACCCTCACGCTCTATGTGCGCGACCGCGACCCGTCGGCCCGCTTTGTGGGCCGCGCCCATGTCCTGCCCCGTGGCGGCGATGCAGCACTGCCGATCGAGACGGTGAACACCGACGAGGTCACGCTCAAGCTGCGCCGCATCAGCGACCGCAACCTGCTGCGTGCCATGCAAGACAGCTATTTCGGCAAACCCTTTGGCAAATACGAAGAAGACCAATTCGCCCGCACCATCGCCCAAGACGTCTGGCGCGGCACGGGCGAGGTCCAAAATACGCTGAACACCGCGATGACGACTCGCCTGCCGCTGGCCGAAGCATTGGAGGGGCAAGCCCCCGGCATCTTTGCGCTGACGGCAGGGATCAAGGGCGCTGATCCCTATGACACCCCCGCTACAACGCAGTGGTTTATCCTGACGGATCTGGGGCTGAGCACGATGTCGGGGGTGGACGGTCTGCATGTAAATGTGCGCGGTTTGGGCGATGCGCAGGGGCGTAGCGGGGTCACGCTTAGCCTGATTTCGCAGGCCAATGCTGTGCTGGGTGAGGTAGTGACAGACGCGCAGGGCCGCGCAAAGTTTCCCGCTGGGCTGACCCGTGGCACAGGGACGGACCGTCCCGCCTTGCTGATGGCAAGCGATGCCAGCGGTGATGCCGCGTTTCTATCGCTGCGTGACCCCGCGTTTGATCTGTCCGACCGCGGGGTCGAGGGCCGCGCCCCTGCGCCTGCTGTTGACACGTTCCTTACCACAGACCGCGGCGCCTACCGCGTGGGAGAGGTGATCTTTGCCACCGTTCTGGCCCGCGATGCGGAGGGCAAAGCGATTGCCGATCTACCGCTCACCGCAAGGCTCAGCCGCCCTGACGGGGCCGAATATACCCGCAAGCAGAGCATGGACAGCGTCGCGGGCGGCCATGTCTTTGACATTCGTATCGGGGCAGACGCGCCGCGTGGGGCATGGCGGCTGGATATTCTGGCGGATGATGCGCAGACACCACTGGCCACACAAACCATTCTGGTAGAGGATTTCCTGCCAGACCGGATCGAATTTGACCTGACCCTTGCCGACAGCCCTGTCGCCCGCACGCCGCTGCGCGTCGATGCGCGCTATCTTTTCGGCGCGCCTGCCAGCGATCTGGTGGTCGAGGGGGAAGTCCGTCTGCACGCCACCCGCAGCCTTGAGGCGCACCCCGGCTATCTGTTTGGCCGCCATGATGCCCGCTTTGATGCCCGCACCGCCTACCTGACCCCCCAGCGCACCAATACGCATGGCAGCGTAGAACTCGCGCTGAATATCCCCGCGCTGGCGGAACCGCCCAGCCAGCCGTTGCAGATCACGGCAACGGCGCGGATCGCCGAAGGTTCCGGCCGCCCGGTTGAGCGCCGCTTGACCCGCGCTTTGCCACCAAGTGCTTCGATGATTGGTATCAAAAAGGGCTTTGATGGGGTGTTGTCCGAAGGGGCGGAGGCTGCGTTCACGCTGATCTCGACCCGTGGCGAAATGCCCGTGCGCTACAGCTTTAACCGTGTCGAGACGCAGTACCAATGGTACCGCGCTGGCGGGTCATGGGCGTGGGAGCCGATCACCCGCCGCATCCGCACAGCACAGGCCGAGGTGACATTGGACACGACGCCAACCGCGCTTAGCTTTCCGACGGAATGGGGCCGATACGAATTGCTGGTCGAGCAGTTGGAAGCGCCTTACGCGGTGTCGTCGGTGATTTTGTCCTCTGGTTGGTACGGCGGCACGGGCGCGGTGGAAACGCCCGACTATCTGGCTCTCTCGCTGGACCGTGAAACCTATGACGTGGGCGATACAGCGCAGCTGCGGATTATCGCGCCACAGGCGGGCGTTGCCATGATCTCGGTCCTGTCGAACCGCGTGATTGAAGAACGCAGCATCAACGTGGCGCAGGGCGAGACGGTGATCCCTCTTGATGTAACCGATCAGTGGGGCAGCAGCGCCTATGTTACGGCCAGCCTGATCCGCCCGATGGATGCGCAGGCGGGTCTGAGTCCCGCCCGCAGTCTGGGGATTGTGCATGCGGCTGTCGCTCCTGCGGAAAAGAAGTTGGAAGTTGTTCTGGATATCGCCCCCACTCTCGATGGGCAGGCGGGCAAAGTGGATGTCGGGGTTCGCGTGACGGGAATCGCGGCGGGCGATACGGCCTATGTCACGCTTGCGGCGGTGGATGTGGGTATCCTGAACCTTACCGATTTTCAGCCTCCTGATCCTGCTGCACATTACTTTGGCCAGCGCCGTTTGGGCGTGGGGCTTCGCGATGTCTATGGCCGTTTGATTGACGGGATGACGGGCGCGATAGGACGCACGCGGTCGGGCGGGGATGCGGCGGCTTCGGCGCAAATCCAGTCGGCCCCGCCGACCGAGGCGTTGATGGCGTTCTTCAGCGGCCCCGTGCGGCTGGACGCCCAAGGCCGCGTCGTGATCGAGATGGAGCGCCCCGCCTTTAACGGCACCATCCGTCTGATGGCAGTGGCGTGGACGGACGCAGCCGTTGGCAATGCAACCCGCGACATCACGGCCCGCGACCCTGTGGTGATCACGGCGAGCGCCCCGCGCCTGCTTGCGCCGCAAGACACCAGTCGCCTGTTGGTCGAGCTGACCCACACAAGCGGCGCGGCAGGAGAGATGGCGTTGGAGATCTTTGCGGATGCGCAGATTGCCGTGGGCTCGGTGCCTGCGGCGGTGAACCTGTCGGAAAATGCCACCCTGCGACTGCCCATTGATCTGACGGCCCGCGAGGTGGGCGATGCGGAAATCACCGTGCAGCTGACTACACCCGATGGGGTGCAGCTGCGCAGCAAGCTCCAGCTGCCTGTGCGTATCAACGACCCCGTCACCTCGATCACGCGGCAACTCACCCTTGCGGCGGGCGAGACATTTACCTTTGACGCTGATGTGCTGAGCGGCCTGCGGGCAGGAACGGCTAGTGCCACGCTCAGCTCTGGCCCGATGGCGCGGCTGAACGTGCCGTCCCTTCTGCGCCAGCTTGACCGCTATCCCTACGGCTGTACCGAACAGGTGACATCCGCCGCGCTGCCGCTGCTGTATCTGGGCGATCTTGCGCGGGGGGCTGGGATCGGCTCACCGCAGCAGATCGACAAAAAGGTTGCGCAGGCCATTGCGCAGGTATTGTCGCGGCAGGCATCCAACGGCGCATTCGGGCTTTGGCGGGCGCGAAGTGGCGCGCTCTGGCTGGACGCCTATGTCACTGATTTTCTATGGCAGGCACAGGCCCAAGGACATACCGTGCCGCCCCGTGCGCTGGCCTCGGCGATGGATAATCTGCGCAATCGTGTGAACTTTGCCCCTGATTTTGACAAAGGCGGCGAAGACATCGCCTATGCTTTGCTGGTGCTGGCCCGCTCGGGCGCCGCACAGATGGGCGACTTGCGGTACTATTCCGATACCAAAGCCACGGCCTTTGCAACGCCCACCGCCGCCGCGCAATTGGGTGCGGCGCTGGCGGCTTACGGAGACCCCGCCCGCGCGGACCGCATGTTTGGCCGTGCGCGTGATCTGCTGACCACGTCCCCCGATCGCACCGCGTGGCGTGACGATTTCGGCAGCGCCTTGCGGGACCGTGCCGCGGTGCTGACCCTTGCTGCCGAAGCCCGCAGCGATGTGATTGATCTGGGCGCATTGGCGCAAAGTCTGCGGGCCACGGGCCGCAGCTTTTCCACTCAGGAGGCGGCCAATATCGCACTTGCCGCCTATGCGTTGGAAGACGCAGGTGATGTCACCGCACTTGAGGTCGACGGGGCTGCGGTCACGGGCACCATGGTGCAACATCTGAGTGACAGCGCGCCCGCGCAACACGTGATCCGCAATAACGGCACCTCTGCCACGGACCTCACGCTCACGACCTATGGCGTGCCGCAGTCCAAGACCGAGGCGGGCGGCTATGGCTATGCCCTGACGCGACAGCACTTCACAATGGACGGCGCGCAGATCAGCGGCCCCGTTGCGGCAGGCACGCGACTAATTACCGTGCTGGAGGTGCGCCCGTTCGAGGCCATGGGCGCACGGCTTATGATTGACGATCCGCTGCCCGCGGGGTTCGAGATCGACAATCCGAACCTGCTGGATAGTGCATCCGTTAAGGGGCTGGAGTGGATTAAACAGCCGCCAACTCAAAACACCGAATACCGCAGTGACCGCTTTCTGGCTGCTGTCGATCACACCACGTCGGAACCGTTCCAACTGGCTTACGTCGTGCGTGCGGTGTCCCCCGGCGAATACCACCACCCTGCGGCGATCGTGACCGATATGTACCGACCTGAGTACCGCGCAAACACCGCCGCAACGCGCCTGACCGTCACGCCATGAGGCGGCTTTCGGCCTTCCTGTTTCTCACTGCGGCGTGTCTGTGGCTGGCCGCGTTTGGGCGCGACCGCTTCGACCTCTGGGTTGACGCGACCGTTCTGCCCGATGTCCTGTCCGAAGTATCGGTCGAGGTTCGCGCCCGTGACGCGACCCTTCTGCGGGCCTTTGCGGTTGAGGATGGGCGGTTGCGGCTGGCCCTGCGGCTTGGCGCTGTGGATCCGACCTTTATCGATATGCTGATTGCCTATGAGGACAAGCGGTTCTTCCGTCACAGCGGCGTTGATCTGCGTGCAGGCGTTCGGGCGGCGGGGCAGGCGTTGCGCCACGGGCGTGTGGTGTCGGGGGGGTCAACGCTTACGATGCAGGTGGCGCGTCTGCTGGAAAATTCCGGCACGGGAAGCATGGCAGGCAAGCTGCGCCAGATGCGGTTTGCGTGGGCGCTGGAGCGCAAGCTGACCAAGCGCGAGATCCTGACGCTGTATCTGCATCACGCGCCCTATGGCGGGGCGATTGAAGGACTGCGGGCCGCCAGCCTGACGTGGCTGGGCAAAGAACCTGCGCGCCTGACCGAAGCGCAGGCGGCGCTGTTGATCGCCCTCCCGCAAGCGCCCGAAAGCCGCAGGCCCGATCGCCACCCGCAGGCGGCCCGCGCTGCCCGCGCCCGCGTGTTGGCGCGGCTGGGCAGGGTGCCGTCCTACGCGCTGCCCGATGTGCCGCGCCGCATGATCGCCTTGCCACGATTCGCCCCGCATCTGAGCGCCCGTTTGCGCCGCGATTTCCCCACTGCGTTGCGCCACGATACGACCCTTGATGCGACTTTGCAGGCTCGCATGCAGGCCTTGGCCCGCCGCGCTGTTATGGGTCAACAGGCGGATGTCTCGGCGGCGATTGTTGTGGCCGATCACCAGACGGGGGAAGTGTTGGCCCATGTCGGGTCGCCCGCGTTCTCAGACGCGCAGGGGGCGCTGGGATTTGTGGATATGACAGCGGCGCTGCGCTCTCCCGGGTCGACGCTGAAACCGCTGGTATACGGGTTGGCCTTTGATGAAGGGCTGGTGCATCCGGCCACATTGATCAATGACGCGCCTGTGGTGTTCGGCGGCTACGCACCGCAGAATTTTGATGGAGCGTTTCGGGGCATGTTGACCGTGCGCGATGCGCTGACGCTGTCGCTGAACATCCCGCCCGTGCGCCTGACCCATGCGGTGGGGCCTGCGCGGCTGATGGCGGGTATGCGGCGGGCAGGGCTGAGGCCGCAACTGTCTGGCGGGGCGGCGGGGTTGGCTGTTGCTTTGGGCGGTGTGGGCCTGCGGCTCGAAGATCTGGTGCAGCTTTATGCAGGCATCGCGCAGGGCGGGCAGGCGCAGCCGTTGCAGTTCCTCCGTGGCGGGCAAACGCAGCGGCGTAGCACGATCATCTCACCCGTGGCAGCGTGGCACCTAAGCCATATCCTGTCGGGTATCGCACCCCCGAAGGGCGTCGCGGCGCAGGCGGGACAGGTGGCCTATAAGACCGGGACATCGTACGGTCACCGCGATGCGTGGGCCATCGGGTTTGACGGACGTCATGTGGTGGGGGTCTGGCTGGGCCGCCCTGACGGCACGCCTGTACCTGGCGCGTTCGGCGGCGACCTTGCTGCGCCGATCTTGTTCGAAGCTTTTGACCGTATCGCGCCGCAGCGCACACCGCTGTCGCCGCCACCCGCGGGTACGCTCATCGCCGGCACTGCGGATCTGCCCCTGCCGCTGCAAGAGTTCCGCAGCCGCGATGCTGCCTTTGCCGCAGTACCCGACAGCCCGAAGCTTGCCTTTCCGCCAGAGGGTGCCGTTTTGCGGCGCAGCGGCTTTGGCGTGCCGATCCGCGTTGATGCAGGGACGCTGCCGCTGACGGTTCTGGTGGACGGCTTGCCCGTTCTGCCGCGTTTGCGCAGCCGTGCGGCGACCCTGCCGCTGACAGATGAAGGCTTTGCCCGTATTTCGGTGATTGACGCCAAAGGCCGTAGCACCAGCGTGCATATTCGACTGGACTAATCCCTGCGCGGGTGCGAGTGGATCGGCCATGTCTCTTGCCCTGTCCATTCTTCCCCTGTTGATGATCATCGTGTTCGGCTATGGCTTGGCCAAGTCAGGCATCATCCCGCGCAGCAGCTGGAGCCCGATTGAAACGCTGTCGTTTCGCGGATTGATCCCCGCCACGCTGGTGCTGGCCATCGCGCAATCGGATCTGTCGTTGGAGAGGTTCGGCGGGTTCGGCATTACGCTGGTCGGGACATTGGTGGTGCTGACGGGCGCCGCATTGGCCTTGCGCCTGTTGCCGCAAACAAAGCTGGGCAACCCTGCGTTCACGTCCCTGTTTCAGGGCAGCATCCGTTGGAACGCCTTCGTCGCCCTTGCCGCCGCCGAGCAGTTTTTGGACGGGGGCCTTGCCGTGATGGCGGTCGCCATTGCGGTTCTGATCCCGATGATCAACATCACCTGTATCGTGGTCTTGGCCAGTTTCGGACCATCCAAAGCCAGCGTTGGAAAAGTGCTGAGCACGTTGATGCGCAACCCGTTGGTACAGGCTTGTGCGGTTGGGCTTACTCTCAATATCGGCGGGTTTTCCCTGCCGCTGGCTGTGGCGGATACACTGGACATGATCGGGCGTGGGGCGCTGGGCGTGGGGCTGATGGCTGTGGGGGCGGGGATCAGTCTGCGGCGGTTGCAGCGTCTGGACTGGCGCGTTTGTCTGGGCGCGTTCATGCGCCCTGTTGTGGCGTCATCGGTCTTTGTCGGTTTGGGGATGTGGATGGGCTTGCCGCCTGTGCAGATCTTTGCGGGGGTTCTGGTTTTTGCAGCTCCTGCCGCGGCCAACGGCTATATCGTGGCCAAACAGATGGGCGGGGATGCCGATCTTTATGTGGATATCCTGACGTGGCAAGTGGTTCTATCGCTTGTCGCGCTGCCGCTTTGGGCGCACGTCCTGCTTTAGAAACGCAGCACAAGGCCGTGCTTTTCATGGCCTGAAAACCCGACCTTTTCATAAAACCCTATCGCGCCACGGGCAGTTCCTGTCATCAGCATCAGCTTGTAGGCGTCCTGTGTGCGGGCATGATCGACGCAGGCCGTCATCACCGCCCGCCCCATGCCGGTGCCGCGATGGTCAGGGTCGGTCACCACATTTTCAATAAGGCCGTAGGGCCGCCCGCCCGAGGTCATGTTCGGCAGCAGATGCAGCGTGAGCATCGAGACGATCTGCCCCGCACTCTCCATCCCGAAGACGGTAGTGCCCGGGTGGCACAAGACGGCCTCGAAGGCGGTAGGGTCGGCGCTGACGGGGACGGGATCGCGGGTCAGGATGCGGTACAGTCGCAGCGCCGCTGCGAAATCATCAGGGGTGAGCGGGCGGACAGCCACAGGCGGGGCTACCGCCGCCCTTCGCGCAGCCACGCAGCGGTGATCAAACCCGCGCTGAGCAACAGGACAAGCCACGCAGGCAGGAGGGGCGTCTGTATCACATCGCGGGTCTCGTATGCGGCACGCGGCGTCAGTCCGATCCACCCGCGCCCTGCTGCGGGGCGCCCTGCACGCACATTGCGAAGTCGGGGCAGCCCGTCTTCGATCCGCACGGTGCCACCGCGCAGCGCCGCGATGGCAGGCTCCAGAATACTGGCATTTGCAATCGTCTCGACAAATTCACGCGGGGCGGCGGGGCCAAGGCCGATCACGCTCAACTGGTCGCCGTTCTCTAGACGGTATAGCCCGATCCCGGAACCGGTGAAGGTTGCCTCAAACCGACCTGGCGCACCGGGCGCCATCGGCAGTTCGGTGGTAGTGCCATCAGGGCTGGTGATGGTGAGCGGGGGAACAGTTTCGGCCAATGTGCGCCGCACGATTCGCATGGTCTGGCCGTCTGCTGTCGCGGTCAGCGCTTCCTCTTCCAGCTCGGGTTCGCCCATCATCCAATGGGCCAGACGGCGCAACAGCTCCAGTTGCGGGCCGCCGCCTTCATAGCCGCGGTTCCACAGCCACGCATGATCCGAAGCGAGCAACGCCACGCGCCCCTCGTCCACACGGTCAAGGATCAGAAGCGGGCGGTCGTCGATCCCCGTCATCACGGTATTGCCCGACGTCTGGTTCACCTCGATCTGGCGCAGCCAGCGACCCCAATCGCCATTCTGCGGCAGCTCGGTCGTGACGGGGTGGCGATTGCCAAGGTCGGCGACCGTGGGGGAATAGGGTTCCTCCATCACGCGGGCGGTGGGCATCGCGGGCATCACAGCGCCAAGCGGCGAGCGGAAGATGCTGTCGGCACTGGCAAAGTCGGGCCCCGCCGAGACCAGAACAGCGCCGCCTTTGCGCACGTAGTCGGCGATGTTTTCAAGGTACAGCGCGGGCAGAATACCGCGCCGTTTGTAGCGGTCAAAGATGATCAGATCGAAGTCGTCGATCTTCTCCATGAACAGCTCGCGTGTAGGGAAAGCAATCAGCGACAGCTCGGACACGGGCACGCCGTCCTGTTTTTCGGGCGGGCGCAGGATGGTGAAATGCACCAGATCAACCGAGCTGTCGGATTTCAGAAGGTTGCGCCATGTGCGTCCGCCTGCGTGCGGCTCACCACTCACCAACAACACGCGCAGGCGGTCGCGCACACCGTTCATCTGGATGACAGCGGCGTTGTTGCGGTCCGTCAGCTCGCCTTCTGCCTGCGGCAGAGAAAAGCGGATCACGTTGCGCCCGCCGTGGGGCAGGGTCACGGGCAATTCGAGGTCTTCGCCAATGGGCACGGTAAAGCGCTGCGCGGCGTCGCCGTCGATCGAGATATCAAGCTCGGTAAACTCTGCCCCCGCAGGGGCGGCCCCCAGATCGTCGATGCGCAGGGTCAGCACCACAGGCTCCCCTATGATGGCAAAGGCAGGGGCACCAACCACGCTCAGGCGGCGGTCCCAATCGGTTTGCAGCCCGCTAAGGATGACATGGAAGGGGGCGGGCAGGTCAACGGGCAGGTCCGCGTCATGCACGCGCCCGTCCGTCACGGCCAAGACCCCTGCCACCCGCGCACGGGGTTCTTCGGCAAGGGCGTCTGACAGGGCGCTCATCAGGCGGGTTCCGGCGTCGCCCTGCCCGTCCAGAACGGGAATGCGGCGCAGTTCGGTGTTGGGGCGTGCCTCGATCTGCGTGGCAAGCCTGTCTGCGGCCGTCACGGTTTGGTCCGCCCGATCCCCAAGGCGCTGGCTGGCGCTTTGGTCTTCCAGCATCAGAACAATATCGCTGAGGGGGGCGCGGTCTTCTTGTTGGAACGAGGGACCGCTGAGCGCGGCCAGCACGACCAGCCCCGCCAGCCCGCGCAACGGCCAACCGCGCAATCCGCGCAGCAGCGCCAACACCACGCCGATGGCGGCGATGACGGCAACCATGACTAACAAGGGCCAAGGGACCAACGGGTCAAATACGATACTGGATGTCATTGGCCCAACCTGTCCAAAAGCGCAGGCACGTGAACCTGATCCGATTTGTAGTTTCCGGTCAGCACATGCATCACCAGATTAATGCCAAAGCGGTAAGCGATCTCGCGCTGCCGCTCTCCGCTATAGCCGCGCCCGACGGGCAGCAGTGGTCCGCCGCGACTGTTCACAGCCCATGCCGCCGCCCAGTTGTTGCCGCCAATTACCACCGGCGTCACGCCGTCATTCAGGTTGCGAAAGGGCATCCCTTCGACCTGTTCGCTATTAGGGTCTGCTTTCTCGACCCAGACATCGCGGCTGTTGTGACGGCCGGGGAAATCCTGCAGCAAATAGAAGGTGCGCGTAATCACATGATCGCTGGGAAGCGGCTCTAACGCGGGGATATCCAGCGGCGCGGCGAGGTCTTGCAACTTGCGGCCATTCGGGCTGGAGGCGCCGAACCGCGCCGTATCCGCGTCGCGGGTGTCAAACAGGATCATCCCGCCCGAACGCAGATAGTCGTTCAGCTTTGCATATGCGTCGGCCGAAGGCGTCGGCTGGCGCGGGGTGATGGGCCAATAGAGGATCGGGAAAAACGCCAGTTCGTCGGTCTCGAGGTTGACGCCCGTCGGGGCAGAAGGCTCGACCGAGGTGCGGAAGAACAAAGTGTCGCTTAGGCCCGTCAGTCCCGCAAGTGCAACCTCATCCACTTGGGCATCGCCCGTAATGATATGCCCCAGCGTGAGTTCGGATGTCGCGGTCAGCGCAAACTCCTCCTCGGCGGTTTGGGCATCGACTGGGGGGGCGATCAGAAAAAGGGCTGCAATTGCGGCGGCAGTGGCGTTGCTGCGGCTCAGCAAACGGCCCGACAGCGCAAGGGAGGCAACAACATCAGCCAGCAAAAGCAGGATCGCAAGGCTGAGCAGCCAGCCTGCAACGGGTTGTTCAGGGGCCACAGCAAAGCCGCGCACGGGCACATCTGCGGGCCAGCTTGCGGGGGTCAGCTCGGTGTCGGCAGTCGTCACGTTGCGGGCCAGTGTGCGGTCGCCAGAGGTATACAGACCCGGGGGCAGCATCGGCCCTGCCGCGTCCACAACCAAGGCCGGCCCCGCCACGCCCGGTAAAGTGTCTGCGTCCGACAAGACGCCGAACCCGTCCAGCACACGGCGGGGTATCCATGTGGTGCCCTCCAGCGCGTCTGGCGTGGCGCTGGCGGCAGAGGAGGCAATGGCTAACCGCTCCAACATCTCTACAAACAGACCCGACAGGGGCAGCGTGGACCATTCGGCCGTCGCCGTGACGTGAAACAGAACGATCTGGCCTTGGCCTACGGTCTTGCGGGTGACCAACGGGGTGCCATCGCTGAGGGCGGCAATCACACGGGTTGCCAGCGTCGGGTCAGGCTGCGCCACGACCTGTGCGCTAACGGTGACATCATCGGGAATGGTCAGGCCAAAGAAGGGCGAATCGTTCGAGAAAGCCGAGAGCGATTTCGGTTCGCCCCAGCTCATTGCGCCGCCGACGCTGCGGCCACCTGCGCGCAGGCGCACGGGCATCAGGGGGTCTTCGTCCACGCGGGAAATGTCGCTTGCCGCGATACGCGGACCTGCAAAACGCACCAGCATCCCGCCCTCTTCAATCCAAGTGGTCAGAGGGGTCGCCTCGGCAGTGGACAGCGTGGCCACATCGGCCAGAACGATCACATCAGGATTGGCAGGCAGCGCATCGGTCAGCGAGCCTCTTATCAGATCAGCCGTCGGTTTCAGCGCCTGTTCGATATAATGCAACGGCGACAACAGCTCCAACACTTCGCGACTTTCGCGGGAGGCAATCAGCGCGACCTCGCGCCGCTGCAACCCGTCATCGCTGAGCGCGGTAGCACCGGCTGAGCGCCCGCCCGCAATGTCGAACCGTGTGATCCGCGCCCGCAATTCGGACGGCAGGACAAGGGCGGCGGTGGCCTCGGTTGTGCCTTCCTCGAACACGGCGGGAACTGTGGCGAGGATGCGGGCATTGCCAGCGGGATCGCGGCCTTGGGCCTGAAGGGTCACTTCGCGTGCTTGGCCTGCCACGGCGCGCAATACGCGAAGCTGGATCGCGCCTTCATCATAGGTGGGGGGCAGGATTGCCATGACGTTTGCAGCCGTTTGATAGGCTTCGACGGTGCCGCGGCTCTGCAAGACCGCCAACAGATCGTCACGGCCTGCATAGGTCAGCGCATCGCTGAACCAGACGGTGTCAAAGCTGCCCGCGTCTGCAAGCGCAGCCTGCGCGGAGGCCAGCATATCGGCGCTGGGTTGCCACGGCGCCGGCACAAGGCCCGCCAATCTGCTGCGCCAGACATCGGCGGACTGGAACACGGGCGGCTCGGGCCTTGTGAGGGTCAGGAAGCCGACAGTGCGGCCAAGGCGGCCAGCGCGGGCCAGCTGCGCCTCGATCGCTTCTTGTTGCTGGGGCCAGCGGGTCGCCCCCGCCCACGTCCCGTCCAGCACGAACAGCAGCGGACCATCGCCATCGGCCTTATCCGTTTCGGGGTTCAGCACGGGGCCCGCCAGCCCGACAATGATCGCCGCAACCGCCAGCATCCGAAGTAGCAGCAGCCACCACGGTGTGCGGTCCGAGACTGTCTCGTCGTCCTTGAGGCCGAGCAGTAGTGCAACACCCGGAAAGCGGCGTTTGATCGGGGCAGGCGGCACCGCACGCAGCAACAGCCACAGAATTGGCAACAGGCCAAGCGCCAGCAACAGCCACGGCGCCGTGAACCCGATCCCGCCCAATGCCATCATGCCGCCACCGCCCGCGCATCCAGCGCAGCATACAACCACAACAGACCCGCCTGCGCGGTGCTGTCAGTATGATGCACCCCGTATTGCCATCCCGTCAGCGCACAGAGCGATTGCAGCTCTGCCTTGCGTTCGGCCAGTCGCTCAAGATAGCGGGCTTTCAGGTCATTGGCTTTCAGCGTCTCATGGCTGAGCGTGCCGCCCATGCTTTCGAATATGGTGCGTCCGGTGAAGGGGAATGCTTCCTCGGACGGGTCAAGCACGTGCAGCAGCACACCGCGCACGCCGCGATCAGCGGCTTTGGTCAATGCGGTGCGCACCCCGTCGATGTCCCCCATGAAATCCGAAATGAACACAGCCCGCGCATGGGGGATCATGGCGCGGTGTTCGGGCGGTGCGTAATCGGCCGCATCGTCGCGGCAAAACATCTGCGCCAGCGCCATAATCTGCGGACGGCCCGCACGGGGCGGAAGCTCGGTCCCTGTCAGGCCCACGCGCTCCCCCCCACGGTTGAGAAGGATAGCGGTGGCCAAGGCCAGCACACGGGCGCGGGCGATCTTTTGCGGCAGCGCGTCTGACGAGGCGAAGCGCATCGAGGCCCCCTGATCGACCCACAGCATGACCGACTGCGCAATCTGCCATTCGCGTTCGCGCACAAATTCGGTGTCGCCCATCGCCGAGCGGCGGTGGTCAATGGCACGGCGGCTGTCGCCAATCTGTGCGGGGCGGTATTGCCAGAAATCATCCCCCGCGCCTGCACGCCTGCGCCCGTGCGCGCCCAACAGGACGGCACCGGCCAGATGCTCGGCCCGCGCCAGCAGAGCAGGCAGGGCGGCGGCCTCGGCTTCCGAGGCCGCGCGAAGGCTGAGGGGATCACTCATGCAACGGCGGCTTTGGGAGAGGCGAGCGCGGTTGCTGTTTCGTCAATCAGTGCGGTCAGGCTGTCGCCGCGTGCGCGGGCGGCAAAGTTCAGCGCCATGCGGTGCGTCAGCACAGGGCGGGCCATATCGATCACGTCCTCGGCAGAGGGGGCAAGCCGCCCCTGCAACAAGGCCCTCGCCCGAACAGCCAACATCAAAGCCTGCGCCGCACGCGGGCCGGGACCCCATGCCACGGTTTCTTTGACACGCGCACTTGCATCTTCTTCGTCGGGGCGGAAAGCGCGGACCAGATCAAGGATCATCTCAACCACCGAATCGCCCACGGGCATCCGGCGCAGCAGGCGCTGGGCGTCCAGCAACTCACCCGAGGTGAAGACCTCGACCGATTCTGCCTCGGCCTCGCCAGTGGTGGCGATCAGGATGTCACGTTCGGTGTCGCGGTCAGGATAGTCGATGTCGATCTGCACCAGAAAACGGTCAAGCTGCGCTTCGGGCAGGGGGTAGGTGCCTTCCTGCTCAATCGGGTTCTGCGTGGCGAGAACGTGGAACGGTTTCCCCAGCTCGCGGTTTTGGCCCGCGACGGTCACTGTCTTTTCCTGCATCGCCTGCAACAATGCGGATTGCGTGCGCGGGCTGGCGCGGTTGATCTCATCCGCCATCAGAAGCTGGCAAAATACCGGCCCCTCGATGAAGCGGAAACTGCGGGCCCCCTTTGCATCCGTCTCCAACACTTCGGAGCCGAGGATGTCGGCTGGCATCAGGTCGGGTGTGAACTGCACGCGCTTGCCGTCCATGCCCATGACGGTGCCAAGCGTTTCTACCAACCGTGTCTTTCCCAGACCCGGCAGACCGACCAGCAAGCCGTGCCCACCGCACAGCAAAGCGGTCAGCGTCAACTCGACCACGCGGTCCTGACCGATGAAGCGAGCGGTGATGGATTTACGCGCCTGCCCCAGCTTTTCGCCCAAGGCTTCGATCTGTTCGACCATGTCTTCCGCTGCTTGTGTGTCCGCTTGGGTCATGACTTCTCCGCTGTGCAGGTTATATCCGTATCATGCAAGTGTATCTCGATTAGAGGGAATGGCAAAAGTAATGAGCGGACAAAAAACTGTGACACCGTCAGCGGAAAGCCTTGCGGCGTCGATAAAAGCCACAAAAACACGCGGATTGCCGCCGGTAGAGACGTGGAACCCGCCGTTCTGCGGCGACATCGATATGGAAATCCGCCGCGACGGGACGTGGTTTTACGAAGGAACGCCCATCGGGCGGCAGGGATTGGTCAAGCTTTTCGCCTCGATTCTGATCCGCGAAGAGGATGACTATTTTCTGGTCACGCCCGTCGAAAAGGTTGGTATCCGCGTGGCGGATGCGCCCTTTGTGGCTGTGGACTTTGAGGCATCCGGGGAAGGAACGGCCCAGCGGCTGACTTTCACCACCAACCTTGAGGACATCACCGTCGCGGGCGAAGACGCTCCGTTGCGGTTTGTCCGTGATCCCGACAGTGGAGAGCCATCGCCCTATGTACGTGTGCGCCGCAATCTTGAGGCGCTGATCGACCGCAAAAGCTTTTACCGTTTGGTTGATCTGGGCGTGCACCATGACGGCTGGTTCGGGGTCTGGTCGGGTGGTGCGTTCTTTGGCATCATCCCGTCGGAAGACCTGCCAGCCGAGGATTGATCCCCACATGAAACCCGCCGCGAACCTGAGCCACCTTTGGCCCGAACTCCCCTATCTGGACCGGTTCGATGCGGCGTCCAAAGCGGGCTTTGCGGGGGTGGAGGTGTTGTTTCCCTACGACATCCCCGCAAAAGACACCCAGCGGGCTTTGCTGCGCGGCGGGTTGGAGATGGTGCTGATCAACGCGCCGCCGCCGAACTACACCGGCGGGGCGCGGGGGTTTGCTGCGGTGGCGGGGGATGAGGCGCGGTTTGCCCATGATATGCGCCGCGCGGGTCGCTATGCGCAGGCGCTGCGTGTGCCGATGATCCACGTGATGTCGGGCGTGGCCCGTGGCGACGCTGCGCGCGATGTGATGATAGACAACCTTAAGGCCGCAGCGGAGGCGGCGCATGAGGGTTTGACCCTGACGATCGAACCGCTGTGCCCGCAGTCGCAGCCCGAGTATTTCCTGAATGATTACGGGTTGGCGGCCGAGATCATCGCCGCAGTTGATGCACCGAACGTGAAGCTGCAATTCGACAGCTATCACGCGCAGATGATCCACGGGGATGCGGTGCAGGTGTTCGACACCTACCGCGACATCATCGCCCACGTGCAAATCGGCGATACGCCCGAGCGCGGCGTTCCGGGAAGTGGGGATGTCGATTTTGCAAACCTTTTCGGGGTGATGCGGGACGGCGGGTATGACGGGTGGGTGAGTGGCGAGTATACGCCCGGCCCTGACACGTGTGCGACTTTGGACTGGATGCGCATGGTCTGAGCGCGAAAGAGGACCAGCCCCCATCGTCCCCGAGGGGACGATCCCCCCGGAGAATTTATGGCCAGCAAAATAGGGCTAGTGGGCTTCTGCCCAGTTAGAGCCTGTGCCTGCATCGACGCTTAGCTTTACGTCGAGTTTCACGACGGGGTCGGAGGCGTTTTCCATGATCGTGCGGGCGGCTGTGATCAGGTCGTCTTCGGCGCCTTTGTCGACTTCGAACAGCAGCTCGTCGTGGACCTGAAGCAGCATTTTTGCGGGCAGGTGGGCGATGGCATCGGGCATTCGGATCATGGCGCGGCGGATCACATCGGCGGCTGTGCCTTGAATTGGTGCGTTGATTGCGGCGCGGGCGGCGAAGCCCGCGCGGGGCCCTTTTGAGGCGATCTCGGGGGTGTGGATTTTGCGGCCAAAGAGGGTTTGGACATAGCCGTGCTCTTTTGCGAAGGCTTTGGTGTCGTCCATATAGGTGCGGATGCCGGGGAAGCGCTCGAAGTAACGGTCGATGAAGCCTTGGGCCTCAGCGCGGGGGATGCGCAGGTTGCGCGCAAGGCCGAAGCCCGAGATGCCGTAGATGACACCGAAGTTGATCGCTTTGGCTTGGCGGCGGATGTCCGGGGTCATCTCGTCCAGCGGCACGTTGAACATCTCGGACGCGGTCATGGCGTGAATGTCGAGGCCATCTGCAAAGGCCTGTTTCAGCGCGGGCAGGTCGGCGATATGGGCCAGCAAGCGCAGCTCGATCTGGCTGTAGTCGAGGGCGACGAGGGTTTTGCCCTCGGGGGCGACAAAGGCCTCGCGGATGCGGCGGCCTTCTTCGGTGCGGATCGGGATGTTTTGCAGGTTGGGGTCTGTGGAGGAAAGGCGACCTGTGGAAGCACCCGTAATGGAGTAGGACGTATGCACGCGGCCCGTGTCGGGGTTGATATGGGTTTGCAACGCGTCTGTGTAGGTTGATTTCAGCTTGCTCAGCTGCCGCCAGTCAAGCACGCGGGCGGGCAGGTCATGTTCGGTCGCGAGGTCTTCGAGCACGTCGACGCCCGTGGCATAGGCGCCTGTTTTGCCCTTTTTGCCGCCTTCGAGGCCCATTTCATCAAACAGGATTTCGCCCAGTTGTTTGGGCGAGCCTACGTTAAAGCTGCGGCCAGCGAGCTCGTGAATTTCAGCCTCAAGCCCCGCCATTTTCTGGGCAAAGGCGTTGGACATGCGGCTGAGGGTGTCGCGGTCGACAGCGACGCCGTGGCGTTCCATTTGCATAAGGACTGGGACGAGGGGGCGCTCCAGCGTCTCGTAGACGCGGGTTGTCTGGGCGCGGTGCAGGCCGGGTTTGAGGTGCTGCCACAGGCGCAGGGTGATGTCGGCGTCCTCGGCGGCATAGGGGACGGCGTCGGCCATGGGCACCTTGTCGAAGGTGATCGCGGACTTGCCAGAGCCAAGCAGCGGTTTGATCGGGATCGGCGTGTGGTTGAGATACCGCTCGGACAGGGTGTCCATGCCGTGGCCGTGCAGGCCCGCGTTCATGGCGTAGGACATCAGCATCGTGTCGTCGAAAGGGGTTACCTCAATCCCAAGCTGCGCAAAAATCTTGGCATCGTATTTCATGTTCTGCCCGATCTTCAGGATCGCGGGATCGCGCAGCATCGGCGTCAGCATCTGCAAGGCTTCCTCAACCCCCATCTGCCCCTCGGCCAGATCATCCGAGCCGAACAGGTCGTCCCCACGGTTGGCTTTGTGGAGGAGCGGGATGTAGCACGCCTCGCCCGCCTCGACGCACAGGCTGATGCCGACCAAGTCGGCAGTCATGTCATTCAGGCCCGTCGTCTCAGTATCGACGGCGACGTAGCCACGGGCGTATATCTTGTCGAGCCATGTTTGCAGGGTCGCGGCATCGCTGACCTGCGTGTATTTGGCCTGGTCAAACGGCACGGCTTCGATCTGGGGCACATCGGCGCTGGGCGCTGGTTCGGGGATGGCGGGGGCCTCGACCTTGAGCGTATCTGCGATGCGTTTGGTGAGTGTGCGGAACTCCATCTCTGACAGGAACGCCAGCAGCTTTTCGGGGTCGGGGTCGCGGACCTCCAGATCATCGAGGGTGAAGTCCAGCGGGGTCTTGTCGTCCAGCAGCACCAGCTTGCGCGACAGGCGGATTTGATCGGCATTGTCGATCAGGGTCTGGCGGCGTTTGGGTTGTTTGATTTCCTCGGCACGCTCCAGCAGGGTGTCCAGATCGCCGTATTCGTTGATCAACAGGGCGGCGGTTTTGATGCCGATCCCCGGCGCACCCGGCACGTTATCAACCGAATCACCTGCGAGTGCTTGCACATCCACCACGCGCTCGGGGTAGACGCCGAATTTGGCATGCACGCCGTCGCGGTCGATGTGGTTGTTTTTCATCGCGTCGAACATCTCGACCCCGCCACCGACCAGCTGCATCAGGTCCTTGTCGCTGCTGATGATCGTACAGCGGCCGCCCGCCTCGCGGGCTTGAACGGATAGGGTGGCGATGATGTCGTCGGCCTCGTATCCCTCTTTTTCTTCGCAGGCGATGTTGAAGGCATGGGTCGCTTCGCGGGTCAGCGGTATCTGCGGGCGCAGGTCTTCGGGCATCGCCTCGCGGTTGGCTTTGTACTGGTCGTACATCTCGTTGCGAAAAGTGTGGCTGCCTTTGTCGAAGATCACCGCAACGTGGGTCACGTCACTGCCTGCGTTCCCTTCCACATAGCGTTGCAACATGTTGCAAAAGCCCGACACCGCGCCAATCGGCAGCCCGTCGGATTTGCGCGTCAGTGGAGGCAGCGCGTGATAAGCGCGGAAAATAAACGCCGATCCGTCGATCAGGTGAAGGTGATGACCTTTGCCGAATGCCATTGTCTCGTGCTCCTCATGTACGCTGGCCTTCCTTTTGCCACGCCACAGTCAGAGCCGCCAGACAAGAAGGTTCAGACTTTGCCTTCAAAACCTGCAAGAATGTATTTGCAGTCACAATAGCCGCATTCAACCCAGCCTTTGTCGGCAGGGATTTGAAGCCAGACGCGGGGATGGCCCAACGCGCCGCCACCGCCGTCACAGGCCACGCGGTTGGATGTCACGATGCGGGTTTCAGGTGCATTTGCGGTCATGTCAGGCCCTTTGATCGGGGTGGAAGGATCCGTGCTGTTATGACCAATGCCGCAGGCGCGGGCAAGGGGCAGGCTGTGCCAAACGCGGATCAGAGCCGTACCGGGACCGAATATGCGTACCCCAAATGGGGTAGTGGCCTGCCGAAATCGGGGATTCGACCAGTTTTTGCGCCCAATTTTCGAACAATTGGTCAGATTATGTTTGCGGTGGGTGCAGGGTACGCGGCATCCTGATCCCATAGAGAGACCTGTTTTAAAGACCTATTTTAACCCCGATCTTCTTGAACCCTTAGGGGGATTGGCCCGATGTTCATTAAAGACGCCCAGCGCTCCCCAGCCTGTGCAACAAGTCATCATATTAGGTGCTTGTTCCGCGGTGAATTGACTGCCAATCGCTGGTTCGACCAGCACCCCTGAGGGCTATTTACCCCGCCGTATCAGGATCGCAGAACCGACAGGTGCCAAAAAGTGGTTCCCGTCCCGTCTTGCACTGGATACAAAGCGGCAATGCCTTTCCCCTGCCGGAGCTTGCCGCCAATGTCTTTGCCCAAACCTGTTGTCCTTTGCATTCTTGATGGCTGGGGCATTGGCGCAGTGAAAAGCGGTGATGCGCCGTTTCTGGCGAAGACGCCGAATATGGACCGGATCACAGCCGAATGCCCCGCGTCGACGTTGATTACTTATGGTCCTGACGTGGGCCTGCCCCGCGGGCAGATGGGCAATTCCGAGGTTGGGCATACCAACATCGGTGCAGGCCGTGTGGTCGCCATGGATCTGGGCCAGATTGATCTGGCGATCGAGGAGGGCAGCTTTGCCACCCATGCGCCGATGCAGGATTTTATCGCAACGTTGAAAGACAGCGGCGGCACCGCGCATCTGATGGGCCTTGTGTCGGGTGGGGGTGTGCATGGTCATATCACGCACCTGATTGCCGCCGTGCAGGCGCTGGATGCGGCGGGTATTCCTGTGGTGATCCACGCGCTGACTGACGGGCGTGATGTGGCACCGCAATCGGCGCTGGCCGATATGGCGGTACTGCAGGACGCCCTGCCATCGGGGGCACGGATCGTAACTCTGGCGGGCCGCTACTATGCAATGGACCGCGATAACCGCTGGGACCGCGTCTCGCTCGCGTATGAGGCTATTGCGCAGGGGCAGGGCGACGCCGCCGCCGACCCGCGCAAGGTGATCGAGGAGTCGTACGCCGCTGACATCGTGGACGAGTTCATCAAACCCAGCGTTATTGGCGACTATGCGGGCGCACGCGACGGTGACGGCTTTTTCTGCCTGAACTTCCGCGCTGACCGCGCGCGCGAGATTATGGCCGCCCTTGCCGCGCCCGCCTTTGACGGGTTTGACCGTGGTCGCGCAGTGCATTGGGCCGCCGTGATGGGCATGGCCGAATACTCGACCCAGCATGCCGAGTATATGACTACGATGTACCCCAAGCCCGAGATCATCAACACGCTGGGTGCATGGGTCGCAGCAAAAGGCCTGCGCCAGTTCCGTGTGGCCGAGACCGAGAAATATCCTCATGTCACCTTCTTCCTCAACGGTGGCGCAGAGGCCCCCGAGGCGGGCGAAGAACGCGCCATGCCAAAGTCGCCCGATGTCGCCACCTATGACCTACAGCCCGAAATGTCCTGCGCCGAGGTAACCGCCAAGCTGGTCGCCGCGATCAAGGCGCAATACGATCTGATCGTGGTGAATTTCGCCAACCCCGATATGGTCGGCCACACAGGCGATCTGTCAGCTGCGATTGCCGCCTGCGAGGCCGTGGATGCGGGCCTTGGCCAAGCATTAGAGGCGTTGGAGGGTGTTGGCGGTGCGATGATCGTGACCGCCGATCACGGCAACTGTGAAATGATGATCGACCCTGAAACAGGCGGGCCGCACACGGCGCATACGCTCAACCCTGTGCCGGTGGTTGTGGTGGGCGCGCCCGCGGGCGCGGGCTTGCGGGCAGGGCGGCTTGCTGATCTGGCACCGACCGTTTTGGCGCTCATGGGGCTTGATCAACCGCCCGAGATGACAGGGCAAAGCCTGCTCACATGATCTGGCGCACGCTTCTCTTGATGCTGGCCCTTGCTGGCCCTGCGACGGCCCAAGGCGATGCGGCGGCGCAGGCGCGTGCGGCTGTGACCATGTTGGAGGACGCGTCAGAAAAGCTGGATGCCGCAGACGGGGCGCGTGACCGTGTTCGTGCCTTGACCGAGACGATACAGGCGTTCGAGACCGGTCTGGCCGCAATGCGCACGGGCCTGCGACAGGCCGCGATCCGCGAATCTCAGCTTAGCGCACGGCTGGATGCCCGCGACAGCGAAGTGGGCCAATTGCTGGCTGTGTTGCAAAGCATCGGCACCGATAATCCTACAGCGTTGCTGCATCCTGATGGGCCGACTGGCACGGCGCGGGCGGGGTTGCTGTTGGCTGAACTCACTCCCGCATTGAACCAGCGGGCCGAACAACTGCGCCGTGATCTGGAGGATGTGCAAACCCTGCGGACCCTGCAAACCGATGCCGAAGAACGCCTGCGCAGCAGCCTTGCTGCGGTACAATCGGCCCGCACCGCGCTTAATCAAGCCATGGCAGAGCGGACGCAGCTGCCCAAACGCTTTACCGAAGACCCTGTTTCAACCGCGATTCTGATTGCCTCGACCGAGACGCTGGATGGTTTCGCCTCGGGGCTCAGCGAGATTGTCACCAACGAGGATGTCAACGTCGAGACGCCGGTGAACATCGAAGGCCAGATCGGGCAGCTACCGCTACCGGTGCAAAGCCTTGTTCTGCGCGGCATGAACGAAGCGGACGCCGCAGGCGTGGCCCGCCCCGGTCTGCTGTTGGCCACGCGCCCGCGTGCGATTGTCACATCGCCCACCGCCGCAACGATACGCTATCAGGGGCCGCTATTGGACTTTGGTAACGTCATGATTCTAGAGCCACGCGCCGACACGTTGTTTGTGCTTGCAGGGCTTGGGGTGGTCTACGGTGAGATCGGACAAGTCATTGCCGCAGGCACGCCAATCGGGTTGATGGGCGGAACAGGGGCTGAATTGTCAACAGATGGTGATGGGGCTGGTGCTGCGCGCTCAGAAACGCTCTATATAGAGGTAAGACAGGATAATGTTCCCCAAGATCCCGAATCTTGGTTTCGGACAGACAAGGATGGATAGATAGATGAAGAAGTTTTTGATGGCCGCAGCGGGTGGCACGTTTCTGGGCGTCGTCGCCACGACCCAGATCGCCGCACCGCTTTTGGCGCAAGAAGCTGCTAAAACCTCGAACGTGTACGAACAGCTTGATCTGTTTGGCGATATTTTTGAACGCATCCGCGCGCAATATGTCGAAGAAGTCGACAGCGGTGCGCTGATCGAGGCGGCGATTGACGGGATGCTGACCTCGCTTGATCCGCATTCCAGCTATCTGTCGCCCAAGGATGCCACCAAGATGCGCGAACAGACGCGTGGTGAATTCGGCGGTCTCGGGATCGAGGTCACGCAGGAAGAGGGCTTTGTCAAAGTCGTCTCGCCCATCGACGGCACGCCTGCGGATGAGGCCGGCATCGAGGCCGGCGATTTCATCACCCACGTCGACGGCGAAAGCCTGCTGGGTCTGGTGCTGGACGAAGCGGTTGAGCTGATGCGCGGGCCTGTCGGCTCTGACATCGTGATCACCGTTGTGCGCGAAGGCGAGACAGAGCCGTTCGATGTGACCATCACCCGCGACACGATCGAGCTGACAGTTGTGCGTTCGCGTACCGAAGGGGACAGTGTCGTGCTGCGCCTGAGCACGTTCAACGACCAGACATACCCCAAAATGGCCGAGCAATTGGCCGAGAAGGTCGAGACCGCAGGCGGCATCGACGCGGTCAACGGTTTTGTCATCGACCTGCGCAACAACCCCGGCGGTTTGCTGACTCAAGCGATCAAAGTGTCCGATGCCTTCCTGAACGAGGGCGAGATCGTAAGCACTCGGGGCCGCGAGGCATCAGACGGGGATCGCTTCAACGCCAAGATGGGCGATCTGGCCGAAGGCAAACCGATTGTGGTGCTGATCAACGGCGGCTCTGCCTCGGCGTCTGAAATCGTTGCGGGCGCGTTGCAAGATCACCGCCGTGCAATTGTGATCGGCACCAAGAGCTTTGGCAAAGGGTCGGTCCAGACGGTAATGCCGCTGCGCTCTGAAGGGGCCATGCGCCTGACTACGGCACGCTACTACACGCCGTCGGGTCGTTCGATCCAGTCGCTTGGTGTCTCGCCTGACATCGTTGTCGCCCAACCGCCCCGCCGTGCCGAGAAAGAGGAGGAGGACACACCAGCCCGCCGCTCGCGCTCTGAATCGGACCTGCGCGGCAGCCTGAGCAATGACAGCCTGACCGAGGACGAGATCAACCAGATCATGGAAGACCGCGAAAAGGCAGAACAAGCAGCCGAATTGCGGATCGAAGACTATCAACTGGCGTATGCCATCGACATCCTCAGAGGCCTGTCGGCACTGGGTCCAAAAGAGTAGGACTGGCTCACTGTCGGACCAACAGGCCGCTCCCTAACGGGGGCGGCCTTTTTCATTGCAGGCATGAACGTCAGGGTTTTCCGGGCAGCCTGTGCATCGAACGGATAACAAGCAGGCAGCATCTTGCCGCCGTGCGGCGGGCAGGACATCAACGGCTTTGTACATCGGTTTGCAGCAGCAAGACCGTGCAGATTACAAGGTTATGTTGTTTCAAGGCAGTGACGTCTGAAGGCGCGTTTCAGCATGTCCAGCTCGGCGCGCAACAGGTCGACTTCGACCCGCATGTCATCGCCCAATGCCTCGCCCGCCATCAAGGTGATCGCGCCCAGCTTTTCATCACTGTCCGCATCCGCAATCAGCACGGTTTGCATCCCGTCCGAGATCGCCTCGGTCGGGATCGGAATCGCAACTGCGTGGCCACTGCCATCTTCCAGCGCGGTCACCGTGACATCGCGCACTTGGGTACCCTCATGGGTAACGTCCAGCTTGGGCGTGACGCCGCTTTCAGCGCCGGTGAGCAGCCCCTCCCACACACCTTGGCGCATCTTGGTCTTGGTCAGTACAAGGTTGGTCATCGCATTCTCCGTCCCGATTGTCGGGGGTGTCTAGATTTGCGCACGCGGGCGGCGCGAAAAGGTAAGATCGCGCAAGGCAACCTGGTTCATTTCGGGCCCTTCAAAGATGAGGTCGATCCACGCGCCCTCAACCCGCCGCTCGTTCAGAGTGGAATAGGCAAGGTCGAATTCGACCGTGGTCTGGTCCCCGCTCAGGTCCAGTTCGCGCACGATCTGTTCCGTGTTCGGCCCGTTTTTGATGTTGAGACGTGCAAATATCTCGATGGGTTTTTCCAGTTCAACGATCACATCCATGCGGATCAGATGCGTGCGTTTGAGGCCGTCTACGCCGTCTTCGGGCAGATCAACCACCAGCGACAGGAACGAGCCGTCAAAACGGAAAACATCCATGCGCAGCCCGTAAGGTGCCAGATCTTCCGCACGCAGGTTGCGCAACTGGCGCAGGGTCAGTTCGGAAAAGTCGCAATCATGAAACAGCGTCACCTCGTTGCCCAGCATTGAACGTGTTTGCACGGCCGACAATCCGGGGTTTGGAAGCGGGCCGCGCCACAGTTCGGGGCGCCACGCCCAATCGGCGTTGTGCGGTTTGGGAAAGCTGGTTGATCCTTCGAGCGGCAGCGCCAACCGCTCGTCCGAGATATGGATCAACTCATCGAGATGCGCCTTGAGCTGTCGTGCTTTCAGCCGTTGCCGCCGCAACGCGCCCAGATCGGCAGAACGGGCCATCCGCGCAATCCGCGCCCATTTCGCAATCCCACGGCTGTAAAACGCCGCATCAAAAAGGTTTCCGCCAATTTTGGCCATTCTGCTCGCCTTGTTGCTCTGTTCGGGCTTATGCTGCCTGTGTATCCAAGAACCGAATACGCGCATTTTTCGCTAAGATGCCACGCAACAGCCTATGCGTGCAAGCATCGCGTCCGTTCAGCTTGCGTTTGTCTTTGCCGTTGTGCGTTTCAGCATGTCGGCAAGCAAGTCCGCCCCTTCGGCTGTCACCGCACGATGTCCTTTCGGACCAAAAAGCGCGGCCCCAATCGTATAACGGCCCAGTTTTGCCAAGGCACGCCAATGCTGGGGTGAAAGGCCTGCGGCGGGCGCGGTGCCTGTGGTTTTGAACACAAGGCTTGTGTCGCTTTTCCGTGTATCTTGGGGTGCGCCGACAGCACTTGCTGCAGCGACATCAGCGGCACTGGGCAGGGGGGCGGATTTGGTACTGCGGGCGATGCTCACGGTCATCACGCCCACGGGGGCGCTTGCTCCGCGGTCGGCCGCGCCCAGCGCGTCGCAGCGTCCCATTAGCGCAAAGCTTTGGGTGAGGCTGGCGGGGTCTATGCAATACCCTGCGGGCGGGACCAGCGTGACATTGCCGCGCATCATCAACGCTTGGGTCAGCGGGACAGTGGACTTTGCCGCGTCTTCCGGCGAGGCCAATCCCGCCAGAAGAGTGCTTGGGTCCATTGCGTCATCACAGGCTGCCAGTGTCGTGACGACAGCCAAGGCGATGAGCGGTTTAGAGCTCCATGTAATCATGGCGCTCGACCTTGGCTCCGGGGTGGGTGACGCAACCCAGGTAGGTCGGGCCAACCAACTGCGCGTATTTCCACAACGCACCCGAGGCATACAAGTTCTCACGGGGGCCTTCCCACGCGGCTTTGCGTGCGGCCAGCTCTTCATCCGTCAGGTCAACGGAAATGGAACCCGTGATCGCGTTCAGCGTGATCATATCGCCGTTCTTGAGCAAGCCAATCGGCCCGCCCATCGCGGCCTCTGGCCCCACATGGCCTACGCAGAAACCGCGTGTCGCGCCCGAGAAACGGCCATCGGTGATCAGTGCCACTTTCTTGCCCATGCCCTGACCCGACAGCGCCGCCGTGGTCGCCAGCATCTCGCGCATGCCGGGGCCGCCGCGTGCGCCCTCGTTGCGGATGACGAACACATCGCCTTCGGAGTAGGTGCGGTTCTGCACGGCTTCAAATGCGTCCTGCTCACATTCAAACACCAGCGCGGGGCCGGTGAACACGATGTCTTCTTCGGCCATGCCCGCGATTTTCACAATCGCGCCTTCGGGGGCAAGGTTGCCCTTCAGGCCGACAACGCCACCTGTGGTGCTGATCGGATTAGATACAGAGTGGATGACTTTGCCGTCTGCCTCGCGTTCGATTTTGTCCAGCTCTTCGCCCATGGAATAGCCTGTGACGGTCATGCAGTCTTCATGGATCAGGCCCGCTTTGCGCAGCTCGTTCATCACAACAGGTACGCCGCCTGCCTCGTAAAGGTCCTTGGCCACGTAAGCGCCGCCCGGCTTCATGTCGACGAAATAAGGCGTGTCTCGGAAGATCTCGCAGACGTCTTCAAGGTAGAACTCGATGCCTGCCTCATGCGCCATGGCGGGCAGGTGCAGACCCGCGTTGGTCGAGCCACCTGTACAGGCCACGATGCGGGCCGCGTTTTCAAACGCTTCGCGGGTGCAGATGTCGCGGGCGCGGATGTTCTTTTCAATCAGGTTCATCACGGCCTTGCCGGACGCAATCGCGTATTCGTCACGGCTTTTGTAAGGCGCAGGCGCGCCGGATGAGTTGGGCAGCGCAAGGCCGATCGCCTCGGAGACACAGGCCATCGTGTTGGCTGTGAACTGGCCGCCGCAGGCACCCGCCGACGGGCAGGCCACGCGCTCCAACACTTCGAGAGCGGCCTCAGACAGCGAGCCATTCTGCCAGTTGCCCACGGCCTCGAACATGTCTTGCACGGTCAGGTCACGGTCGGCGAAGTTGGCAGGCACGTCTGCGTCCTTGGGCGCCTGACCCGGCAGAATGGAACCGCCGTACATGAACACAGACGGCGTGTTGAGGCGGATCATCGCCATCATCATACCGGGCAGGGACTTGTCACAACCAGCCAGCCCCACAATCGCGTCATAGCAGTGGCCGCGCATGGTCAGCTCAACCGTGTCGGCAATCGCCTCACGCGAGGCGAGCGAGGAGCGCATGCCCTCGTGGCCCATGGCGATGCCGTCGGTGACGGTGATGGTGGTGAATTCGCGCGGCGTGCCTTGCTCGGCAGCAACGCCAACCTTCACAGATTGCGCCTGACGGTTCAGCGCGATGTTACAGGGGGCTGCCTCGTTCCAGCAGGTTGCCACGCCGACCAGAGGCTGGTGGATTTCTTCCTCGGTCATGCCCATCGCATAGTAATACGACCGGTGCGGCGCGCGTGCGGGCCCTTCGGTCACATGGCGGCTGGGCAATTTATCTTTGTCGAAACGGGCGTTGGTGGACATTGTGGCGCTCTCCCTGATCTGTGTTGTGAAAACGGATAGGCGAGCGCGGGCGCAGAGGCAAGACAGGATGCGCCCTTGGAGGCGCGGCTTTTTCAGTGCAAAGCAGTGAAAACGACCGCCCGAATGGGGGTTTCCCCTACTTTTCGCCGCAAGGCACGGCCGCTACCGGTGGTCCCGTTAAGAGTAGTGAGTAGGGAGCCGTGATCCATGAAGAGCTTTGTTCGAGGGGTGGGCGTTTGGGGCCTGTGCGCGCTTTTGTTGTCGGCCTGCGGGGACGGTTATTCCGACCCGATCAGTGGCCATCAGGTCGGGGCACAATCGCCTAAAGCAACGGTTGAGGTCGGGCGGATAGAGGTCCGCATCTCTCGGGTTGTGGCAAGTCGCAAGATCAAAATACCAAACACCTACGCCTTCCGCTTTGGCTGGACATCTGACGCGTATGACCGCCGCAACAGGGCACGCGGTTTGCGCCAGCCGACAGAAAGGGACTGGCAAAAATACGAGGCATCGCTTGTGGGCGGGCGGGTGAAATCCAAAGGTGCAGCGGTGGTGGTGAAAAGCCAGCGCAAGCGCGAAAGACGGACCAAGTTCAAGCCGGTCGTCACACGCGGCGGCAAGATCGCATTTTGCAACGACACATGGGGCGGCAAATATGGCTGCACAACGGGTTTGTCCCTGACGCGGGCAGAGCGGTTGAGGCTGACCCGTGCTGCATTGGCGAAAACCCAACCGCGCTGCAAGATCGGGCAAATCGACCCGCCCAAGGTCGCAGCACTACACCCCGAAGGCATGAAATCGGGAAAGCTATCGGTGGTCGCGACAATTATCTGCCCCTGACTGTGCAACGGTAAGGGAAGGGCTACATTGTATCCCGCGGGGTAAGCGCTTACCTTCCCCCCCTAACCGATCGAGAGCCACGCATGGACCGCAGCATTTCCGCTTTCATCTGGAAGCATTCAAAACGGCAACAGTTTGTATTGCTGGGCGTCACATTGCTGACCTTCCCGTTTTTGTATGCGACGCTCGAATTGCCCAAACGGATCATCAACGATGCCATCGGTGCCGAAGATCCGATGGTGATGACCTTTGGCTATCAGCTCAGCCAGATACAATTCCTGACGGCGCTTTGTGTGGGTTATCTGCTTGCGGTGCTTGCGCACGGGCTGTTGAAAATGCGGTTGAACACGATGAAAGGTGTCGTTGCAGAACGGCTTTTGCGTCGGTTCCGCTTTGCTCTCATTTCTCGTATGACGCGGTTTCCCAAGCGCTATTTCCAGAATACCAGTCAGGGTGAGCTGGTCAGCATGGTCACCTCCGAGGCCGAGCCGATGGGCGGGTTGATGGGGGACTTCATCGCGCAGCCTGTGTTTCAGGCGGGGCAGATGCTGCTGATTCTTGTGTTCCTGTTTTTGCAGTCGTTCTGGTTTGGACTGGCGGGCATCGCCCTGATCCCGTTGCAGGCCTATGTCATCCCGCTGCTGCAACGACAGATCAACCTGCTGAACAAAGAGCGCATCAAAGAGGTGCGCCAGTTCTCCTCCGAGATCGGTGAGACGGCGGCAGGCATCACCGATTTGCGCACCAATGGCGGGCTGCGGTTCCGGCTGGCGGGCTTTACCGAACGGCTGGGCCGCCTGTTCAATGTCCGCTTCAAAATCTACCAAAAGAAATTCTTTATGAAGTTCCTCAATAACTTCATCACACAGCTGACGCCGTTTTTCTTCTACCTTGTTGGCGGTATCCTTGTGATCCAAGGCGACATTACGGTGGGCGCGCTTGTGGCGGCTCTTGCTGCGTACAAAGACCTCAGCGCGCCGTGGAAGGAGCTGTTGGCCTATTACAACCAGACGCAGGATATGGCTTTGCGCTGGGACGTCGTGACCGAGCGGTTTGACCCCGAGGATGCCATTGACGAGGCGCTTCTGACGGGTGCCCCCGCAGAAGTACCGCGCCTCAAGGGCGATATTCACCTCAAGGACGTATATGTCCGCAACGGCGACGGGAGCGCGGTTTTGCGCGACCTCACGCTGGATATTCCCCAAGGTGCCCAAGTCGCTATCAAAACCTCGACCGTGTCCGAGCGCCGCGCCATGGCTGAACTGCTCACACGGGAAGTCATGGCGACACGGGGTAGCGTGACAATGGGCGGCCATGACATTGCGACCCTGCACCAGACAGTGATTGCGGCGCGCATCGGCTATGTGCAGGCGCAGCCCTATTTGTTCCAAGGCACCATTGGGGACAACCTGCTGATGTCATTGCGGACCTCGCCCAAGACGGTCCTGTGGGACCCCAACCGCCGCGACCGCGACGGCATCGAAGCGCGGCGGGCAGGCAATAGCTTGGACAGCCTCAAGGCCGACTGGCTCGACCCCGCGCTGGCCGAGTTGGAGAACATGGACGATGTCCGCGATTGGTGGTTCGAGTTGAGCCGCGTGCTCAATACCGACGAAGGGATCATGCGCGGGATGCTTGGCTCGATCATGGATGCCGAATTGCACAGCGGTCTGGCAAAACGCATCGTATCGCTGCGCGGTGCTGTGTATGAAGAGCTGCAAAAGCGCAAACTTACGGGGGCGATCCACCGGTTTGACCCAGACAGTTTTAACCCTGCCGTTCCTTTGGGGGGCAACCTGCTGTTCGCCAGCCCGCGCCGCAGCATCAGCCAGCTGACCCTTGCCTCGGAAAAAGTATTCCTTGGCATGATCGCGGGGGAGGGGCTGGCAGAGCAGGCCATTGCAATCTCGCAAACGCTGGTCGAGACGTTGCACCAGACTTTTGGCATGGATGGCACCCAACACCCGCTGTTTACCGCGCTTGGCATTGACGAGGCGCTCTACGAACAATTGGTCGAGATCGCAAACCGCCGCCGCACGCGGGGCGATGGTGCGCTCAGCGAAGAAGAGTTTTCGCTTTTGCTGACGGTGCCGTTTGCCTTTACGGCTGAACAGATCGGCCCCGCCTTTCCCGAAAACTTCAAGGAAGAGATCCTCAGCATCCGCCGCACACGTGGCGCGCAGTTGCGCGTGTTGGCCAGCGATATGTTCGTGCCCATTGATCCACAAACCTATCTGCCGCGCCTGACCTTGCTGGAAAACCTGATCTATGGGCGTATTTCAAATGTGGCGGGGATCGAGGCAGATCTGGTGATGGACGCCGTGTCCGACGTGCTGAGCGCACATGACATGCGCCGCGAAGTGGCGGCCAACGTCTTTGACGTGGCAACGGCGATCGGCGGCACCAACCTGCCCCCCGCGATCCTCGAGAGGGCGGCCTTTACCCGCGCCAGCATCAAACGCCCTGACGTGCTGATTATGGATAAGGCGTTGCAGGGAAGCGATCTGACGAATGTCCGCGCCCGCATCAGCGAGCTGCTGCCCGACACCACGCAGATTTTTCTGGATGACAGGTTCGACGCGCCTGAAACCTATGACATGTTCGTCGAAATCAGCGGCGGGCGGCTGGACGGGGTAGGGGGGACAGAGACTTATGATCCCGAGGCCAGTGCCTCGGATGATTTGCGGCGCAAGTTGTCACTGATCCACCACAACGACCTGTTCGGCCGGTTGGAACGCCGCGCCCAAAGGCTGCTGGCTTTTGCGGCAAAATGGTATGACGCGCCCGAAGATACGGTCGTCTTCAGCGCAGGCCAAAGCGCGGATGCCGTTTATCTATGCGTGACGGGCAAGGCCGAGCTTACGTTCCCTCGTGGTTTAGATGGTGCGCAGCATATCTCGACGGTGGAGCCGGGGCGCATGATCGGCGATCTGGCCGTGATCCTTGGCGATCCGCGTCAGGTCACGCTGCGCACGCTGGAACCGACGCAATTCCTGCGCATCGGGGCCGAACAGTTCCGGTCGGTTGTAGAAAACGACAAGACCGTGTTGCTGAGCCTGCTGCGCACGGTGGGCGGGCATCTGTCGGCGGCAGCGGAAACAATCCGCGACGCCAATATCGAAATCCCCCGCACTCTGGATGAGGACGACAGGTGATGCGGCTCCGCCCTGATTATGACGCGCACATCCTGCACACCGTCGTGGCCGAAAAACGATCCGAGCTGTGGCGGACGGTTGCGGGCGTAGTCGCGATCGTGGTGCTTTATGTGCTGTTTACGCAGCTCTACCAGATGGTCATCTTTGCGTTTGCCAGTGATGGACCCGCTTTTGCGAATACGCTGATCGCGGGGGCGACCCCTGTTGCAATGTATATCTTGCTGGGCAGCTTCGCGCTGATCTCGGCTGCGGTTTTTGTGGTGGTGCGCGTGCTGCACCACCGCGAGGCGTTGAGCGTGATGGGCCCCGTGGCCCTGTGCATCCCGCAATTCATGCGGGTAACGGGCGCGTTGATTTTTTTGGGCATCGTGCTGTCGGTTCTGCCGCCTTACGGCTACGCCGACCCGCTGGTCCCGAATATGGCCGTCGGAGTGTGGACGGCCTTGCTGCCCTTGTCGTTGCTGGCTGTATTTGTGCAAATCAGCGCCGAAGAAATCGTCTTTCGCGGGTATTTGCAGCAACAGCTTGGCGCCCGCTTCCGCTCTCCTCTGGTGTGGATGGTTCTGCCGTCCGTGATTTTTGCGCTGGGCCATTACCAACCCGCAGAGGCAGGCGAGAACGCGGTGATGATTACTGTTTGGGCCTTTGCCTTCGGGATGCTGATGGCGGACCTGACCGCACGGGCAGGGACCATTGGCCCTGCGTTGGCTGTTCATTTTGTCAATAATGTCACGGCGCTGGTGATTACGTCATTGCCTGACAATCTGGGTGGATTGGCGTTGTGGCACACGCCCTTCGGGATGGCGGATATCGATGCCTTGCGCGCATGGCTGCCTGTTGATTTTGCCGCAATGCTGGTCAGTTGGCTTGTTGCACGGCTGGCCTTGCGGCGTTGATTGCAATTCTCTTTCGCTCCCCTTATTTGAGGGGGGAACGTAAGGTAACGAGGCGCCGCTATGAACTGGATCAACAACTATGTCCGCCCGCGGATCAATTCGATCTTTTCGCGCCGCGAGACCCCCGAGAACCTTTGGACGAAATGCGATGAATGCGGCACCATGCTGTTTCACCGCGAGGTGAGCGATAACCTCAACGTCTGCACCAACTGCGGCCACCACATGCACATCACTCCGCGGGACCGTTTCACCGCCTTGTTTGATGGCGGTATCTTTAACGAGGTCAAAGTCCCCGCGCCCACCGTGGACCCGCTGCAATTCCGCGATCAAAAGAAATACCCCGACCGTTTGCGTGCCGCGCAAAAACAGACCAACGAACACGAGGCCATGCTGGTCGCCACAGGCGAGATCGGCCGCACGCCCATCGTGGCCTGTGCGCAGGACTTCAGCTTTATGGCGGGCTCCATGGGGATGTATGTCGGCAACGCGATCATCGCCGCCGCCGAAGAAGCGGTGAAGTTGAACCGCCCGCTGGTGCTGTTTTCCGCCGCTGGTGGGGCGCGGATGCAAGAGGGCATCCTGAGCCTGATGCAGATGCCGCGCACGACCGTTGCGGTGCAAATGCTCAAAGACGCGGACCTGCCCTATATCGTCGTGTTGACCCATCCGACGACAGGCGGTGTGACGGCCAGCTATGCGATGCTGGGCGATGTGCATATCGCCGAGCCGAACGCGCTGATCTGTTTTGCCGGCCCGCGCGTGATTGAACAAACCATCCGCGAAAAGCTGCCCGAAGGATTCCAGCGCGCCGAATACCTGCTGGACCACGGCATGTTGGACCGCGTCACCCCGCGCCCGCAAATGCGCGACGAGTTGATTACCATCGTGCGCATGTTGTTAGGCCTGCCCCCTGCCGTGCGCGGTGATCTGCCTGCGCCTGCGCCCGAAGATCTGGCCGCCGCGCCAACGCCAAAGGCCGATACCCCCGAGGCAGCGGCGGAGCCTAAACCCGAATCATGATCCTGTGGCCGATGTTCTTCGGCGCTTTGGCAGGGGTATGCGTGATTGCCGCGCTCTACCGCATGGATGCATTGAAAGAGCGCAGCGGCATCGCCGTCCTGTTGGGCGCAATCGCGTTCTTCTGGCCTGTCTTTGCGGTACAGGCCAATGCGACGGCGCTGATAATCGTCGCACATGCTGCCGCCTTTCTGGCCTTCGCAACCCTTGCCGCCGTGGGCTTTCGCCAAGGGGCGATTCTGATCGCGCTGGGCATCATCGCCCATGGTCTGTTCGACGTGCTTGTACTGTTCACCAACAACCCCGGTCCCGCATGGTGGCCCGCGTTTTGCGGCGCATTGGATGTCGTAGCAGGCGGGCTTTTGGTATACATGATCCGTACCCGCAAAATCCCCGCCTGACCTTATTCACAGGAACGCTATGCCCCAAACATCCGATGCCATCCTCGACCGCATGATGGCGCTCCACCCAAAGATTATTGACCTGACGCTGGACCGGATGCTGCGCCTGCTGGAGGCATTGGGCAATCCGCAAAACAACCTGCCGCCTGTGATCCACATCGCTGGCACCAATGGCAAAGGCTCGACCCAAGCGATGATCCGGGCAGGGCTGGAGACGGCGGGCAAGACCGTGCACGCCTATACCTCCCCGCATCTGGCACGCTTCCACGAGCGGATTTGTCTGGCGGGGGAGCTGATCTCGGAATCCGCGCTGACGCAGGTGCTGGACGAATGCTATGCCGCGAATGGCGGGGCGAATATCACCTACTTCGAAATTACGACCTGTGCGGCCTTGCTGGCGTTTTCGCGCACGCCTGCGGATTACACCCTGCTTGAGGTGGGCCTTGGCGGGCGTCTGGACGCGACTAACGTAGTCGCCAACCCTGTGGCCACAGTCATCACCCCCGTCGATCTGGATCACCAGCAGTTTCTGGGTGACACATTGGCCGAGATTGCGGGCGAAAAGGCGGGCATCATCAAACGCCGTGTTCCCTGCATCGTTGGTCCGCAGCAAGAGGCGGGGCTGGAGGTGATCGAAGCCACCGCCGCCCGCCACATGGCCCCGCTGGGCATCTATGGTCAGCACTGGCATGCCTCCCGTGAGGCGGGGCGCATGGTCTATCAGGACGAACACGGATTGCTGGACCTGCCGTTGCCCAACCTGCCCGGGCTGCATCAGGTGCAAAATGCGGGCGGTGCCATTGCCACTCTGCGGGCATTGGGCTTTGACGCCGCCGCCTGCGAAGGGGCCGTTACAAACGCCCGCTGGCCTGCGCGGATGCAGCGGTTGCGCAGCGGCCCGTTGGTCAAGGCCGCAGGTCAGGCCGAGCTGTGGCTGGACGGGGGGCATAATCCTGCGGCGGGTCACGCGCTGGCCTCGGTCCTGTCGGAGCTGCCAAAGGTGCCGACCTATCTGATTTGCGGGATGCTCAGCACCAAGGACATCGGCGGCTACTTGCGCCCCTTGGCGGACCATGTGAACGCCCTGCACGCTGTCTCGATCCCCGGTGAGGCGGCGACCTTGCCTGCGCAAACGACTGCCGCCGCCGCACGCGAGGTGGGGATGAGCGCACATGAGGCCGAGGACGTAGCATCGGCATTGGCGCAGATCGTTAACGCCGACCCCCATGCGCGGGTGCTTATCTGCGGATCACTGTATCTTGCAGGCAACATCTTGCGAGACAACGCATAGGTCACACCAAATAAGGGAATGGGCCGGTTGACGAAGGGTCGTGCGGACTTTTAGAGGAATGTTAAGGCAGGAACGCGCATTACGGCGGAAACCTCCACATTCAGGATCGAGCATGACACAGAAAACCAACAAACCGCGTGGCGATATTGCGCCCGAATCTGCCGGATTGCGCCAAGTGATCTTCAGTGCTGTTGCGCTGGGTATTATTGGTCTGGGCGTTTGGAGCATGTGGAGCCAGAGCGCCCCCTATCACCCCGAGTCTGTCACCCGCGGACCTGTTGACCTGAACACCGTCGATTAGCCGCTGATCCAGTCTTCGCTTTGCATCTCGCGCAGGCGGGATGCTGTGCGCTCGAACTCGAACGTGCCTTCGCCTTCCAGATACAGCATTTCAGGCGTGGCCGCGGCCGAGCAGATCAGCCGCACGCGGGCCTCATACAGCGCGTCGATCAACGTGACAAAGCGCTTTGCCTCGTTGAAGTTGCTGCGGCCAAGGGTCGGGATATCATCCAGCATCAGCACTCTGACCGCTTCGGCAAGGGCCAGATAGTCGGCTGGCCCTAACGGCTGCCCGCACAGCGCGTGAAACCGCGCACGACCCACGCCATTGCGGAACATCGGGATCACCACATCGCGCCCCTTGACCTGCAGCGTCAGCGGGCCCGCCTCACCGCCCGTCAGATCACGCCAGACAGCATCCATCTGCGCACGGCTGTCGGCGTTGACGGGGGTAAAGTAAACGGGGCTGCCCGCCAGACGGTCCTGTCTGTAGTCGGTCGGGCTGATCAGTTCGTGTGTGACCATGCGGTCTTTGATCAGCTCAATGAAGGGCAGGAACAAATCACGGTTCAGCCCGTGTTTATACAGATCGTCGGGGATGCGGTTTGACGTGGTGATGACCACGACACCAGCGGCAAACAGCGCCTCGAACAGGCGCCCCACGATCATCGCATCGGTAATATCGGTAATCTGCATTTCGTCAAACGCCAGCAGCCGGACCGAAGCGGCCACATCCGCCGCCACGGGGGCAATCGCATCATCGACGCCGGTCTTGCGGACCTCGTGCATGGCGGCATGGATTTCCTGCATGAAGGCGTGGAAATGCACGCGGCGGGCGGGGATGTTCTCAAGGTTCTGCACAAACAAATCCATCAGCATGGATTTCCCGCGCCCGACACCGCCCCACAGGTACAGCCCCTTGGGCGGCTCTGGCGCTTTTCGAAAGAACCCCTTTTTCACGGGCTGCATAAGCGCCGTGCGGATGCGGTCAAATTCGGGGATCACGGCCTCTTGCGCGGGGTCGGGGCGCAGGGTGCCGTCGGAGATCATCTGGTCATACAGGGTGCGCAGGTTTGTCATGGCATGTGTCCTACCGCCGTCGCGGCGGTTTGGAAAGTGTGTCCATACAATCGCACGATTGACGAAGGCCGCGCCGCTGCGCAATCTGCGCCGCAACGGCAGGAGCCTACGCCATGCAAAAGACATCCCTCTTCTCACCCGTGTTGATCGTCGGTTGTGTGATCATCATGGTCAGCTTTGCGATCCGCGCCTCGTTCGGTGTTTTCCAGATCCCCATCGCAGAGGAGTTCGGCTGGCTGCGGGCCGAGTTCTCTCTGGCGATTGCGATCCAGAACCTTGCGTGGGGCGTGGGTCAGCCGATCTTTGGCGCCATGGCCGAGAAGATTGGTGACCGCAAAGCGATCATTCTGGGGGCGGTGGTCTATGCGCTGGGGCTGATCCTGTCCGCAGGCTCGGACACGCCCATCGCGCATCAGACCTATGCGTGGCTTGTAGGGTTTGGCATTGCGGGCACGGGCTTTGGCGTGATCCTCGCCGTGGTGGGCCGTGCGGCCAGTGACGAGAACCGCTCGATGGCGCTGGCGGTGGTGACCGCGGCGGGCAGTGCGGGGCAGATTTTTGGCGCACCTGTGGCCGAATGGATGCTCGGCATGATGAGCTGGCAGATGGTATTTACAGTATTCGCTGGCGTGATCCTGTCGATGATCCTGACGCTGCCCTTCATGCGGGCGCCCATTCAGGCCGACCGCGCCGAGCTGGAGGAGGCGATGGGCACCATCCTGCTGCGCGCCTTCAAAGACCCCAGCTATACGCTGATCTTCCTCGGCTTTTTCTCATGCGGGTATCAGCTGGCCTTTATCACCGCGCATTTTCCCGCCTTCGTGACCGAGATGTGCGGCCCAATCCTTGCGGGCAGTGCGCTGCACAATATGGGGATCACGACGACCTCGGCCTTGGGCGCTGTTGCGATTTCGCTGATTGGGGCGGCGAATGTGGGCGGCACGCTGCTCGCTGGTTGGGCGGGCAAGCGGTACTCGAAGAAGTATCTGTTGGCGGGGATATACACGGGCCGCACGATCATCGCTGCGGTGTTTATCATGCTGCCTATTACACCGTTAAGCGTGGTGATCTTCTCGGTTGCGATGGGGTCCTTGTGGCTGGCGACTGTACCGCTGACCTCGGGGTTGATCGCGCATATCTACGGGCTGCGTTATATGGGCACGCTCTATGGGATCATCTTTTTCAGCCATCAATTAGGCAGCTTCGCTGGCGTCTGGCTGGGCGGGCGGATGTATGACGCTTATGGCACCTACACCACTGTCTGGTGGATCGGGGTGGCCGTGGGTGCATTCAGCGCGATTGTGCATTTGCCGGTGCGTGAGAAACCTGTGGCGCTCGCGCAGGCCTAGGTATCGTGGCCCCAATCGTCGCCTTCGGGCGCGGGCAAAAAACCCGCGATATGGGCCAGTACTTCGTCGGCCTGTAGATAGGTCAGGGCATGGCCCGCGTCCTCGATCACCTCATGCACCGCATCGCGGTTCCATTGGGCTAACTGGCCCATGGCGCTTGCAGGGATGACATCATCCTCGGCCCCCCAGATCGCAAGCAATGGCACTGCGTTGCGGTGCAAGGTCATATGCTCGCCCGCCATCGGGTGACGCAATATGCCGCGCAGGCTGGCCAGAACAGCAGGGACAAAGCCCGCAAATTCAAGCTGTGCTTTTTGTCCATCGCAGATGGCATGATAGGCGTTCGGGGCGGCACGCTCGGCCTCAATCCCGCGGCGCAGGATGAAGGGGTAGGCCGCCAGCATCAGCCATTGGCCTGCAACGCCACGATCACGGATGAAACGCACCATCGGGGTGGTCGCAATCTGCATCCCCGCCGATGCGATCATGACCAGCCTGCGGACCCGCACGGGATAGGTCGCGGCAAAGCCCGTCGCAACAGCGCCGCCCATCGAATAGCCGATCAAGTGGAACGGCGCGTCGATCTCCAGATGCTCCAGCAAGTCACGCAGCTGCGTGTTAAAGAACGCCTTGTCCTGCACGCCTTCGGGCCTGTCCGAGAACCCGCGCCCCAACAGGTCATAGACCAGCACCCGAAACCCCAGCGCGTTGAGCCCCTTTGCCAAAGGCTCCCAAACAAAGCTGGGCGTGGTGAGGCCATGCACACAGACAACCAGCGGCCCGTCGGGTGGCCCGCTTTGGTGGAAATGCGTGACGCCCTGGCTCAGCTCTGCAAACTGACCGGGGGCGGAGCCGCGCCGCCCGTCGCTCATCTTCGGGCGGTAGTGTTCGCGCACGAAAGGCGCCGCGACAAGCGCGGCAAAGATGAGCAGTAGCCAGATCATCCCGCCGCTTGCCAGCGCGACAGGATATAGCGGCTGGTCATCAGGTCCAGATGCGCACCGCCGCCGTTTTTGCAGATGGTGATCTCGTCATTGGAACGTCGCGAGAATGCGTCCAGCCTATAGAAATCTGCAATGATGTCGGCGCGGGTTATGGCACCGCTTTCAAGCGGGATCTTGATCTCGCCGATGTGGCCACACGTCGTGTCAAAACTGTCAACGAACAGGCGCGCACGGGTCAGGGCCTCGTCATCCACTTCGCGCATGTCGGGGCGGTATGCGCCGATCAGGTCAAGGTGCTGGCCGGCCTGAAGCCATGCGCCTTTGATCAACGGTTCGGTCGTCATGGTGGCACTGCCGATGATGCAGGCGTTTTTCACAGCGCTTTCAAGGTCATCCGCAACTGCGATGTCGGGCAGATCGGCGGCCATGGCTTCGGCGCTGGCGCGGGTCCTGCTCCAGACAGTGAAACGCGCATTGGGGAAGGCGGCGCTGTAGGCCGCGTGCAGAGATTTTGCGACAGTGCCTGCGCCCACCAGCAGGATGTTTTGCGCATCGGGCCGCGCCAATCTGCGGGCGGCCAACAGGCTGTCGCCTGCGGTCTTCCATTTGGTCACCAGATGGAAGTCGATGATCGCTTCGAGTGTGCCATCGGTGTCCGAATACAGGCTCACCCCGCCGTTGATGTTAGGCTTGCCCTGGTTTGCGTTGCGCGGAAAAACAGTGGCGGATTTCACGGCCATGCCCATCCCGTCGATCCACGCGGCACGGCTCAGCAATGTGTCTGGGTCGCGGTAGAGAAACGTATCGCCGATCTCGGCGCGGGGCATTGTGTGGCCATGGGCCAGCGCATCGGTTAGCGCAATCCAGTCGAGCAGCGCCTCGCCTTCGGCAAAGGGAATAAACGGGACCGAGGTCATAGGGCGTCCTTTTCGGTGAGCAGTCCCGCAGCGACCAAACGGTCGGCCCAGCCTTGCGCACCTTCGAACAGGTGGGTTTGCCAACCGCGTGCGGCAGCCGCGTCGATGTTTTCGGCGCGGTCATCGGTGAACAGAAGGTCAGCACCTTTCAGGCCTGTTCCTTCCTCCAGCATCTCGTAGATGCGTACATCGGGTTTGATCACGCCCATATGACCCGAGATGAAATCGCGGTCAAAGGCGCTGAGGAAAGGGTAGCGGGTCGCGGCCAGTACATAGGTCTGGATGCCAAAGTTGGTGAGAGAGAAAACCGGCACGTCCCGCGCTTGCAGCGCTGTCATCAGGCGCACGGAATGGTCAATCGCAGGCGAGGCCATATCCAGCCAGCGGTCGTGCCAGATGTCCAACTCGGCTTTGAACGCGGGGTTTTGTGCGGCGGTTTCGGTCAGCACTGCTGTGAAATTCTCGCCGCTGTCTACGCGGTCGTTCATGGCGTGCAGGTCGATGGCCGCGAACAGGGCGCGGCGCCGGTCCTCGCCGATTTGCGTGTCGAAGAACCGCTCGGGCTGCCATTCAATGAGGACGTTGCCGATATCAAAAATCACAGCCTTGGGTGTCATGTCTCAATCCTCTCATCGCGGGTCGGAATTTTGGAAAATTCCGGCCGTTTTCTTTTTAAGAAAACGATCACCGCAGCTTGGCGGCCGCTCGTATTTCACGCTCCAGCGCCTCCAGAAAGCGTGAGCGATCCGCTTTTGTAAAGCCCTTCCCGCCGCCTTGACGGAACGGGTCGGCGGCACGCAGGTCGGTCATCAGATCGCGGGTGGCCAGCACGTTGCCGATGTTGGCCTGTGTCAGCGCCTCGCCGTTGTGTTTAATCACCCGCGCACCCGCTTCGACGCATTTGGCGGCCAGCGGGATGTCACCTGTCACCACGACATCGCCTGCGCCCGCCCGCTCGGCAATCCACATATCGGCGACATCGGGGCCATCGGGTACGATAACAGTCTCTACAAAAGGGTTTTGCGAAGGCCGCAGCCCGCCGTTCGAGACGAAATACATCTTGAGCTTGTGGCGCGTTGCAACCCGCTCGGCTTCTTCTTTTACCGGACAGGCGTCTGCGTCGATATAAAGGGCTGTCATGCGGACCACAAAGCCTCGGCATGGAAGGTGACGTGATCCTCCATGAAGGTCGCGATGAAGAAATAGCTGTGGTCGTAACCGGGCTGCATGCGGAAAGTGCCGTTCTGGCGGCGCATCGCCATCGCCGCACTCAGCGCTTCGGGTTGCAGCAGGTCGAGGAACTGGTCGTCGGTGCCCTGATCCACCAGCACAGGCCCGTCAAACCCGTGTGCCGCCATCAGCAGTGTCGCATCATGGGGCGTCCACGTGGCCTCATCCGTGCCCAGATACGCGGTCAGTTGTTTGCGGCCCCAATCGCTTGCGGTGGGGTGCGTGATGGGCGCAAAGGCCGAGACAGATTTGTACCGCCCCGGCAGCGACATCGCCAGCGTCAGCGCGCCGTGCCCGCCCATCGAGTGCCCACTGATCGCTTGGCGCTCCATGTCCAGCGGGAAGTTCTCGGCCAGAAGGGCGGGCAGCTCTTCCGCGATATAGGTCCACATCTGGAAGTGCGGCTTCCACGGGTCCTGCGTCGCGTTGACGTAGAATCCCGCACCCTGACCCAGATCGTAGGCTTCATCATTGGCGACACCTTCACCGCGCGGCGAAGTGTCGGGATAGACCAGCGCGATGCCCTGTTCAGCGGCCCATGCTTGGGCGCCTGCCTTGACCATCGCGTTCTCGTGGGTGCAGGTCAGACCCGACAGAAACCACAGAACGGGCACGGGGCCATCCGCCGCCTCGGCAGGCAGGAACAGCGCGAATGTCATGTCGCAGGCGCAGGCGCTTGATGGGTGTTTAATCACATGTTGCGTGCCGCCAAAGCAGGCGTTTTTCGATAGCGTTTCCATGGGTGGGCTCCTTGCAGGTGTTGCGTCATGGCTAGCGACCGCAGGCGAGCGGGGCAAGGGGTGATGCGCCTGCCTAGCCCCCCGTCAGCCACGCGATGCACAAACTGACCGTGACGATACTGATCGCGGTAGAGACAAGGATCGCGGCCGACACGCGCTGGGGTGCAACGCCGTAATGCTGCGCCAGCATATAGACATTGCCCGCCACAGGCAGCGCCGAGGCACAGACGATCACTGTCGCCTGATAGGGCTCGACCTTGAACAGAACAAAGCAGGCGAAGGCCACGAACAGGGGATGCAGCACCAGCTTGCAAAAGCTGAGCCAACCCGCCACGGACAACCGCTCGGCCGATTTGGAGGCCAGCGACGCGCCAATCGCAAAGAGCGCGCCGGGCGTGGCGGCAGCACCCAGCAGGTCCAGAAATTCGCCGACAGGGACAGGGATCGGCAGTTGTAGCCCCGACCACAACAGCCCAAGCGATATCGCCACGATCATCGGGTTCTTCACCAGCCCCAGCCCGACAGTGCGCAAGGCCGCGACCCCAACCCGCCCGTCCCGCGACCCCGTGATCAGGATCACGATGAGCGAGGAAAAGATGATCAAATCCACCGCCAGCGCCAGCATCACAGGCCCGATCGCCTGCGCGCCCAGCAACAGTGTCAGCATCGGCACGCCAAGGAATCCGACATTCCCGATCACGGCGCATTGCGCCTCGATCGCGGTGATTTCAACGCTTAGCCCGCGCAGGTAGCACACGATGGTGGCGATGCCGTAAACAAACGCTGTTCCCCAAAGATAGGCCACCACCAGTCGCGTGTTCCAGACCTCGGCCAGCGACAGGTTGGCCGCAAATTTGAACAACATCGCCGAAAGCGCGAAGTAGAATACAAATTTCGTGAGGTATGCCGTCGCCTCGGCTGTGAAAAACCGTGTGCGCCCTGCCCAATAGCCCAACCCGATAAGGGCAAAAAATGGAAGGGTTTTGAGGAAGATGGCCAGCATGGCAATGGATTAAGCTGGGACAGGAGGCATTGCAACCTATGGCAGCGTTTTGACGGGGCGGGAAATTTGTTCGGCCAGCAGATGTTCCGCATCTGCGTCGTCGAAGCCGAACGCTGCCCCGAATTGGGCCGCAAGTTCTATGAGACCGGCCCCGCCGTTATGCGCGCCGAGATGGCCATCTATTTCACCTAAGCCTGCACACGGGGTGGATTGGCGATACACTATTTTAAATTAGCAGCCGAACAATGCGGCAAGCTTTGTAAGACTGAGATATGGATGCGGTTGATCTTTGGCGTGATCAAGGATGTAACTGCACAAGACATAGACCGCGTTGTGGATAGCGCGGTCGAGATATTCTTAGCGAGGTACGGAACATGAGAAATGCAACTTTGACGGCCCCCCTGTTTGCGGCGCTGTTGTTGGCGGGCTGTGGCGGTGCATTGACCCCGACCCTGAGCGGGGCTGCAAAGGCCCCTGCACCCAATGCGCCTGATACCTGCAACGCGGCAGCATACCAGACATTGATCGGGTCGGACGCCGCGCAAGCGCTGTCTTTGCCAGAACCAAAGCGGCTGGTCGGCCCCGATGATGCGGTAACAAGCGATTTTCAGCCAAACCGTTTGAACGTGGCGCTGGACGACACCGATACGATCGTTGGGGTGACCTGCGGCTGATATTGCCTGCATTTGCACAATCCCGCCACGGTGGGGTTGTGCGCGCTTTGCGCATATTTACACGTTAGGGACTTGATTTGGCGCGGCGTGGGCGCAAATCTGGTCTAATGACTATACCCACACTTCCCACAACGGCCGGACAGGGCCGCGCTGTTGAGCAGGTTGCGTTTCACCGGACCGAGCTTGGGGTGATCCTGTCGCTTTATGGCCGCATGGTCGCCGCTGGCGAATGGCGCGACTATGGCATTTCGTGTCTGCGCGAGGTTGCCGTTTTCTCGGTCTTTCGGCGCACGGCAGAGATGCCGCTATACCGGATTGAAAAGCGCCCGAAGCTGCGGAGCAAGCAGGGGATGTACGCGGTGATCGCGCTCAACGGGCAGGTGCTGAAGCGCGGGCATGACCTGAAATCTGTTTTGCGGGTGTTGGAGCGTAAACTGATCCGTGCCGTTGAGTAGTTTGTGTTGCTCTTGAGTGTTTTTGGCCAGAAAAAATAGAGGGACGGAAAACATGAGTGACGATTTTGCGGCTGCGGGTCGGATTGAGCAGAGTGCAATTCCGGTTATTGATACGTCGAGGGCGCTGGATGGGGCCGATGTCGCGGGCGTTGCGGCGCAGGTGATGGCAGATGCAGTTGCCGTGGTCGGCCCGTGCGATTTGGGCGTGTCGGCGCACGACAGCATTTATGCGCCCGTGACAGCAGGGGCGCATATTGCAAGTCGCAATAAGAATAGCTTTGCGCAGTTCAATAAGGGTTAGGGCAGCCTGCGGTGGGCCGTGACGGGGCCGTCTGTACGCTCAATCCGCGCGATGACGTCCTCGATCGGTTCCAGCACTGTGGACATGGCATGGGCATTTGCGTGGATCACGGTTTCTTCGTCCCAGACCAATGCCACATGCCCTTTCCAGAACAACAGGTCATTGCGCTGCGGGATTGAACCATCGGGGAGCAGTTCGCCCAATGTCGCCTCTTGCATATCGCTGTCGCCTGCGCAGGGAATGCCGCAGGCAAGGCAGGCGGCCTGAACAAGCCCCGAGCAGTCGATGCCCCAGCGGCTGTTGCCGCCCCACAGATACGGCGTATCGAGGTAGAGTGCCGCGATGCTGGCGGGGTCTTCTTGGACAGCGTCGACTTTTGACAGGTGGCGTTTATGCACAAAGCCGTGGCTTGTCTGGATGAACCCGTCCTTTTCGCCCAAGCTGGCCAAGCGGCTGCCGTGGCTGATGGCGCAGCGGTCAATCGCTTTGAAGTTCGCGTTCTGGTAGCCGTGGCTGGAGGCGGCGGTGACCTTATGCGTGATCTCTTGGGGTTTGCCCAAAGACGCCACGCCGACATAGCCGCAATAGCCATCGGCGGCGGCTTGCACATAGGCCCAGCCGTCCTCGCGCCACATCACAGTGACATCCGCGCCCATCAGCAACTGGCGGTCGCGCGCGCCGTTGGGTTTGCGCAGCAAGTTGACCACGCCGCGTGTGATCTGTGCTGCTTCATTCAGGCCGCTGCGGGCGGGATCGGGTGTGGTACGCGGGTCGCTCATATATCTAGTATCCTGTCGAGGGCATGCAGCAGGGCGCGGGTGCCTTGGCCTACGCCGCCTTTGGCGCGCGCGGGTGCTGCGGTGGGTTGCCAGCCGTATATGTCGAAGTGTGCGTAGTTGCTAGCGTCCACAAACCGCCGCAGGAAAAGAGCTGCGGTGATGCAGCCCGCAAACCCGCCCTTGGGCGCATTATCAAGATCCGCGATGCCCGGTTCGATCATTGATTCGTAGGGCGTATGGAAGGGCATGCGCCACACGGGGTCGGCGACATGGGCGGCTGACGCCTCAAGTGCTGCGACGAAATCAGCATCATCGCTGAAGTACGGCGCAAGGTCGGGTCCGACAGCCACGCGGGCCGCCCCCGTCAAAGTCGCCATCGAGATGATCTGGTCCGGCTTTTCCTCATCCGCCAGCGCCAGCGCATCGGCCAGCACCAGACGGCCCTCGGCGTCGGTATTGTTAATCTCGACCGTGAGGCCCTTGCGGGAGGTGAGGATGTCCTGCGGGCGGAACGCATTGGACGAGACAGAATTTTCCACGGCGGGGATCAGCACGCGTAGCTGTAGTTTTACCCCGATCGCCATGATCATATGCGCAAGGCCCAGCACGGCGGCCGCCCCGCCCATGTCCTTTTTCATCAATCCCATCGACGAACCGGGCTTGAGGTTCAGCCCGCCGGTATCAAAGCACACGCCCTTGCCCACCAAGGTAAGTGTCGGGCCAGAGTCGCCCCAGCGCATATCAATCAGACGCGGCGCACGATCGGCGGCGCGGCCTACGGCGTGGATCATGGGCAGGTTTGCGGTCAGCAGCTCGTCGCCCGTGGTCACATGGACGGACGCGCCGTGGTCTTGGGCCAGCTTGCGGGCTGCATCTTCCAGATCGGGTGGGCCCATGTCAGATGCGGGGGTGTTGATCAGCGTACGGGTCAAGGCTTCGCCTGCCGCGATTGCCTCGACACGGGCCGCATCGACCCCTTCGGGTGCGATCAACAGGGCGGTCATCGGGGGTTGGGCTTTGTAACGGTCGAAACGGTAACTGCTCAGCAACCAACCCAGGGCTTCGATCTCCAGTGCGCTGTTCGGCAGGCCGCTGGCGATCCGGTAGGTCCCCGCAGGCAGTTTTGACGCCGCCGCAGCAAGGGGGAACCGCCCCCGTTTGCGGCTGGTTTCAGTGCCGTAGCCCGCGATTGCGAGGGCGGGAAATTTATCTGTCGCAGGCAGGGTTAGGGCCTGCCCGACAGCACCTTTGAAGCCGCTTGCGCGGGCCCATTGTGCTGTCGCTGGTGGTAAATCGTCCAGCCAACGCTCTGCATCGTCCTGAGGCACGATGTGAAGGTCGATGGCATCAGATGTGGCGGCGGCAAAACGGAGTGTCATGGGCGGTTGGACCTTTCAGATGAAGTGCAACCAAGAGCCTAGACAATACTGCCCCCACCGCAAGGTGCGTTACAGGCTTAGATTCTCCATTGACCAAATCGCGGACAATGACCGTTCTCCGACCCGCAACATGCGCGACAGGGTGGCGGCAAGTGCGACGTCGTCTTCCGTGTCCAGACAATAGGTGACATCGCCCGCCGTCAGCGCCAGCTTTTCCATCCCGATCTGATCGGCGATGGCAATCAGGGAGCGTGCGTGTTTGCGCAGTTGCACCCTGTTCCGTATCCGCCACAGCGTGTCGCATTGCGACATCCGCACGGCCAGTTCTTCCATCGCGCGGGTTACCACGTTCTCTGCGCTGGAATCGCCCAGCTGTGCATACAACGTGTCCAACCTTGATTGATCCAGATGTACCTGTTCGAACAGACGGATCTTGATGACTTCACTCATTACTCACCCCTAATACAGCCCCCACGGCTGATGCAGTTATGGGGGATAAGCCTTTTCAATTGGTTTCCGACAAGGGGCCTTTTCCCTCGAATTCGGTATGAATTCGGTTTAACTGGATGAAAATGACTTCAGGAGACCAACGCCATGAACGAAGCAAAGCCACTGCCAAACTATCTGGTGCAACGCTATCACGGTTGGAAAGCAACGACATACGCGCAAAACAGTGCGTGGTATCGCAAGCTGGCCACCGAAGGGCAGCACCCGCGTGCGATGGTGATTTCGTGCTGTGACAGCCGCGTGCATGTCACCTCGATCTTTGGTGCCGACCAGGGTGAATTCTTTATCCACCGCAACATCGCCAATCTGGTCCCCGCGTATGAACCCGATGGCGCGCATCACGGGACATCGGCCGCGGTGGAATATGCGGTTCAGGTTCTCAAGGTTTCGCATTTGATTGTGCTGGGCCATTCCAACTGTGGCGGCGTTCAGGGCTGTTTGAATATGTGCGCGGGTGAAGCCCCCGATCTGGAGGCCAAAGACAGCTTTGTCGGGCGCTGGATGGATATTTTGCGTCCCAAATACGATATCGTCAAAGACATCGAAGACAAGGAAGAGCAGGTCCGCCAGTTGGAAAAACATGCGGTGATGACATCGCTTGAAAACCTGATGACCTTCCCGTGGCTTGCCGAGAAGGTGAATTCAGGCACGCTCACGCTACATGGCATGTGGACGGACATTGGCGAAGGCGGGTTGGAGCATTACAACCCCTCCGTCTCCCTGTTCGAAGCGGTCTGACGTCAGAGCGCTCTCCATAAGGAACTGACATGTACGACTTTCTTGCACTCGCCGGCCAGAACCTGCTGTCCCCGATTATCCTGAGCTTTGCGCTGGGCCTGTTTGCCGCCCTTGCCCGATCGGATCTGAACATCCCCGAGGCCGTGGCCAAGGGCATGTCGATCTATTTGCTGTTTGCCATCGGGTTCAAAGGCGGGGCCAGTGTCGCGTCTTATGGCCTGGATGCGCGCTTGGGCTTTTCGCTGTTGGCAGGGATCATCCTGTCTGCGCTTTTGCCGCTCATTGCGTTTGGGTTGCTCAGGGTCATGACGGGAATGAGCCGCCTTGATGCTGCGGCGGTGGCGGCGCATTACGGATCAATCTCGATTGTGACCTTTGTCGCCGCTACGTCGGTGCTGGAAGGGCGCGGTGTGCCCTCCGAAGGCTATATGGTTGCCGTGGCGGCCGCGATGGAAGCGCCTGCGATCCTGTCTGCGCTGTGGCTTGTTTCGCGGGGCGGTGAAGGGGCCAATACCAAAGGCATGGACAGCGCGCTGCTGCGCGAGATCATGTTGAACGGGTCCATCGTGCTGCTGGTCGGCGCCTTTGCCATCGGCTGGGTCACGGGCGAGCAGGGATTGAAAGAGATTGAGAGCTTTATCGTTAACCCGTTCAAAGGCGTTTTGTGCCTGTTCTTGCTGGACATGGGGCTGGTCGCGGGGCGCGGGTTGCGCGGCGGTGGCGGTGTGCTGACACGCGGCGTGCTGGCGTTTGGCGTGGTGATGCCGCTGGTCGGCTCGGTCTTCGGGCTGGGGGCGGGCATGTTGCTGGGGCTCAGCGCGGGGGGCGTTGCACTGATGATGGTGCTGTCGGCCTCGGCCTCCTATATCGCAGTGCCCGCCGCCATGCGCGTGGCCCTGCCCGAGGCGAACCCGTCGCTGTACCTCACGCTGTCCTTGGGCGTGACTTTTCCCTTTAACCTGACCATCGGCATCCCGCTTTATGTAGGCATCGCCATGGCCGTGAGCGGAGGCTGACACATGCAAACCCACAAAGCGAAACGGGTCGAGATCACGATCGAGAATGTGATGGAATCGCGCCTGACCGATGCGTTGCGTGCGGCAGGTGTGACGGGGTATTCGGTGCTGCCGGTTTTGGGCGGTTCTGGACGGTCTGGCGCGTGGACCCGCGCGGGACAGGTGAGCCGTGCGCAGGGCATGGTGCAGGTTGTCTGCATCATCCGCCCCGAGCGTCTGGACGCGCTGCTGGACGCCGCGTTCGAAGTGGTGGAGCGGCACATTGGCGTGGTCAGCATTGTCGATTGTGATGTGCTGCGGGCGGAGCGATTTTAACCAATCATTAACTATGCATGACGCAGTTTAAGGTATGGAGTTGGAATCAGTCACCTTGAAATTGCCGCGTGACCTTTTGTCGGGGGCGCAACGGGTCGCAACGGCGCGGGACGTGACGATCGGGCATATGGTGCGCCAGTTGTTAAAACGCGAAGTGGCGCGGCAGCTATCGTCAAAGACTGATCTTGCGCCCGATGCACGGCTCCTCGCTGCCCTTCAGGCGCTCCTCGCTCGGGATATGGCCGATGCAACGGGATGGGATGATATGGCGACGCGGTTGCGGCCCCATGGCTATGATTTGCGTGCAGGTGGCGGGGGTGTTGTTCTGTATAAGACAAGCTGCAACACCCGTGTGTGCAAAGGGTCGGACATCGGGTTCAGCTACGTTTCACTGGTTCGCCGCTTTGGGCCGATGCCGGGCCACCCCCATACACTGTCCCATCTGGGGACCATGCCCGCAGGTTCCCTTGATGCGAAACGCCACGATATGCTGTGCGGGCATATCAGTGCCGCACGGGGCTGGCCTGACCTGATAAACCGCCTCGCAATGGAGGGGATGGAGCTTCGGGCGATGGGGGCTGGCCTTGGCATCTATGTCGCCGCCACTGGCCGCCACCTGTGCGATACGGCCACCGTGGGCGCACGCTACAAGGACTTGGTTAAACGCTTTCAGGCCGAGCTGCCGGGCCATGGCCACGATATGTCAGGCCACCTGGGCAAAGCGACGCAGACGCCGGAGGTTGACGTGATAGAGCGAGATTGACAGCGCCTCGCTACTGCATAACCGCTCAACTCAAAACACGCATGGTCCTATCTCAAAACCTTCCCGTCGGGCCAGCGTATCGATTGTTCAATCGTGATTTCCTGCGTCTCGCCTGCGTCCAGTTCCAGATTCCATTGCATCAGACCGCGCCGTTCCTCCACATCCCGCACATCAGCGGTGGGAGAGGCAGACCAGTCGATTTCGAGGTCGTCTTGCTCGCTATAGGGGATCGCCTCGTGCAGCTCGATGTCCCACGACTGCGCCCCGAGGTTTTCAATGCGCATTAGCACTTCTTGCTCTTGGGCGTTGCTGCGGCTGATCAGGCCGCGGTCGCCTTCGCTGCGGTCCAAGACGCTTCGGGTCAGGCGCAGGTCCTCGATCGGGCCGAACGCCTGAACGATCTTGTCGCCTGCAGGCACGGCATCAAACGCCGTTTGCCCCACCAAAGCACCATCCACAAAGACCTGAGCGCGGGCCGCTGCCAGCAAAGGCTCTGCGCTGGTGTTGGTCGCCTTGGCCATCAGGAAGGCGGTTGTATCCGCCGATGGGACGGCGCGGGCAAAGACGCGTGCCTCAAACGAGAGCGCATCCAGCGCGATGCGTGACCCTTCGGCGCCATGGGCCAGTGTCACAGGCTGCGCCACAACATAGCTGACCCCCGGCCCGTCAAATTGCACCATGGGGCTGGCGGCGGCTTCCATCACGGGTTCGGTGCTGCCTGCAAATGCCAAGTCCTCGCTCATGCTGCGGGTTTGCGCGCTTAGTTTTGCACGCATTGCCTTATCTTCAAACCGCAGCAACGAGGGGTACAGTTCGGACGGGACAACCTGCCCGCTGGGCGCGAGGGTCGACAGGGTCAACGCCACGCCTTCCCAATTCTCGCCAGTGTATTGATTGATCAGGGCGGCACGTCGCAGGGTCAGGCTGTCGTCCTCAGCGCGGTCCAAAAATACATCATATGTCGGCGTCCATGTCGCATTCGCAGGGTATTGCACCGAAACGGTAACAGCCCCCGCCGCATCCGCATCGACCGATAAGGTCAGCAGGGATTTCTGCTCGACCGGTGGGGTGAGGGCGGCCAAGGCGGCCTGCGCATCGGCAAGGGCGCGGGTCAGTTCCGGGCGGGCTTCCTCGACATCGCGTGCGGCGCGGCGGGCGGCGATCTGCGCTTGGGTCGCGGTGAAGGTCTGCGCCTCGATCATCTGGGCTAGTTCGGCCAATGCCTGCGCGTCCGAGGGCAGCGTTTCACTCTCGGCCAGCCCTTGCAGAAACGCCAATCGCGCCGCAGCCGCTGTCTGCGCCAATCCTGCATCTTGTTTGGCATCGTCAAGATCGCGTAGCGCACGCTCGGCTGCTTTTACCGCATCCTTTGCGGCCAGCACCGCGTCATTGTCTGTGTCAGGCGCAGGCGGCAGGGCATCCGTGCGCAGCCGCGTTGCCGTCAGATCGGCACCTGTTACGGCCACCCGCAAACGGGCAGGATCAATCCATTGCGGCAGATCGGCCAGCACCACCTCATGCGTGCCGGCGGTCACATCCACGCTCACATCGCGGCTGACCATCGCAAACCCGCGGTAGACGGTGGCAGAGGTCGGCGCAGAAGCGAGGGTATAAACCTCGGCATTCGCAGCGAGCGGAAAAGCAGTGAGGGCAAGGGCAAGAAGGCGCATGGTTAGGGTCCTTTGTAACATGGCCGCAACCATGCAACGCGCAGCCCCAAAGAAAAAGGGGCACCCGCGCAGGCACCCCTTCTCATCGGTTCGATGGGCGGAAATCAGCCCTTCTTGAGGACTTCGCGGCCCAACAGCTCTGCGATTTGTACGGCGTTCAGGGCCGCGCCTTTGCGCAGGTTGTCCGAGACGCACCAAAGGTTGATGCCGTTGTCGATCGTGCTGTCCTGACGGATGCGGCTGATGAAAGTCGCAAAATCGCCAACGCATTCGATCGGCGTGACGTAGCCGCCTGCCTCGCGCTTGTCGATCACCATGACGCCGGGGGCTTCGCGCAGGATGTCGCGGGCTTCGTTTTCGTCAAGGTGGTCTTCGAACTCGATGTTGATCGATTCAGCGTGGCCCACGAACACAGGCACGCGCACACAAGTTGCCGTGACCTTGATGGAGGTGTCGACGATTTTCTTCGTCTCGACCATCATCTTCCATTCTTCTTTCGTGTCACCGCTGTCCATGAACACGTCGATCTGCGGGATCACGTTAAACGCGATCTGCTTTTGGAACTTGTTCGGCGGCACATCGGAGGTCGGGTTGTAGATGCTTTTGGTCTGATCCCAAAGCTCGTCCGCGCCTTCTTTGCCTGCGCCAGATACGGACTGGTACGTGCTGACCACCACGCGCTTGATCGTTGCGCGGTCGTGCAGGGGCTTCAAGGCCACAACCATCTGCGCGGTTGAGCAGTTGGGGTTGGCGATGATGTTCTTGTTTTTATAGTCGTGAATGGCCTGCGGGTTCACCTCTGGCACGATCAGCGGGATGTCGGGATCATAGCGGTAAAGCGACGAGTTATCGATCACCACACAGCCCGCTTTTGCGGCGATGGGCGCGTATTTCGATGTCGCCTCTGAGCCGACGGCAAACAGCGCCATGTCCCAGCCCGTGAAGTCAAACGTATCAAGGTCCTTCGTCTTCAGCGTCTTCTCACCAAAGCTGATTTCCGTCCCAAGCGAGCGGCGGCTGGCCAGCACAGCAAGTTCATCTACAGGAAACTGGCGCTCGTCCAGAATGTTCAGCATTTCGCGGCCCACATTGCCAGTGGCACCCACGATAACGACGCGATAACCCATCTCGTTTACTCCAAAATATATGATTGATGGTGCGGGCCTGTTATACGGCTTTGTGGTCCTTGGGAAGGGTCGCAGGCTACGCCGCGTTTGGTTTTGTATCGCGAGAGAACAAATAGATCACCAAACCCACCGCAAGGATGAGTGCGAAGAACAGCAAGATTGCCTCGAACGGGCGCGATGCGCCGCCGCCTTGGGCTGTGGTGGTATAGAGGCGGCCAGTGACGAATTGGGCGATTCCCACCCCTCCGATGGAACACAGGTTCAGCATGGTAACGCCGCGCCCGACCAGATGTGGCGGCAAAAAGCTGCGCCCGTGCGACATGATCGCAGGATAGGTCGAGCCGAAGAAAGCGAGGATGCAAAGGAAGGCGGTGACCCACAAAACCGATTGGCTGGCCGTCAGGGACAAGACGACCGTTGCACCCAGCACGATGCCACTCCCGATAACGATCACCCATTTGCGGGTGTTGAACATACGGTCAAGCGGCCCGTAGGCCAGCGGCCCCAGAACCATCGCAACGCCCATTGCCAATGTTGCCTGCCCGATAATGCGCGGCTCGGCGTTGAAGACCTCGGTCAGGTACGGGCCGACCCACAGACCGCGCAGCGCGCCGACCTCGGCATAGCTGACCAGCATCAGTGGGAATATGAACCAAAGTGCCCGGATTTTGAGGACTTCGGCAAAGCTGCCTTTGCTGTCCGATACGACCTTGGCGGGGTCGCGCACAAGGGCGAGGATACCAAACGCCGTTGCGGCAGTGATCGCGCCCAAGCCCCAAAGCGCCATGCGCCAGCCCATCGTCTCGGCCGCGATGGCCATAGGGTAGGAGGCAACCAGATTGCCCAACATCCCGATCACCACCATCATTGCGGCAAGCGTGGCAAAGCGGGCAGGCGGGTGTTCAAGCGCAAAGATATAGTAGCTGGCCATCAGCACAGGCGCACAGCCCACGCCAATCAGCGCCATCGCGATGGAGATATGCACAGGCGCGGTCGCAAGTGCGAAAACCGCCGCCCCGCCGCCACCGCCCAACAACAGCAGCGCCGCCGCCGTTTTGCGCGGTCCAACGGTATCGAGCGCCCAGCCAATCGGCGGTTGCATCGCGGCAAACGCGATGAACCACAGCCCCGAAGCAAAGGCGAGGTCTTCGGGCGTGGCACCGATGTCCGGCCCCAAAAACGGACTAAGCACGGCAAGGAAGGCGCGGAAAAACTGGCTCAGCACATAGGCGAAGGCCAGCAGGGCAATGCCGGTGTTCATCCCTTGGTCGCCTGCCACTTTTTCGCAAGCGCGCGCGCGGCGTTGCCCAACAGCAGAACGTCGGCCCCAACGGCGACGAATTGAGCGCCTGCCGCGATGGCGTCATTGGTCATCTTGTCCTGCATCGACAGGATCCCCGGTGCTTTGCCTGCGGCACGGATGCGGGCAATGGCATCCATGATCGCGGTCTGTACTTCCGGGTGGTCGGCGTTGCCCATATGGCCCATATCGGCGGCCAAATCGGCAGGGCCGATAAACACGCCGTGCACCCCTTCGACTTGCAGAATGTCATCCAGCGCAGCGATGCCGCGGCGGTTTTCGACTTGCACCAGCAGGCAGACTTCGGCATCTGCGGTGGTGCCGTAATCCGTGATGGTGTTGAATTTCGACGCACGCCCCAGCGCAAAGCCCACGCCACGGTCACCATGCGGCGGGAAGGTTACGTCACGCACCAGCTGCCGCGCTTGATCTGCGCTTTCTACCATCGGGATCAGCACGGTCTGCGCCCCCGCGTCCAGCATCTGCTTCAACATATATGTCTCGCTCACAGGCAGGCGCACAACGGGGTGCGAACCTGTGCCTTCAATCGCCTGAAGCTGTGCCGTGATCGAGCGCAGGTCGTTCGGCCCGTGTTCGCCGTCAATCACCAGCCAGTCGAAACCGGCCTGACCCATCATTTCGGCGGGGAAGGGATCGCCAAGGCCGACCCAGCAACCGAATTGCATCTCACCCTTGGCGAGGGCTGTCTTGAACGGGTTCTGTGGGGCTGGCATGGGGCGCTTCCTTATCTAAAGTGTCGCCGCACCCTAGCGTTGGATTTGCATCTTTGACCAGAGGCGTCGTATCTTTGCGCGTGTCTTGCAAATGCTCGCACCCTGCCATCAGCCGCTTTTGCAGGGCGGCGCGGGTGGTGGCGGTGCGGCCTGTGGTTTGCATCGGCTTCACGGCCTGCGCGATGCCCGCCGCCGTGGGCGTACGGATAACACCGTCGCGCACCAGCAATTGGAACACGGCCTCGGCTGCGTGGGGGGTGATCCGCAATTGCCGCGCCAACAAGTCGGGTGAGACACTGCCGCGTGCCCGCGCAATCAAATGCGCCCAATGATACGTCGCAGGCGGGATCGCCACGGGTGCTGTCGCGGCACGCAACGCGCCCAAAGGCAGCACGGTCGAGGCGGCAACAGCGCCCAGTGAAGCGGTAAACTCTCGTCGGTTCATTTGCTCTAAATAGGAACGCAGAGACATAATTGCGAGTGGTTCGCAAAAATGAGGCGCTAGAGTACCTTAATAACGTCCTTATCAATCGCCAGCATATAGCCGCGCCTTGCGATATTCTTGACCAAAAGCTCGCTCACCATCTGGTTGCCCAGCGTGTCACGCAACCGCTTGATCCGCGTGGCCCCTGCGGCTTCGTCACAATCAGCCGCCGAGCGGCCCGAGATAACGCCCTCGATCTCGGAACCTGACATGACATCATCGTCCATCCGCGCCTCGGCCAACACGGCCAGCGTCTCCATCGCCGCATCGGTCAGCTTGAAGCCAAGGTTGTTGAGGTAAACCTTGTTCTCCTCACGACTGATCAGCAGGGAGGACACCTGAATGCCCGTCCGCTCGATCTGGGCCATGCGGCGGTTCATGGTAATCAGCAGGGTCAGGAAGACGACCGCAGCCACCAGCATCGCGGCGGCAAAGATCAGCAGGACACCGATCAGCACGCGGTAATTGGTGAGCGTATCTGAGAAAGCAGTGCCGCTTTGCGCCAAAATCTCCAACAGCTTGATTTCGGATGCAGAGGTGAGCGTGTCATTCTCGATAAAGATCCGCTCGACCCGCGCATTGAACGCGTTGGCATCGGGCAGCGCCCAGAACATGACAACAGCACCGATGACCAACAGCGCCGCCACCGCACAAAAGCCAAGTGCCACAAAACGCCCGCCGCTGCGGCGTATATCAGAAGCGTAGGAAATTTGATCCGGCACTATCTTTCCTTTCGGCAAGCCCGTCTGCCCCAAAGACAGAGACGACATTAAGAAGGGTCCAGCCGCGTGACTGTAGCCGCTTGACCAGTTGGGCGCGGGCCGCAGCCTTTGAACACTGACCGCTGATTTCGGCCACACCGTAATGCAGCCGCAGCGGGTTGTCCTGTTTGGCCTTGTAGTCGGCATAGCAATCGGCGGCCTGCGCCGGTGCTGCCAGCGCGACCGCAATGGCCGTGCAAAGGGAAAGGAGTATCTGTTTCATCCGGCAAACATGCGCGTATCGCGACTGATATACAATATCACCGCGCTGCCAGAATTGCGGCTATTGGATAACAGTGCCGTGTTATTGCCTGTCTGGCACCCCCGCCCCCAAGTTGATCCTACATTGCCGCACACCCTGTGCAGCGCCCCCAGTCAAAGGATGACTCTCATGCTTTTTTCGTTTCCCCCCCGTTTTGTTGCGACAGTGACGGCAGCCACAATTGCGATCACATCAATGGGGGCTGTCCCCGCCTATGCGAACGAAGACTACCGTGCAGCACGCGCCGTTGCCACGCTGCTGGGCATTGCGGTCATCGGCTCGATCCTGAATGACCGCAACGACGGCCACAAAGAGCCGCGCAAAGCCTACCGTGAACCTGTACGCACGCAGGGCCACGTGCAACGGCACCGCCACGGCGCCCAAACCCATGCCCATTCAAACGGGCGCGGCAGCCATACCCACCGCAGCACTAACAATCCGCGCACGAGCCCCAAACCGCTGCCGCGGCGGGTAAAGCGCAAATTGCTGCCCCAGAACTGCCTGCGCAGCTTTGACACCCGCAACGGACGGACCCGCCTGTTTACCCAAGCCTGCCTCCGCCGGAATTATGCCCACATCAACAGCCTGCCGAAAAAGTGCTTTCGCGGTGTCCGCACGGATCAAGGCAAGCGCAAAGGCTTTGACGCCCGCTGCTTGAACCGCGCTGGCTACAGCTTGGCACGCCGCTAAATAGAATTCGGCGCACTACTATCCCCAAATCTGCGCCGATAATCCCCTGCGGTGTGTCCCGCCGCAGGGGGCGAAGGGAAGGGAGAGACGTTCGGGCGTCTCTCCCTTTTCACTTGCACATGAGGGCAGATAGGGCTTTCCCGTGCCTATGATGCCAGATTATTCATTTGAAGACGCCGCCCACGCCCGCGGCTATGCCCGTATCGCAGGTGTGGACGAGGTCGGGCGCGGCCCGCTTGCCGGTCCCGTGACCGCCGCCGCCGTGGTTTTGGACCCCGCGCGCATTCCCGAGGGCCTGAACGACAGTAAAAAGCTCAGCTTCAGAAAGCGTGAGGCGCTTTATGCGCAGATCATGGAGGTCGCGGATGTGTCGATCGCCCATGCCACGGTCGAGGAAATCGACGAACATAACATTCTGCGCGCCAGCCACATCGCGATGGTCCGCGCGATTGAGGGGCTCGCGTCGCCGCCCGACCACTGTTTGATCGACGGCAACATGATACCGCGTGGGTTGTCGGTGCCATCCCAGACAATCATCAAGGGCGACGCCCGTTCGGTGTCCATTTCGGCGGCCTCAATTATGGCCAAAATATGTCGGGATTATGTCATGTTGTCCTTGGCGCAACAGCACCCCGGCTACGGCTGGGAGACGAACATGGGATATGGATCAAAAAGCCACATATCTGCGTTGCAAAAACTTGGGGTAACCCCACACCATAGACGTTCGTTCAAGCCGGTACACAACATGTTGTAGCAAGCGTTATAGTTAATTCTCTGATTCAAAAAACGAATTGACCGCGAATCACTCTGCCGTCATCTTCGTTAACAACCAACGAGTGCAAAAATGCACCGCGGACAGAGGCAGAGTTATGACGATAAAAACACTGGAGGCGCAGGCGCTTCCCCTGAATACTATACTCGACGGTGATTGCATCGAGGTGATGAATTCACTCCCCGAAAACAGCGTCGATTTGATCTTTGCGGATCCGCCATACAATCTTCAGTTGCGCGGCGATTTGCATCGCCCTGACAACTCCAAAGTGGACGCAGTTGATAACGACTGGGATCAATTTGACAGCTTCGCAATCTATGACAAATTCACCCGCGCATGGCTCAAGGCCGCACGTCGGCTGCTAAAGCCTAATGGCGCAATCTGGGTCATTGGCAGCTACCACAACATCTTCCGCGTTGGCGCCGCTCTTCAGGACCAAGGCTACTGGATTCTCAACGACGTGGTCTGGCGCAAGTCGAACCCCATGCCGAACTTCCGCGGCAAACGCTTTACCAATGCCCACGAGACGATGATCTGGGCCGGCAAAGACGAGAGCAGCAAATACACCTTCAACTACGAAGCGCTCAAAGCGCTGAATGAAGGCATCCAGATGCGCAGCGATTGGGTTCTGCCCATCTGCAACGGCCATGAGCGTCTGAAAAACGAAGCAGGCGACAAAGCGCACCCCACCCAAAAACCCGAAAGCCTGCTGCACCGCGTGCTGGTCGGCTCTACTAACCCTGGTGATGTGATCCTCGACCCGTTCTTCGGCACAGGCACCACAGGTGCGGTTGCAAAGATGCTGGGCCGTGATTTCATCGGAATCGAACGCGAAGAAGAATACCGCAAGGTTGCCAAAAAGCGCATCGCTTCCGTCCGCAAATTCGACAACGAAGCATTGCAGACCACCACGTCAAAACGCGCCGAACCCCGCGTTCCCTTCGGCCAACTGGTTGAACGTGGCATGCTGCGCCCTGGCGAAAACCTCTACTCCATGAACAACCGTCACAAAGCCAAAGTGCGCGCCGACGGCACGCTGATCGGCGACGACATCAAAGGCTCGATCCATCAGGTCGGTGCCGCCCTGGAAGGCGCGCCCAGCTGCAATGGTTGGACATACTGGTGCTACAAAAAAGAAGGCAAACGTGTGCCCATCGATGTCCTGCGCCAACAGATCAGATCCGAAATGCAGGCCTGATCGCCCCCCCCCCGAATTACCGAACACCGCCAGTGTCACTGCGCCCTCCAAATGAGGGACCGCAATGATGACACTCACCTTGGCCCCGTCTTTATGGCGGGGCTTTTTTTGTCTCGCGCACAGAGCAGCGCCAACCCCTATTTTTTCTGGCCCCCATCCACCGTCAACTCGGCCGCAAAGGCTTGCGTTGTTTGCCCCGCAGCGCCTGCTCTACATAGCGGACACCGAATTCGGCCTTGTTCACCACATACAACACGCCCGCCGATGCCGCCTTTTCCCACATGAACGGCGTTGGCCAATCGCTGACCATGATCACGGGCGTCGCTGCGTGCTTCGGGTCCGAGGCAAGCTCAAGCGCGAAATTCGCGCCAATGCCGTCAGGCAAATTATTGTCCAGCAGAATCAGCGACACTTGCCCCGCATCCAATGCGGCCCTTGCTGATTCCAGCGTCGATGCAACCTCAACATGCATTTTGCCATGCGAGCGGCCGACAACACGGGTCATCATGGCCTGGTCAAATTCACTATCTTCGACAATCAGACAGGTCTGATCGGGCGTGATCTGGGCGGTAGCTTGCGGTTGCATAAAGTCCCCTAACCTTTGAAAGATACCACAAACGTATCGCAGGACGGGATTAAGAACCGCTTAGCGCGGCATCGGTGTCGTGCCCTTTGCGTAGGGCCTCCAATCCGTGATTTCGGGATAATACATCTGTCGCCATTTGCGCACCCTCGGGTTCATCACGCGCCGCCACAAAGGCGGCATCATCGCCAACATCGTCATCAGCGGATAGCCAAAGGGCAGCTGCGGGGCGTCCTCGGGGCCATAGTTTTGCAAAACGGCAAACCGCCGGTCGGGTTTGTAGTGGTGGTCCGAATGGCGCTGCAGGTTGATCAGCAACCAGTTCGAAGCCTTATGCGCCGCGTTCCAGCTGTGGCGCGGCATCACGTGTTCGTATTTTCCATCCCCCAGATGTTTGCGGGTCAGGCCGTAGTGTTCGATATAATTGACCAGCTCCAACTGCCAGATCGCCACGCCGGCCTGCACAACAAACAGCCCCACGCCAGACCACCCGCCCAATGCAAAGGCCAGCACGAACAGCGCCGTCTGTAGCGCCCAATAGCGCCAGAACGGGTTGCTCTTGTCGGTCCACGGCAGGTTTTTGCGCGCCAACATCGCTTTCTCGGCGGCGAAGGCGCTGCGCCAGCATTCGATCAGGACGCGCGGGTAATAGCGGTGGAAGCCCTCGTTAAATCGCGCCGTCACAGGATCACGCGGCGTCGCGACATAGCGGTGGTGCACCAGCAGATGTTCGGAGCGGAAATGCGAGTACAGCACCATCGCCAACAGCCCATCGGCCAACCACCGCTCCAGCTTGCTTTTCTGGTGCATCAATTCATGGGCGTAATTTATCCCGACCGTCCCTGTGGCGACGCCCAGACCAAAGAACACGCCGAACCGTTCAAGCGTGCTGAGGTGGTCGGCTTGCGGCACATACCACAGCAGGCCCAGCAGTAGGATGAACTGCAAAGGGGCCCAGATTTTTGTGAGCAACGTATACCAGAACAAGTCATCGTCATCCGCGCTCAGATCGGCATTGGCCGTCTCCAGCCCGATTGCGGCATCAAGGGCCGTGAACAGATACCACGTGGCAACGGGCGCCAGAAAGATCGTCCACCCCCCGAAAACTGCACTGATCCAGATCAGAGGCAGCAACCCCAGCGACAGCCAGAAAGGCAAGGCGCGGCGCAGCTTTGAAAGCTCGGCGGGGGGGATCGTCAGGGCGGTGTCGGTCATTACGGTCTCTTGCATGTGCGCGTCACGCAATCATAGCAAACTACCGCCCTGTGTGCCATGTGGCGTTGCGTCCGCCTTGAGCAAGTCAAAGGCTTTGCGCATCACGGTCGGCAAATCGGAGGGCGCGAATTGCGTGCGTGGCATGAAAGTACCGCGCAAGGGCGTGCAGTCCTGCGGCAGCTGTGCGGTGACCACAGTCAGCACCAGATGGAAATGCGTAAAGGTATGGCGCACCTCGCCTGCGGCGACGTCCCACGCCCCGACTGCGGGCGGCGTACTGTCGGGCAGCGGCTCTGCCGCATCGACCCAGTCCGAGCCGGGCCAGCCAAGCATCCCGCCCAACAGCCCCTTTTCGGGGCGCGTCTCCAGCAACCACGCGCCATCGGCACGCTGCCCCAGATAGACGGTGCCATGGCGGATGGGCTTGGGCTTTTTCGGGGTTTTCTTCGGTAACCCCGCGGCCGTGCCTTTGGCGCGGGCCACGCAGGGGTCACGCCACGGGCATATCCCGCAGGCAGGCGATTTTGGCGTGCAGATCGTGGCGCCCAGATCCATCACCGCTTGGGCATAGTCACCAGGGCGGGTGTCGGGGGTCAATTCCTCGGCGCGGACCATCAGTTCAGGCTTGGCAGCGGGCAGGGGCGTGTGAATGTCAAACAGCCGCGCCATCACCCGCTCGACATTGCCGTCCAGCACCGCGTGCGGCAAATCAAACGCGATCGATGAAACAGCGGCCGCCGTATAAGGCCCGATGCCCGGCAATTTCAGCAGTGCCGCATGATCGGCGGGAAACACGCCGTCATGATCGGCCATCACCGCCCGCGCACATTTCAGCAGATTGCGCGCACGGGCGTAATACCCAAGGCCCGCCCATTCGGCCATCACATCGGCGTCTTTGGCTGCCGCCAGATCGCCCACCGTGGGCCAGCGGGCGATAAAGCGGCGAAAGTAGTCTTTGACCGTGGCAACGGTTGTCTGTTGGAGCATAATCTCGCTCATCCAGACGGCGTAGGCGTCGGGCATCTGCCCCGCCTTGCGTGCAGCGGGTGGCGTGCGCCACGGCATTTCGCGGGCGGCGGTATCGTACCACGCCAGCAAATTTACAGGCATGTTATCTTTATCACGCACTCTTTATGAACCAATTCTGATTTGCCATGGTTGCAGCGCCCCCGTCTTGCGATAGGTAAGGGGCAACGCCGCGCCAAACCTTTGGCCATTGTCATAAAAAGAAAGCACCCGCACCGCAATGCCACCCCGCCGCACCACGACCAAAGGGTTTGCCCGCACAGCCAGCCTGCTGAACGCGAAAATCCGCAAGGCATCCGAAAGCCGTGGCTTTGCGCAGTCGCGCCTGCTCACCAATTGGGCCGAGGTTGTGGGCGAAGATGCCGCAGCTATGTCGCGCCCTGTTGAGGTGTCATATGGCCGTGGCGGCATGGGCGCGACGCTGACGTTGTTGACGACAGGGGCGAACGCGCCCTTGTTGGAAATGCAGAAAGAGCAATTGCGCACGCGGGTCAACGCCGTCTACGGCTATAACGCAATCGCACGGGTGCGGGTGACGCAAACGGCGGCCACAGGGTTTTCCGAAGGCCGCGTCGCGTTTGAACACGCCCCCAAGAAAACACAGCGCGCGCCAGACCCCGCCTTGCGGGCGCGGGCTACTGAGACAACTGCCCCCATCGGGGACGAAAGCCTGCGCGATGCCCTTGCGCGGCTGGGCGAGAACATATTGAACAAGCATAACCGCTGAGCGTGTGAAACCGCTTTGGCAATCTGACGAAGGATAGATGACATGAACCGCAGAAATATTCTCCTTGGCGCCTTTGCTGCTCTTGGTCTTGGCGGCTGGTATATGACCAGCAACCGTAGCACGACCACGGTGGCCTTCCCCGATGCGCCGCTGCCCGGTGCCGCCAATGCCCAAGGCACCAGTGGCGATGTGGATACCTCCGGTATCGTGGATATGGTCACGGGCAACGCGGAGTCCGCGGTCGAGATTATCGAATACGCCTCCTTCACCTGCCCGCATTGCGCGACCTTCCACAACACGGCGTTCAAGCAGCTGAAGGCCGACTATATCGACACCGGCAAGATCAAGTTTGTCTACCGCGAGGTCTATTTTGACCGCTTTGGCCTTTGGGCCTCGCTTGTGGCGCGCTGTGGTGGCGCGGACAAGTTTTTTGGTATTGCGGACCTGCTGTATAAGGAACAAGCGCTTTGGACCCGTGCGGGTGAACCCGCCGCGATTGTCGAAGAGTTGCGCAAAATCGGGCGTGTGGCCGGGCTGGACAATGACGCGCTTGAGGCGTGTTTGCAAAACGGTGACCAAGCGCAGGCGCTGGTCGCATGGTACCAGCAAAACGCCGAAGAAGACGGCATCGACAGCACGCCCAGCTTTGTGATCAACGGCAAGAAATACTCGAACATGAGCTATGCCGACATGAAGCAGGTCATCGACGACGCGTTGGCAGACTGATGGCTGCCCCGCTCGCAGGTTTGAAAGTGATCGAGCTGGCCCGCGTGTTGGCGGGCCCGTGGGCGGGGCAAACCCTGTCCGATCTGGGCGCTGAAGTGATCAAGGTCGAAAGCCCCGCAGGCGATGATACGCGCCAGTGGGGGCCGCCCTTTGTTGACCGCGACGAAGACCGCTCGGCCGCGTACTTTCATTCGGCGAATCGGGGCAAGGCGTCGGTGGTGGTGGATTTGCGCAGCGAAGAGGGGCAGGCCAAGATGCATGCGCTGCTCGAAGACGCGGACATTCTGATCGAGAATTTCAAGACGGGCGGCCTTGCGAAATACGGGATGGATTACGCCAGCCTGAGTGCGCGTTTTCCCAAGCTGATCTATTGCTCGATCACGGGGTTCGGTCAAACGGGCCCCTATGCCCACCGTGCGGGATACGATTTTATCATCCAAGGCATCTCTGGCCTGATGTCCATCACCGGAGAGCCGGACGGCCAGCCGCAAAAGCACGGTATGGCGATTACCGACATCTTCACGGGCATCTATTCGACAACGGCAATTCTGGCGGCGGTGCATCAGCGGGCAACGACAGGCGTGGGGCAGCATATCGATATGGCGCTGCTGGATTGCGCAGTGGCGATCACGGGCAATCAGGCGATGAATTACCTGACCACAGGCACCGCGCCGTCGCGGTTGGGCAATGCGCACCCCAACCTCACCCCCTATGAGGTGTTCGAGACATCGGACGGTCATCTGATCATTGCCACAGGTAACGACGGACAGTTCCAGCGCTTGTGCGTTCTGCTGGGGCTGGATGATATGGCGACGGATCCCGACTATGCCAGCAACGCCGACCGCGTGGCGAACCGCCCCGCGATGAATGCGCGGATCGAAGGGGCGACACGCTTGCGCACCCGCGATGATCTGCTGGCCGATTGCGAGGCGAACAACGTCCCCGCAGGGCCGATCAACACAATGGAGGATACGTTCGACGATCCGCAGGTCAAAGCCCGCGGCATGCAGATCGAACTGGACGGTGTGCCGGGCATCAACTCTCCGTTCAAGTTTTCGGGTGCGGAGCTGGCGCTGCAGCGTGCCGCGCCGAAACTGGGCGAAGACGACTGAGGCCAGGTGCGATTTTTTGAAAAAATCGGCTCGGAATTTTCTAAAATTCCGGGCTACGGCGCGGCTGTGGTGATCTTCTTCAAAGCGTCCCACAAGGCGTTATCGGCTTCCATTTGTAGCCGGACGGGCAGCGTAATCACCTTGGACCTGAAAGCCGCAGGCAGGCGCACGGCGTCTTTTTCTGTTGTGACCAATTGCGCGCCTTTGGCCCATGCGTCCGCCTCTAACCGGTTCAGCAGCGCTGCCGTCAGCGGCTGGTGATCCTCCAGCGGTTCGGCGTGAACCAATGTTGCCCCAAGCCCACGCAGGGTGGCAAAGAACTTCTCTGGGTGGCCAATGCCCGCAAAGGCCAGCAATGGCGTGTCGGTCCAGTCCATGCCTGTTTGCAATGCCTCCAGCCGTGCCGTGACATGCGGCAGGGTCGCAGGCAGGGGCGTTTCGGAAAACACCTTTTGAGCGGCGGCGTCACCAATCGACAGTACCAAATCCGCCCGTGCCAGCCCGACATCGACAGGTTCCCGCAACGGCCCCGCAGGCAGGCACAAGCCGTTGCCAAACCCCTTTTCCGCGTCCACCACAACGATGCTTAGATCATAGGACAGCGCGGGGTTCTGGAGCCCGTCATCCAGCACCACGGCTTTGGCGCCTGCTGCCACGGCCGCTTTTGCCCCTGCAGCGCGGTCCTTGGCGACCCACACTTCGGCAAAGGCAGCCAGCAACAGCGGCTCGTCCCCGACTTGCGCGGCGGTGTGGCGGGCGGGGTCGACCTGCACGGGGCCTTCCAATGTGCCACCATACCCGCGTGAGACGATATGCGGCTCAAGGTAGCTGTCGCGCAACCTTTCAACCACCGCGATGACGGTGGGTGTTTTGCCAGTGCCGCCTGCATTGATGTTGCCGACACAGATCACAGGCACGGGCAGGCGCAAGCGCGGACCTTTCTCCAAACGCTGCGCCGTTGCGCGTGCATAAAGCATGCCCAAGGGCTGCAACAGGCGCGCCCGTAGGCCAACGCGTTTTTGATGCCAGAAGGCAGGCGCGCGCATCAGCCGATCCCCGCTTTGATATCCAGCGCGTCTTGCACACGGTCGGTGATACGGTCGGTCAGCGCAGCGCCCGCACTTACCGTGTCCCATCCCGCATGGGCCATAACCGCCGCTTGATCCGGTGCCGTCAACCGAGAGATCGCCATCCCCAACGCAGCACTGTCATTGATGATGCGTGCCGCCCCTGCCGTTGCAAGGCGGGAATAGCTGTTCAAATTGCGCCCCACACGGGGACCATACAGGATTGCCGAGCCAAGGGCGGCTGCCTCAAGCGGGTCAACACCCTCTTGTCCGGCCACAAGCGATCCGCCCAAAAACGATACCGGCGCAATGCGGTAGAAAAGCCCCGCTTCGCGCACGTCCTGCGTGATCAGAACCTGTGTGGCCTCATCGGGGAAATGTCCGTCATCCCAACTGAGGACGCGGAAATTCTGCTCGCGTGTCAGGGCGATCGCTTCGTCCAGATCAAGCGTTCCGGCAGGGCGCAGCACAAGCAACAAGCGGTGCGAAAACCGCAGCGCCTGCCGATGCGCGGCCAGCACGGTGTTCAGCTCTTCGCGCTGCACGCCGTTGGCAAACCAGATTGAGCGCCCGACACATGTGGCAGACAGATCGGCCAGGTCCGACTCGTTGCACGGAAGGACGGCGCCGCTGGCTTGCAGGGAGGTTGTCACTTCGACGTCCTCGCGGCTTAGGCCCAATTCGATCAGCCGCGTCGCAGCGGCGGGCGTGCGCGTGAAAACCGCCATGAACAAGGGCAGCAGGCTGCGCACAACGCCGGGCAGCCACCGCTCGCGCTTGCTGTTGAAGCCGCTCACATCCGCATCGATCAAGAACAGGGGGCAATTGGTTTCGGCCACTTTGAGCAAAAGATTGGGCCGCAGCCCGCCCCACGCCCAGACACAACAATCAGGCGCCCAGTGGCCGACAAAGGCGGACACAACGTCGGGATGATCATCCCCGATCCGCGCAAGGATGATGCCGTCAGGCTGGGTTTCAGCCTGCCATTCTGTGCCGCGTGTCGAGGGGGCGACGGTAATCAGAACAGACAGGTTTGGCCTTATGGCGATCTGGCGTTGGGCAAGGTCCTGTATCGCCAGAAACGCGTCTGCCTCGGGGCAGTGGATCCACAAAAGCTCCCCTTCGGGGCGCGCGCACGGGAAGTCTGGCAGGCGTGCATCACCCTGCCGTGCGTTTGCGCGATACGCCGAAAGACCCAGAGACTGCATCACGCGGCACGGTGCCCTTAGCCGAGTTCTTCGGTAGAGGAGGCTGCCGCTTCTTCGTCCCGCAGGCGGTGAAGATGCGCGATGAAGTAGCGCATGTGCGCGTTGTCCACTGTCCGCTGCGCTTCGTTTTTCCATGCGTCATAGGCTGCCGCATAGTTGGGAAAGATGCCGACCACATGCAGGTCATCGACGTTTTTGAAGATGTTCTCGCTGGGGGTTACCAGTTCGCCGCCAAAGACAAGGTGCAAGCGTTGGGTCATAGGGGTCCGTCCTTATGTTGTGTTGCTGTCGTGTTTGCACGCCGCAGGTAGGGCGCGTCAAGGCAGCACGCGGTTAAGCGGTTAAGCCAGTTCTGATATCACGGCACGGTGAAGCGCCGCACCACCCGCAACCACACCGTCCAAACGCGGATCGACACGGTTAAAATCCAACGGGGCGCCGCGCTGATCGGTAATGGTACCGCCCGCCTCGGCAACGATTAGCGCACCAGCGGCGATGTCCCATTCCCAACTGGGGCGCAGGGTTAGCATCGCGTCAAACCGTGCCTGCGCCACCAGACCCAAACGATAGGCAAGCGAGGGGCGGTAGGCTTGTTTGAACGGCGGGCAGACGCCACAGCTCCAGCGATCGGGGGCCATGACGGGCGTTGCGGCAAGGATCGTGGCACCGCCGAAGTCGTCCACGTCCGAGGCGGTGATGGCCGCGCCGTTCAGATAGGCGCCGCCGCCATGTGATGCAGTATACAGAAGATCGCGCATGGGCAGGAAGATGACAGCAGCGGTGATTTGCCCCTTCTCGGCAACCGCCAAGGCATGCGCCCATGTGTTTGCGCCTTCGGTAAAACTGCGGGTGCCGTCGATGGGGTCAACGATAAACACACGGTCGCGGGACAAACGGTCGGTGTCGTCCTCGGTTTCTTCGGACAGCCAACCGTAGTCGGGCCGCGCCATGCGCAAGACCTGCTCAAGCATGTCGTTGACGGCCAGATCAGCCTCGGTCACGGGGCCTGCACCGCCGGGTTTGTCCCAGCGTTTGGCCGCTGATCCGACAAAGCTGGTGGCGACGCGGCCTGCCATGCGCGCCGCGTCAATCAGCAGGGGAAGGTCAGCTGCCGGCAATGGTCATCCCCGGCACCAGAATAGAAGGCACAACACGGCTAAGATGCGTGCGTGCGTCGTTGGCGGGGATCATGGCGCGCAGCATGTCGCGCAGATTGCCCGCGATTGTGCATTCGTTGATCGCATGGGTCACTTCCCCGTTCTCAACCCAAAGCCCAGCCGCACCGCGCGAATAATCGCCTGTGTTGGGGTTGATCGTCGACCCGATCATCGAGGTAACAAGCAAGCCCGTTCCCATATCGCGGATCAGGTCTTCGCGGCTGTGCGTCCCTTGGGTCAGTGCCACATTCCAACTGCTGGGCGAGGGGGCCGCGCTGGTCCCGCGAGCGGCATTGCCCGTGGACGGCAGGCCCAACTGACGCCCCGTCCCCAGATCAAGCGTCCAGCCCTGCAAGACGCCGTTCTCGACAATCGCACGCTTTTTGGTGGGCAGGAATTCCGCGTCAAACGGGCGGCTTCCACCAATGCGCGGGCGATGGGGGTCTTCGATCAGGGACAGCCCCTCGGGCAGGACCTGCTCTCCCATGGCGTCGCGCAGGAACGAGGCACCGCGGGTAATTGCGCTGCCGTTAATCGCGCCCAACAGATGCCCGATCAGGGTCGAGGCGATGCGTTCATCGAATAAGACAGGAAATGCGCCCGTGGGCGGTTTGCGCGCATCAAGGCGCTGCAAGGCGCGGGTGGCAGCGGTTGTGCCAATCTCGGACGCGCTGCGCAGATCGTTTTGAAAGATGCGGCTGTCGCCGTCGTAATCGCGCTCCATCCCCGTGCCGGTGCCTGCAATGGCAACACAGCCAAGGCCGCGATCACTGCGGCGGTATCCGCCTGAAAATCCGTTGGAGCCGGCAAGATGAACTTCGCGGGCGCCATATCCTGCGCTGGAGGATTGAACTTGGGTAATGCCTGCCACGTCCAGCGCGGCGGCCTCGGCTTCGGCGGCATCTTGTTGGAGGTCGGCGGGGGCTGGCTCGGGCGTCGGGTCAAAAAGCTCTAGCGCGTCTGCATCCCAGCTTTGGGTGATTTGGGCGGCGTCGGCCAGTCCGGCATAGGGGTTTTCGGGGGCCTCGTTCGCCATGGCCACGGCACGCTGCGCCATCTGCGCCAACGTGTCGGGCGAGGTGTCCGAGGACGAGACAATCGCACTGCGCTGCCCGATCAGCACGCGCAGGCCGATGTCAGTGCCTTCCTCGCGCTGCGCTTCCTCTAACGCGCCGCCGCGCACATCCACCGACAGGGAGGTCCCCCGAACGGCAATTGCATCGGCAGTGTCGGCACCTGCGCTGCGCGCAGCATCCAGCATTTGCGCGGTCAGCGCCTCAAGGGATTGGGTCATATATGTCTCCTGATCGAGGACCAGAGGTAGCGGCGAGGCCCAGCTCCCGCAAGGGTCCAGCCCAAAAGAAAAGCGGCCCGCGACGGGGCCGCCTTTATGTTTTGCCTAAGAAGCGATCTATTTAACGCGCTGCCCGTTGGCCAAAATCTGCCCCGCCTCGTTGAATTCGATTTTCGAGGTCAGCGTATCAGGCGCATCCCCTGGCACCGCAAACAATCCCATCATCATCCGCGCCCCCGTAACCTGTTGTGCAGGCAGCAGCCCCATCGCTACCAATTTGTCCATCAACCCGTTTGCTCCCGCGAGGTTCACAGTAATATCGCCCACTGGCTTTGGAAAACCGGGCAGTGTGGTCTTGTCGGTGTTGTCAAACGTGGCCGCCCCCTGCGCCTCCAGCTTGGCGCCCACGGCATCGACAACCAGACGGTCAATGCTGAGCGCGTTCAGCTCGGCGGGGACTTTCGCGTCGGCTGCCTGTTGCAGGTCAAAAACATCGAGCAGCACTTTGGCCTTGCCGGTCAGGTCCAGCGCGATGGTCGCCGGATCGCGGGGCAGTTGCGCTGATGGATCAAACAGCGCCCAGATAATGTCGGACATCGTAAAATCGGTGAGGTCGAAGCCCACGGCGATATCCTGCGGCGCATCGGATTTCATCACCGGCGCTTTGATCTTCATGCCCGCGCTTGCCATCTCGACAAACAAGGGGAACGGTATCCCCGCAAGCTGCGCACCGACCTGCACCTGCTGGGTCGTTACATCATAGCTGACCCCATCGGCGCCCATGGCCACCGCCAGTTGCGTGTTCTGCGATCCGGTTTTGAATTTCGATGCCCCTTCATCCGAGGTGATCTCGGTCTGGGTCTCGGTCGCCTTGGTCGAGAACGTCCCGTCAAAGGCAAAGCCCGCCGCGATCAGCGGAGCGAGGTTTTGCGCCTGCGCGATTTCCTGCACGGGCAAAACGCTGGTACCGGCAAAGACGACCTCTTCTAGGGTGCTTTTCATCATCATCGTCTCGACCTGCGCGGGGTCTTTGAAGAAGATGTCATAGGTCACCTGACCCATCTGCATGTTCTGGTCATAGCTGCGGACCTCGCCGGCGGTGACTTGGGTCTGCGATTGCAGGGCCGTACCGCCGAGCGAAAACCGTGTCGTAGCGGGGTCAAACACCGTCCCGTCCACGCTTAGCGAACCCAGCGACAGGTTGAACGCATCGGCGGTATAGTCAAAGACGATGGCATCGGGATCACCGCTGGCGATCATGCTGTGGCCGCTTTGGGTATAGGTCAGCTGTGCCTTGGCCAGACGTTTGGTGCTTTTGGGCGTAATCTCGACCTCGAGGGGCATGGTCTCAGACATCACAACCTCGACACGCCCCCCGCTGAGTTCAGCGAATTGCAAGGGCGGCAGGCGCAGGATCATCGTCTCGACGTCGGGGCCGCCTGCGATCTGCACCGTGATGTCGCTGATGTTCAGGGTGTCGCCATTGGTGGCTTCGGTCGCGGTGACGGCGTATCCCATCCCCTCCAGATAGGCGCGCCAGTCGCCCCAGACGTCCCTAGGCGCCAGATCGGCAAACGCGGTAGTCCCAGAAAGGGACACGGCAAGCACCGAGGAAAAAAGCGAAGCGTTGAAATGCGACATTAGGTAAGTTCCTGACGTAAAATTATCCTCTAAAGGTCCTGCATACCGCTGGTCGGGTCAAGAGGGCCAAGGCGCAGGGTGGTGGCCCGACGATTGCCGCGCTACCTTGCGGGTAACAATTGGACATAACCCCCAATTACAAGGAGATTTCACATGGATATGACTGGCAAAACAGTAATGATTACAGGGGCCAGCCGTGGCATCGGCGCCGAGGCTGCGCGGGTTTTCGCCAATGCAGGCGGCAATGTCGTGCTGTTGGCGCGGTCCCAGGACGACATCGCAGCACTCGCAGGCGAGATCGGCAAGCAGGCAATCGCGATTCCGTGCAATGTTGCACGCTACGGCGAGATGTCATCGGCAGTGGCCACCACAATGCAAGCATTCGGCAGCGTCGATGTGCTGATCAATAACGCAGGTGTCGTTGACCCGATCAGCGATCTGGGCGGTGCAGACCCCGATGCATGGGGCCAGTTGATCGACATCAACGTCAAAGGTGTGTTCAACGGCATCCACGCGGCTTTGCCCGCGATGAAGGCGAATGGCGGCGGTTCGGTCCTGACCATCAGCTCGGGCGCGGCGCATAACGCGATTGAAGGATGGAGCGCCTATTGTGCATCCAAAGCGGCAGTAAATATGATGAACCGCTCGCTTCATCTGGAGGAAGCCGCCAACGGCATCCGCGCCATCGGTCTGTCCCCCGGCACAGTAGCCACGCAAATGCAGCGGGTCATCAAGGCATCCGGCATCAACCCCGTCAGCCAGCTTAATTGGGAGGATCACATCCCCGCCGATTGGCCCGCGAAATGCCTGTTGTGGATGTGCAGCCCCGAGGCGGACGGCTACTGCGGCGACGAAATCTCGCTGCGCGAGGATACCATCCGCCGTGCGGTGGGCCTGATATGATTGATCTGAGCAAAGACGCAGGCATCTGGACCGTCACGCTGATCCGGCCTGACAAGGCCAACGCGCTGACCGAAGACATGCTGATCAAGCTCTGCGAGATCATGGAAAGCGCGGGCGAGGCGCGGGCCGTAATCCTGACAGGCCACGGCAAGGTGTTCAGCGCAGGCGCCGATCTGGAGGCCGCACGCGCAGGCCTTGCAGTTTCGGACCTATGGGAGCGGCTGTCGGGCGCGATTGCAGCATTGCCCGGCCTGACCATTGCGGCGCTGAACGGAACGCTGGCTGGTGGCGCGATGGGCATGGCGCTGGCCTGCGACATCCGCATCGCGGTGCCAACGGCCAAGTTTTTCTATCCCGTGATGAAGCTGGGCTTTTTGCCGCAACCCAGTGACCCTGCACGCATGGCGGCCCTGATTGGTCCGTCTCGGACCAAGCTTATCCTGATGGGAGGGCAGAAAATCCTTGCGCCCGAGGCACTGGCCTTCGGCCTGATTGACCGGATCATAGAGGGCGATGACCTGATGGCTGCAGCGCATGATCTATGCGCCGATACGGTCGCCGCCCCCGCGCAGATTGCCCGAGGGATCAAGGCGATGTGCCGTTAGCGTTTAGATCAACGGCACAAAAGGCACGTCGCACGCAGCAAGCATCAGCAGGGAAGCAAGGACAAAAACGATACGCATGATAGTCTCCTGTAAGGTGTCGGCCCGTTCGGGCGCATTACCCCAGCCCCTAGCACAGGTTCACCGTTTGCGCATCCCCCCCGCGGTTTTTGAGCGGAAAGACGGCGGGCGCTTTGCCACCCAAGCGGCGAATTTTGCAAGCCGCGGATGGGCGCGCAGGGCTTCGGGCGTGTGGTAATCGCGGGCCAGCTCTGCCTCGGTCAGAGTTGCGTGGATCTCGCGGTGGCAAATGTGGTGCATCAGCACGGTCGGCCCGCCCTTGCCGCCTTTGAGCTTGGGGATCAGGTGATGCACGCTTTGCGGTACGTCCTCGGGAATTGGTCGCGCACATAACGGGCAAAGCGGGTCTTCCCTGTCTGGGTATGCAGCACGTGCCACTTGATCCTCCGCTTTGTGTGCGCCAATAGGGTATGGCGGTTGATACGCAAAACAAGGGCCTTGTGATGAATTTCGATCTTACCCAATACCCTCCTATCGTTCAGCAGATCGCAGGTTACGGCCTTCAGGGCTATGATCTGGCGATGGGCTGGCTGCTGAGTCCTGCGGCCTGGTCGCAGTTCGCAATTCTTGTCGGGGCCTATGTGCTGGCGGTTCTGATCTCGCGCAAGCTGCGGCCGATGCTGGCGCGGCTGATCGACCCGCGTGAAAAGCAGAACCTGTTCACCGCGCCGCGCCTGTTTGTGTTGCAGTTCCTGCCGCTGATCCTGCCGCTGCTGGCCTATGCGCTGACGGGGATTGGCGAACAGATCGTTCGATCCATTTTCGACAGCGGTGCGGTGATTGCCTTTGGCAAACGCCTGTTCATGTTCCTTGCTGTGCGGACCTTTGTGCGCGACATCCTGAAAGATCCGTTCCTGAAGGTGTTGGGCAAGTTCATCCTGATCCCGATCGCCGCGCTTTACGCGTTTGGCTTGCTCGATCTGGTCAGTGCCACCCTGACAGATACTGTCGTTGGCGTGGGCAATATCAAATTTTCGCTGATGGCGATTGTGCGCGGCGTTATTGCGGGGTCGATCCTGTTCTGGCTGGGGCAGTGGTCGAACGGGCAAACCTCGGCCCTGATTGAGAAGCAGGAAATGCGCCCGTCGCTGCGCCAACTGCTGATGAAGCTGGTCGAGTTCATGATCTTTGGCGCCGCGTTCCTGATCTTGATGAACGTGATGGGCATCAATCTGGGCGCGCTGGCTGTCTTGGGTGGTGCCATTGGTGTTGGTCTGGGTTTTGGTCTGCAAAAGATCGCCTCGAACTTCATCTCGGGTGTGATCCTGTTGGTCGAAGGGCAGGCCACCGTGGGCGACTACGTCGAGCTGGACGGCGGCGAGGCGGGGACCATCGTCAAGATGACGGCCCGTGCCGCGATTCTGGAAACCTACGATGGCCGCTGGATTGTGGTCCCGAACGAAGACTTCATCACAACGCGGGTGGTGAACTACTCTGACTCGGGGTCGGCCAACCGTTATGAGGCCGAATTTTCGGTCAGCTATGACACCGACATCAACCTTGTGCCCGACATCATCGAAGCCGCCGTCTCCAAACACGCCGAAGTGCTGGCAGCCCCCTATCCGCCCGATTGCGAATTGCGCGGCTTTGGCGACAGCGGCATCAACTTCGCGGTCGAGTTCTGGGTGAACGGGATCGACGACGGGCCGAACAAATACACCTCCGATGTGTTGTTCCTGATCTGGAACGCGCTGCGCGACAACAACATCACCATCCCCTATCCCCAGCGTGTGGTTGAGATCAAAGGTGGCTTTCCAACAGCCACACCCGCGTCCGAGTGAGCACGGCAATCGTCATTGGTGCAGGCCCTGCGGGTCTGATGGCTGCGCAGGCTCTGGCGCAAGCGGGCGTACAGGTCACCGTCTGTGATGCCAAACCATCGGTGGGCCGCAAGTTTTTGATGGCGGGCAAATCCGGTTTGAACCTCACCAAGGTTGAGCAGGCAGAGGCGTTTCACGCTGCCTATTCTGAGAGAACGCCGTGGCTTGCCCCAATGCTCGACGCTTTTGATCCCGATGCCGTGCAGGCATGGGCGACGGAATTGGAGCAGCCGCTTTTTACAGGCACCACGGGCCGCGTTTTTCCTGTGGCGATGAAGGCCTCGCCTTTGCTGCGCGCATGGCTGGCGCGGTTAGAAGGTTTGGGTGTCACGTTTAACACGCGCTGGCGCTGGACCGGATGGGACGATGCTGCGGCTCTGATGTTCGATACGCCCGAAGGCGGTCAGACCATCGCGGCAGACGCGACAATGCTGGCGCTGGGCGGTGCAAGCTGGCAGCGGTTGGGATCAGATGGCGCATGGGCCCCGATACTGGCCGCGCAAGGCGTGGCGCTGGCGGGTTTTGCGCCAGCGAATGCAGGCATTGCGGTGGAATGGTCCACGCATATGGGCAAACATCTGGGTACCGCGCTCAAGAATATCGGGCTGCGCAGCGGGCCATACCAGTCACGCGGCGAAGCGGTGTTGTCGCGCAAGGGTCTGGAAGGCGGCGGCGTCTATTCGGTGTCACGGGGTGTGCGTGAGGGTCATGCGCTGGTGCTGGATCTGATGCCCGACCAGACCGAAGATGCGCTTGCGGCCAAGCTGGCCAAACCCCGCGGCAAGGCGACGCTGACCAACCATTTGCGCAAGACACTTAAACTTGATCCCGCCAAAATCGCAGTGCTGCAAGAGATGGCGATGCCTTTGCCCTCGGCGCCTGCCGCCCTCGCGGGGGTGATCAAGGCGCTTGAGCTGCGCCACGCAGGGCTGCGCCCGATGGACGAGGCGATCTCGACCGCGGGTGGCGTGACCCAGGAGGCAGTTGACGATGCGCTGATGCTGCGTGCGGTTCCCGCCACCTATGTTGTGGGCGAGATGCTGGATTGGGAAGCACCGACAGGCGGCTACCTGATTACGGCCTGTCTGGCGACAGGGGCGTGGGCGGGCCACCACGCGGCGGCCCGACTGGCAGCGCTCTAGACCGGATCGAGGGCGCGGACCGCTTTGAAGGCCTCGCGCTTGCGCAGGCCCGCAGCCCAGGCACCCAGTTTGTCATCCACAGGATCAAAGCCTGCGCCGATGGACCAGTTGATGCAATGCACGGCCAACAGGTCTGGCACGGTGATCTCGTCACCCATCAGAAACGGCCCGTCGAGCTTGTCACTCAGCACTTTCGCGGCGCGGGCAAACTCGGCCTTCAGGCTGGGTTTGATTTCTGGCACGCGCATGTCTTCGGGCCAGACAAAGCTGTGCTTGGCCGCGGCCCAAAGAATCGCGTCGAATTCGTCAATCAACCAGAACAGCATTGCGTCCTGACGCGCCCGTGCGATTGTTCCCGCAGGGGCGGTCAATCCGCCGTGCTTGTCGCCCAGATACTGCATGATCGCTACAGAATCAGTCAGCAATGCGTCTCCGTCCAGCAAGGCAGGCACTTTGCCCGTCGGGTTGAACGCCTTTGCCTCGTCCGAGCGGGGCGCGGCATGCACCACTTCGAACGGTTGGCCCAATTCTTGCAACATCCACATCACGCGGAAGGCGCGGGTTTTGACGCCGCCGATTACCTTATACAAAGCACAATTCCTTTTCTGTTACCCTTTGCTGGCACCATACATGGCCAGCCGAATGAACGTCCGCTCAATGATCGCCAAGGCGGGCGCGGTTTGCCCTGCCGAGCGTAGTTGCAGATCGGTGTCGGTCAACATCCCCAACGCACCTTCAAGCTTGTGCATCCCCCAGTCACGCGATTGCCGTGTCACGCGGTCACGGTCACGCACGCCGTAAATCGGCGCACCGGGCGAACACGCCACGCGGTGCAGCGTGCGAAAATGGCGCATCGCCATGATGCTGAGCGTTACCGCATTCACCCCCTGGCTTTGCAGCCTGCGCATCATCGGGCCAATCTGCGCCGATTGCTTTTCAGCCACGATGTTCAGGATGTCATCCACTCCCGCCTCGACCGAGGCAGGCGCACAGGCGGCGATGTCATCGGGGGTCACCGCGTTGCCCGCATCCGAAAGTTTATAGAGCGAGAGTTTCTCAAGCGTTTGGCGGAAATCACCGGGATCAAGGGTGCGTGCCAGTTCCTCCAGCGCGGCCATGGCAGGGCCGTCGGTTTGCAGCTTGGCGTCGGTCAGAAGGCGCTCGATCTCGGCGCGGTCGGGCGGGTCGTCGAAGATGCCCCATGCATAGGCTTCGCGGTGGCTCTCGAACGCTTTGAGCAGTTTTGAGGTATTTTTCAGATCGCCCGCTGTGATCACAATCTGCGCGTCACCCGGTTGCCAGTCTTTGATCGTCTCCAGAATGATCGGGGCGACAAGCTCGGTCGCGCCCTCGACAAAGGCCGCGCGGGGGCCAGGGAAAAAGCCGACAGCTTTGATCGCGTCCATCAACAACGCAGGCTCGCGTCGCAAGTCGGCGGCGGGGATGCGGGTCAGGCGCATTTCCTCGTCTGCGGTCGGGCCCAGCAAGGCCTTCAGGTATTCCTGCCGCTTGATCGCGATGCGCATGGCATCGCCACCATAAAGCAGCAGGCCCAGTTTATCTTTTGGTGGCTTGACGACCATCGCCTGCCCGTCGCGGCGGCCCAGTTTCATGCGGGTAAGGCGGTCGCAAAGAGCCGCGCAGTGATCTGGTTGCCAAGGATCACCATCAACCGCTCAACCGCGTCGCTTTCGGCTGCGAGGGTGGCCACGGTTGATCCTGTGGCGGAATAGGCGGTGAAGTTTTCGACCTGCCCCGAGGTGACAACCGTGCCTGTGGTCGTGTCGCGCAACGCGTATTCGACGATGCCAATCAGGTTAAACCGCGTAATGTCGCCCGCCGCGTTGATGGCAAGCCCGTCTTCGTCCAGACGGATGACAGTATCCAGCGCATAACGCGCCGTGCTGCCGCTGCGGCCCAGCCGCGTCTCCAGATGACGGGTCAGCAGATAGCCCGCTTGGGTCGAGGGTTCCTGCACCAAGACCTGCCCGCGCAGTTTGGCACCCGCACCGTCGGGGCCGTAGACAGGCGTAAAGCCGCAAGCGGCAAGCGCCAGCGGCAGCGCAAGCAAGGATCTGCGGTTAAACAACGACATTCACAATACGCCCCGGCACAACGATCACCTTCTTGGGTGTTCCGCCGTCGAGGATACGGATCACGGCCTCATGGGCAAGGGCCAGTGCCTCAACCTCGTCTTTTGGCATGTCGGCGGGGACTGCAATCTCACCGCGGCGTTTGCCGTTGACTTGGATCGGCAAGGTGACGGTATCGTCTTTCAGCATCGCCTCGTCCGCGACGGGCCACGGGGCAGTTGCAATCAAACCCTCGCCGCCTTGGGTGGCCCAGATGTCTTCGGCCAGGTGCGGCGTCATGGGGGACATGAGTTGGGCGAGGGTCATGATGGCCTCGCGCTGGGCAGCTTTGGAGGCTTTGGACTTTTGCAAGGTAGCCGTGAAGCCGTAGAGCTTGGCGATGGCGGCGTTGAAGCCGAAGGACTCAATCGCCATCGTCACGTCGTGGGTGGTTTTGTGCATCTGCTTCAGAAGCTCTTCGCTGTCCGCGCCTTCGGCTTCGTCGCTCATCGCGGCGATCCGGTCGCTGATGTTCCACACGCGGGAGAGGTGTTTATAGGCGGCTTCCGCTCCGGAAGCGGTCCATTCCACATCCCGTTCGGGGGGCGAATCACTGAGGACAAACCAGCGGGCCGTATCTGCGCCAAAGGCGGAGATGATGTTGAGCGGGTCGACCACGTTGTTCTTGGATTTCGACATTTTGGCCGAGGGAATCACCTCCAGCTCGGCGCCGCCTTCTTTCAGGAACGCCTGATCGCCTTTGAGATCCACATCTTCGGGGTAGTGGAACACGGGGCGGCCTTCGGCGTTCTCGGACTTATAAATCGCGTGGGTCACCATGCCTTGGGTGAAGAGCGCGTCGAAAGGCTCCACCGCGGATTTGGGCAAGTGGCCGGTGATCTGCATCGCGCGGGCAAAGAAGCGGGCATAGAGCAAGTGAAGGATCGCGTGCTCGACGCCGCCGATATATTGGTCGACGTTCATCCAGTATTCGGCGTCTTCCATGACCGTGGGCGTATCGGCATGGGGCGCGGTGAAGCGGGCGTAGTACCATGACGAATCGACAAACGTGTCCATCGTGTCCGTCTCGCGCAGGGCGTCCTTGCCGCAGGACGGGCAGGGGGTTGTGCGCCAGTCGGTGTGGCGGTCCAGCGGGTTGCCCGGAATGTCAAAGGTGACGTCTTCGGGCAATTTGACGGGCAGGTTCTCTTTCTTCTCGGGCACTACGCCGCAGTCGTCGCAATGCACAACGGGGATCGGGCAGCCCCAATAGCGTTGGCGCGACAGGCCCCAATCGCGCAGGCGGAACTTGGTGACGCCTTGGCCCACGCCTTGGGCTTCGCAAAAGGCAATGGCTGCGTCGATCGCTTCAAGGCCCGTCTGCCACTGCTCGCCCGCGAAACCACGGTTGTAGAAAACCTTTTCGGTTTTCTGAGGGACATAAGCCTCGGTCAACGTCTCATCTGCCTCCTCGGAGGGCAGATAGGTCGAGATGATGGGCAAGTCGTATTTGGTCGCGAATTCAAAATCACGCGGGTCATGGGCAGGGCAGCCAAAGATTGCACCCGTACCGTAATCCATCAGAATGAAGTTCGCGATATAAACGGGCAGCTCGGCGCTGGTGTCGAAAGGATGGCGCACGCGGATGCCGGTATCCATGCCCAGCTTCTCACCTGTCTCGATCGCTTCTTCGGTGGTGCCGCCCTTGCGACACTCCGCAACAAAATCCGCCACGTCCTTGTTGTCACGCTCCAACAGCTTTGCAATCGGGTGATCGGGCGAGATGCCGACAAAGGACGCGCCCAGCAGCGTGTCGGGGCGGGTTGTATAGACCTCGATCTGGTCGTGGCCGTCCGGGGCGTTGACGGTAGAGAAGGCAAATTGCAGACCGCGTGATTTCCCGATCCAGTTTTCCTGCATCAGGCGCACTTTGGCGGGCCAGTTCTCAAGCGTGTCCAGCGCGGACAGCAGTTCGTCCGAGTAGTCTGAAATTTTGAAGAACCATTGCGTCAGCTCGCGCCGCTCGACCAAGGCACCAGAGCGCCAGCCGCGGCCTTGTTCGACCTGTTCGTTCGCCAGAACGGTCATATCGACGGGATCCCAGTTCACGATGGCGTTCTTGCGGTAGATCAGGCCAGCCTCGATCATGTCGATGAACATGGCCTGCTGGTGCTGGTAGTAGTCGGGATGACAAGTCGCGATCTCACGCGACCAATCCAGCGAAAAGCCCAAGGGCTTCATCTGGTTCTTCATGTCTTCGATGTTCTGATAGGTCCATGTCCCGGGGTGGATACCCTTTTGCATGGCGGCGTTTTCAGCGGCCAGACCAAACGAATCCCAGCCCATCGGGTGCAACACGTTGAACCCTTTCGCCAGCTTGTAACGCGCAATCACGTCACCCAGCGTATAGTTGCGCACGTGGCCCATGTGGATGCGCCCCGAAGGGTAGGGGAACATCTCGAGCACGTAATACTTGGGCTTATCGGCGGAACGGACGGCCTTGAAGATCTCGTGCTTGTCCCATGTGGCTTGCCAGCGGGCTTCGATCTCGGACGGGGAATAGCGGGTCATGGGCGGGCCTTTTTACACAGCAACGCCGGACGTGTGGTCATCACAAAGCCCGGCGTCGGATATTAGCAAGAAATAGAGTGGGGCGTTTACAGTTTGTTATCGGTGATCCGCAGCTCGCGTGCACGCGACAGGATCGCATCCTCAACCGCGCGGCTGGTTGCGGCGCTGACGGCACCGCCGCGTGATTGCAGCGCCACGTTGAGCGAGCGTGCGTCAAGCGCGGGATCGTCAATAAGAACAGTCGCACGGTAGGCGCGACCACCACCGGGTGGTGTGCCATAGCCCGTCACGATGACGCCTGTGAACGGATCAACCGTCTGGATCGGCAGGAAGTTGAGAACTTCGAGTGAGGCACTCCAGAGATACTTGTTCACCAGAACAGTGCGCTCATTGGTTTTTTTGCTGAAGATCGACCAGATCGTATTGCTTGGATCGGTTTCGATGTTCGCTGGATTGTTCGGGTTTGTATATTGCGCCGGACGGTCCGCCGCAGGCGCGCCGAATTTGATCCCGCCCCCGCAAGCCGCAAGTGCAAGCGCCGCTGCGACCAGTACTATACTGTTACGAGCTGTGTTCCGCCCCATATCTGCCACCTTATACATAGTTTTCTTATGCAATACCCAAGCAAAGCCCGCTGGGCAAGCTCTAGTATGAAGTGGGGCCTGTCGCATCACGCCTCTATATACGCGCGTCCTGTACGCATCGAAAACGCCCGCCAAGGGGAACTGTGGCAAAGCTGCACCATGAATGACCACTTTGCGGGTCGGCGTTTCACGTCTCTTGCCAAAAGCGCGGGGTCGCTGCACAAGAGGCTCATACCTAGATCGGAATTCCCCGGTCGGGTCCTATTATTTCCAACCGAGGGAAAACTCATGAAAAAAGTTCTCTTCGCTACAACAGCTCTGGTCGCCACAGCTTCAGTTGCAGCAGCAGACGTTACATTCGGCGGCTACGGCCGCTTTGGTATCCTGTACGTGTCCAACGACTCAGGTGAAGACGAAACAAACCTGACAAGCCGCTGGCGCCTGCAGATCGACACAACAGCAGAATCAGACGCTGGTGTGACTTTCGGTGCACGCGTTCGCCTTGAAGGCGAAGAGCGCGACGATGCCGGCGCACGCCGCGCAATCGCTCTGGACCCGAACACAAACACACTGGGTCGCCCCGTGTTCAACGGTGTTCGTTACTTCGCACGTTCCGGTGGTCTTGAAGTTGGTGTTGGTAACATCTTCGGCGCGCTTGAGTTCATGCCTGGCATGTACCCAATCGACCTGGGTCTGACCGGTCACAACTATGACTACACAGCCTACAACTTCGGCGGCGACGCGTACTCCTCCGGCGGTCTGGGTTCCTCAGGCGACAACGGCGTAGAAGTCATGTACTCCTTCGGCGATTTCTCCGTACACGTATCTGCGTCCGACACAGCAGACCGTATCGCAGCACACGCCGCGTACAAATGGAACGGCTGGACATTCGCATTGGGTGCACAGGACTCCGACAACGCAACTGACACCGAGTTCGCAGCATCTGTTGGTGGTTCCTTCGGTATCGCAGACGTAACACTGGCATACGCAGACAACGGCACAAAAGGCGATCACATCGTTCTGGCCGGTCGTTTTGACGTAGGCGCATCCACAAACGTGGAAGTATATGTTGCAGACGCGGACCAGTGGGATGACACATCCTTCGGTATCGACTTTAACCACGACATGGGTGGCGGCACGTCACTTCGCGGTGGTGTTTCCACAGGCGGCTCGCTCGGCGACGAGACAGCACTCGACCTGGGTGTTCGCTTCAACTTCTAAGTTGAACGAAGATACCTAACTGATTTGGGGCAGACTTCGGTCTGCCCCTTTTCTTTTGCGCGACACTGTTATCTTTAGGCGTCCAAGCAGGAGGCCAAATATGACATTGCGCGACATCACCACATCCATTGCAAAAGCCACATCAGACGCAGGCCGTGCCGCCGATGCTGTGACCCTTATCGCTGTAAGCAAAGTGCAACCAGACGAACGCGTGCGCGAGGTGCTGGAGCAGGGCCACCGTGTCTTTGGCGAAAACAAAGTGCAGGAAGCGGCGGGAAAATGGCCCGCTTTCCGCGAGGCGTTTGACGGCGTCCAGCTGCACCTCATCGGGCCGCTGCAAACAAACAAGGCCCGTCAGGCGATGGAGTTAGCCGATTCGATCCACACCCTTGACCGTCCCAAGCTGGCCACCACCCTTGCCCGCCTCGCCCAAGAGCTGGGCCACTGCCCCGAGCTGTTTATTCAGGTCAATACCGGCGAAGAAGAGCAAAAGGCAGGTGTCCTTCCTGCCGATGCGGACGGGTTTATCGCGGAGTGTCGCGCTCTTGACCTGCCTGTGCGCGGGCTGATGTGCATCCCGCCCGTGAATGAGGAAGCCTCGATGCATTTTGCGCTGCTGGCCAAGATTGCCGCTCGCAACGACCTGACCGGCCTGTCGATGGGGATGAGCAGCGATTTCGCCAAAGCGATTTCGTTCGGGGCGACCCATGTGCGCGTGGGCTCGGCCATCTTCGGGGAGCGTGTGCCTGCCTAAGGGACAATCAGCCGAGTGCGGTATTTGATCATCGGTGCGATTGCATGCAGATCACGGCGCGAAAACGCCACGCAGCCCTCGGTCGGGTAAAGCGGTCTCCGCCATTGGTGGATAAAGATCGCGGACCCGCGCCCCGCCACCGCATAGGGCCAGTTCCAATCGGTCAGAATCACCAGATCGTACAGCGGGTCAGCGCGGCGCAGCACCTCGTGGCTGGGCGCATAGGGGGCGCGGACCATCATGTTATAGTCGGCGTCGCTTTGGTCGTCAGACCACAGGTCCAGCGGCCCGATAGGCTTTGCCCAGTCGGTGGGCCGCGCTATTCTGTCGGGACGGTATAGCATCCCGACAATGCGGTGAGTGCCCCGCGGTGTCGCGCCATCGCCCTCACGTTTACGGCCGCTAATGCCGCCTTTGCCAATGCTGCACGGCCACATGCGTCCCGCAAAGCGCACGCCTTGCGGTGTCAGCACCATGTCATCAGGCGTCACAACAAATGCCCTGACTTTGCCGCCTTGGTCGCCAGATAGTCTTTGTTATGGCGGTTTTCACCCACGGCCAGCGGCACCCGCTGGGTCACTGCGACGCCGCAATGCTCCATCATGTCCACCTTGCGCGGGTTGTTGGTCAGCAGGCGCACTTGCGAAAACCCCATGGATTGCAGGATGTCCGCGCCCAGTCGAAAGTCCCGCTCGTCATCCTCGAATCCCAAGCGGTGGTTGGCTTCGACGGTGTCAAACCCCTGATCCTGAAGGGAATAAGCGCGCATTTTGTTGGCAAGCCCAATCCCGCGACCTTCTTGATTGAGATACAGCAACACACCATGCCCCTCTGTCCCCATCTGCGCCAAAGCAGCCCGCAGTTGCGGCCCGCAATCGCATTTCAGGCTGCCCATCAGATCACCTGTGAAGCACGCGGAATGAAGACGGCACAGCACGGGCGCGCTGCGATCGGGGCGGCCGATCTCGATTGCGTAATGCTCTTCGCCGCCGTCTTCGGGGCGAAAGATATGCAGCCGCCCTGCCTCGGACACCTCCATCGGCAGGCGTGCATGAATGACAGAGTGTAGCGGGCTGCGGTTGCGCAGATGCGCGGCGGCGGCGGTATCGTCGATATGGGTCAGCCCGTGAGCCTGCGCAAAGGCCGTCCCATCCGAAAGCCGACTGGTTAGAACGGCAGGCAAAAGACGCGCCGCTTTGGTCAGGCTCAGCGCGGTATCATAGCCCACCGCATCCCCGTCGCGTGCCGTGTCCAGCGGCCCTTTCATCGGTGCACGCAGATCGTCAGCGGGGTCAGCGATGCTTTGCACCCATGCCAGCGTCGCATCGCGGGGCAGGACGATTCGCGCCAGATAGCCGTCATAGGCCCGCGCCTTGAGTGTCTGCGCCCGCCGCGCCGTGATCGCCAACATCGCCGCACCGTCCAGCGCCATAACATCCTTTAGACGCGCCGCACTGAGCGTTTCTGCAGCGAGAACCAGCAGATCACCCAATACAATCGGAACGCCCATGCGCAGATCAGCGCGGGCGCGGGCAAGAACTTCGGAGATGTCAGGAGCAAAGGACATAGCAAATGTTACAATCTATCATTTCGTTTCAGATGATACCTAGGCCAAGCCGAAGCAAATTGAAACATTTCACGGTAATCTGACACGCCCCCGTGAGAAGGCAAGCTATGCCCTTGCTCTGCGCTGTGGGACGCATATCTTTGAGATAGAAATTGGAGAAGCAATATGGCGCAACTCAAGAAAATTCTGTTGGTAGATGACGACGACGACCTGCGTGAGGCGCTGAGCGAACAGTTGCTGATGACCGAGGACTTTGACGTGTTCGAAGCCGACGACGGCGCAAGCGCCATGAATCGCGCCAAAGAGATGATCTATGATCTGCTGATCCTTGATGTGGGCCTGCCCGACACCGATGGCCGCGAACTGTGCCGCTTGATGCGCAAGCAGGGCATCAAGAGCCCGATTATGATGCTGACCGCGCAAGACGGTGATGCCGATACCATCCTTGGCCTTGATGCCGGCGCAAATGATTACGTCTCTAAGCCGTTCAAATTTCCCGTCCTTCTGGCGCGTATCCGCAGCCAGCTGCGCACGCATGAGCAATCGGAAGATGCCATCTTCCAGTTGGGGCCATATACGTTCAAACCGTCGATGAAGGTGCTCATTACGGAAGACGACAAAAAGGTGCGTCTGACGGAGAAAGAAACAAATATTCTCAAGTTCCTGCACCGCAGCTCGGACGGGGTCGTCGCACGCGACGTGCTGCTGCACGAGGTCTGGGGCTATAACGCCGGTGTGACCACGCACACGCTCGAGACGCACATCTACCGCTTGCGCCAAAAGATCGAACCCGACCCCTCCAACGCCCGTTTGCTGGTAACGGAATCAGGTGGCTACCGATTAATGATCTGATCGCGGGAACCTTTTCCGACGTCCGTGCGTTAACGGGATGTAACACCAAGCACTCGGCAGGTTTTTTTCATGAGTTCCCTGTCTTGTTCTCCCCGAATTTGAGTGGCGGGGGCGCGTTCCACTCTTCCTCCCTGTTGGACTTGGCCGGGCCTTTGTGCCCGGTCTTTTTTTGTCCAGATTGCGGTGGTTGCCCCTGCGACGGCGCGGTATGGTGCGGCGACTTTTACGCAGGAGCGCGCCTATGTCCTTCACCCTCGCTACATGGAACATCAACTCGGTCCGCCTGCGTGAGCCGATTGTGTGCAAACTGCTGTCCGAGGAAGCACCCGATGTGCTTTGCCTGCAAGAATGCAAAAGCCCCGTTGATAAAATCCCGATGGAGGCGTTCACCGCCCTTGGCTACAGCCACATCGTTGCCGAAGGGCAAAAGGGATATAACGGTGTGGCGATCCTGTCGAAGCTGCCGCTGGAGCCTGCGGGCGCGCATGATTTTGCGCAGCTTGGTCATGCGCGGCATGTGGCGGCAAGGCTGCCCAACGGCGTGACGGTGCATAACTTCTACGTCCCCGCAGGGGGCGATGTGGCCGACCGTGAGGTAAACGAAAAATTCGGCCAGAAAATGGATTACCTTGCTGAAATGCGGGACTTTTTCCATGCGGAGGCACCGCAAAAGTCGATCCTCGTCGGCGATCTGAACATCGCCCCGCGTGAGGATGATGTGTGGGACCACAAAAAGCTGCTCAAGGTTGTCAGCCACACGCCAGTCGAGGTCGAGGCATTGGCCCAGACCCAGGATGCGGGCAAATGGGTCGATGTCACCCGTCAGGACATCCCCGACGGGCGGCTCTACAGCTGGTGGAGCTACCGCGCCAAAGAGTGGGACACAGCAGACAAGGGCCGCAGGCTTGATCACGTGTGGGCCACGCCCGACATTTCGAATGCCGCGCATGGCAGCCGCGTGTTGCGCGATGCGCGTGGGTGGGAGAAGCCATCCGATCACGCGCCGGTTTTTGCAACTTTCGATGTTTAAGCGTAAGGCTCTTTGAAAACCTGCATCCGCACCACATATGGGATGCAGACCGCCCCCTTAGCAGACCTAGGACGTAGACATGATGGACCTGAACCTTTCCGCCGCAGCCCCCGCCGGTGACCTGATCAAAGACACGACCGAAGCGACCTTTATGGCCGATGTGGTCGAGGCATCGCAGACGGTGCCGATCATCGTGGATTTCTGGGCACCTTGGTGTGGCCCGTGCAAAACGCTGGGGCCGCAGCTGGAGGCAGCAGTGACCGCAGCCAAAGGTGCGGTGAAGATGGTCAAGGTCAACGTGGACGAGGCCCAGAACATCGCGGGCCAGCTGCAAATACAGTCTATTCCCACGGTCTATGCCTTCTGGAAGGGCCAACCGATTGACGGGTTTCAGGGCGCTGTCCCCCCCTCCGAGATGACCGAGTTTATCAACCGCGTGGTGAAGGCATCGGGCGGCGTAGGGCCTGCGGATACGCTCAACGATGCGGTGGACGCGGCAGAGGAGATGCTGGCCGAAGGCGCGGCAGAGGACGCGGCGCAGACGTTTGAGGCCATCCTTGGCGAAGACCCGATGCACGCGGCTGCCTATGGCGGCATGGTGCGGGCGCATATCACGATGGGCGCTTTGGACCACGCCGAAGGCTTGCTGAACGGTGCCCCGATCGAAATTTCGACAGCGCCCGAGTTGGAGGCCGCCCACGCGCAATTGGCTCTTGCCCGCCAAGCTGCGGATGCCGGTCCCGTTGCCGAATTGACCGCCGCAGTCGAGGCAAACGCAGACGACCATCAGGCGCGGTTTGATCTGGCCCAAGCGCTATATGCCAATGGCGATGCAGAGGCGGCGGTGGATCATCTGCTGGATCTGTTCAAACGGGACCGCGACTGGAACGACAGCGCCGCAAAGACGCAGCTGTTCACGATTTTTGATGCTTTAAAAGCCAATGATCCCGTGGTGTTGAACGGCCGCCGTAAATTGAGCTCTTTGATATTTGCCTGATCGGGTCCGCGCACTACCTGCTGTAGATGATTAAACACGCAGACCTGCCCGACACGATCCCGATCTTCCCGCTGGGCGGCGCGCTATTGCTGCCGCGCGCCCGCTTGCCGCTGCATATATTCGAGCCGCGCTATTTGCAGATGATCGACGATGCGCTGAAAACCTCCACTCGTTTGATCGGGATGGTGCAACCCAATGTGGTGCCGGGGCGTGAAGGACACGGCCTGCACACCATCGGCTGCGCGGGCCGCATCACCCAGTTTTCCGAGACAGAAGACGGCCGCTATATGATCACTTTGGCGGGCATGTCGCGTTTCCGCGTGACCCGCGAGGTTGAAGGCTTTTCCCCCTACCGCAAATGCGATGTGTCGTGGGAGGGGTTCGATCTGGACCTCGAAGAGGAAGAGACCGACGCAGGATTTAAACGCAAACCGTTTTTGGACGCGTTAGGCCGCTATTTCGAGGTGCGTGGCCTGTCTGCGGATTGGGAGGCGCTGAAGGATGCGGATGACGAGCTGTTGATAAACTCTTTGTCGATGATGCTCGATTTCGACGCAGAGGATAAGCAGGCGTTGCTGGAGGCGCCGTCCCTGACCACGCGGCGCGAGACGTTGATGACCTTGATTGAATATGCCCTGCGCGGCGGCAGCGAAGGCGAGGTAATGCAATGAGTGACACAACCGTAAAATTCGATCGCAGAATGTTGGAGGCTTTGGTTTGTCCACGTAGCCAGCAGCCGTTGAAATACGATGCCGAGCGGCAGGAACTTGTCTCGCCCTCGGCGGGTCTGGCTTACCCGATCCGCAATGGCATTCCTGTCATGTTGATAGATGAGGCGCGGACAATTAACTGAGGCGGCGCTCTTCGCTCAAAGGGGTCTTCGGCCCCTTTGCAAGACGCTCCTCGCTTTGGGGGGTTACAGGGGCAGGCCGCGCATCAGGCGGGGCAGGTCGCCGTTCAGGCCCGCCGCTTCGCGGATGAAGCTTCGGCGCAAGCCGGGCAGGGAAGAGACCACCCCCATGCCGATATCGCGTGCCATACGGATCAGCGCATTGTCATTCGAGAAGAGCCTGTTGAAGCTGTCCGTTGCCAGCGCCAGCGTCGCGTTGTCGAACCTGCGCCACGTCTGATAGCGCTGCAAGGCAACGCTCGCGCCAAAATCCTCGCCCCGCCGCTGCGCGTCAATCAAGACCTCGCTGAGGGCTGCAATATCGCGAAAGCCCGCGTTTAGCCCTTGGCCCGCAATCGGGTGCACGCCATGGGCGCTGTCGCCTGCCAGTGCCACCCGCTCGGCCACCATCCCATGCGCCAGTGACAGGCTGAGCGGGTAGGTATAACGCGCACCGGCCAGCGCAATCTCGCCCAGAAAATCGCCAAAGCGGGGGCGTAGCACGTCAAGGTATTCGTCATCAGGCAGCGCATGGATGCGCGCCGCATTGCTCGCCATTTCGGACCAGACGATTGAGCTGCGGTTATCTGTTAATGGCAGAATGGCCAGCGGGCCGGGGGGCATAAAGAACTGGTGCGCGATGCCGTGGTGGGGCAGGGCGTGCGAGACGGCACAGACCAGCGCCGTCTGCCCGTAGGCCCAGCCCGTCCGCTTGATCCCCGCCCGCACAGCCGTGCCAGAGCCGCGACCATCCGCGCCGACACACAACCGCGCCCGCAAGGATGTGCCACCCGCCAGCGACAGCGTGATCCCCGCACCATCGGGGGCTTGGGCCGTCACCTTTGTGCCGTTCATCACGGTAATGCCGCTTGTTCCTGCAACAGCATCCATCAGCGCACGGCGCAGGTGGCGGTCCTCGACCATATGGCCCATCGGGCCTTCCTCGATCTCGGCGTGGTCGAAATGCATGAAAAAGGGCGATGGCCCTTCGCCTGCGCGCCCGTCCGTGACCTTGATCTCCAGCATCGGCTGCGCATGTTCGGCCACAGCGCCCCAAACGCCGATCCCCTCCAGCATCCGCACCGACGTCAGCGCCAGCGCATAGGAGCGGCCGTCAAACCCGTCTTCCTTGCGCGGGGCGGCCGCCTGCGCATCAATCAGGGTGACGTCCAGCCCCGCACCCGCAAGGGCAAGGGCAAGCGCGGGGCCATTCAGACCGCCGCCAACGATGGCGATATCCGTATCAAAACTCATGGCCTTTCAATATCGCCTCGTGCGGGGGATTGTCCATGTGCCGATGCGTCGCTACCCTTTTGCCGAACCACAGGGGAAGGACAGGCGATGCAAGACTGGTTGACGATGACAGCGGCGGATTTAGGGCGCGGCATTGCGGCGGGCAAGATTGATCCGGTGGCTCTGACCGAGACCTATTTGAAAGCAATCGACGCGCACCCGCTGCGCGACCGCATCTATGCCCGCGTCACCCATGACCGTGCCCGCGCCGAAGCGCAGGCCGCGGCAACGCGTGCGCAATCTGGCCAACGCCTGTCTCTGCTCGACGGTGTGCCGATCAGCTGGAAAGACCTGTGCGACACCGCAGGCATCGTGACCGAGGCAGGCACCAAGCTGCTGGAAGGTCGCATACCCGACCGCGACGCCGTTGTGCTGGAGAATGCAAGCGCCGCGGGCCTTATCTGTCTGGGCAAAGTCCACATGAGCGAGCTGGCTTTTTCCGGCCTTGGCTATAACCCCTCGACCAACACGCCGCCTTGCGTGAATGACGAAGGGGCCGTGCCGGGTGGCTCGTCCTCAGGCTCTGCTGCGTCTGTGGCCTTTGGTCTGGCGGCGGCCAGCATCGGGTCGGACACGGGCGGTTCTGTCCGCATTCCTGCCGCGTGGAACGATCTGGTCGGCCTGAAAACCACCCACGGCAAGCTGAGCCTTGAAGGCGTTGTGCCTCTGTGCCTGAAGTTCGACACCATCGGCCCGCTGTGCCGCTCGGTCGAGGATGCGGCGCTGCTGACAGCCGCGATGGAGGGCACAAAGGCGCCGGACCTGCGCGGGGCCACGCTCAAGGGGCGGCGCTTTGCCATTCTGGATACGGTGGCGCAGGACAATCTGCGCGATGCGCCGAAGGCCGCGTTTGAGGCCGCCGTGGCCAAGCTGGAGGCCGCAGGCGCGCAGATTGACCGTATCGAGGTGCCATGCGTCGCGGATGCGCTGGCGCTGTCAGGCCAGCTTTTCACCGCCGAAGCTTATGGCCTTTGGGGCGATGTGATCGAAGCCGCGCCCGACAAGATGTATGAGGAAATCCTGAACCGTTTCCGCCTTGGCCGTGATGTGAGCGCGGCAGATTATGTGTCTGCTTGGGCCAAGCTCGAGGCGGCGCGGGTGGCCTATGATCAGGCAACCTCCGGCTATGACGCGGTCCTTGCGCCGACTGCACCGATCCTGCCGCCTAATCTGGAGCGGTTGAACGCCGAGGAAGATTACTATGTCACCGAAAACCTGCTGGCTTTGCGTAACACGCGGATCGGCAACCTGATGGGGCTGTGCGGGCTGACCCTGCCCACGGCCACGCCAAGCTGTGGTTTGATGCTACTGGCCGCCCCCGATTTTGACACAGCATTGCTGCGGATCGGCGCTGCAGCAGAGGCGGCGCTGGCATAGCGGGCCAAAATGCCACAAGCGGCGGACAACTGGCGGAATTTTCCTAGACGGGGGCCGTGCGTTTAAGCTACCTTGGACGAAACGGGGCGATAACGATCCCGATCCGAGGCAGTTTTGATGAATTTTCCTGAGCGGTTTTCGAACCTTCCTGCTCATGCGTGGCCACGTTTGCGTGCACTTCTTGATGTGCACGAGGGGGGCGGCCCGCTGATCCAGATGACCATTGGCGAGCCGAAACATGTGTTTCCGGCTTGGGTCACTGACGTGATCGCCGAAAATGCCGCTGGTTTTAACAGCTATCCGCCCAACGATGGCTCGCCCGCGTTGCGTGGTGCCATCGCCGCATGGATCAACCGCCGCTACGGCGTGCCGGTGGATGCGGACACTCAGGTCATGGCTTTGAACGGCACGCGCGAGGGCTTGTATAATGCCGTCATCGCGCTGTGCCCCGAGACAAAGAACGGGCAGAAGCCCGCAATCCTGATGCCGAACCCGTTTTATCAGGTCTATATGATTGCTGCGATCTCGGGCAATTGTGACCCCGTCATGGTCAACGCGACCGAGGCCACGGGCCACTTGCCGGATTTTAATGCCGTGGACACCGCCACGCTGGACCGCACCGCCGCAGTCTACATCTGCTCACCCGCCAACCCGCAGGGGGCTGTGGCCAGCGCACAGTATTGGGAAGACCTGATCCGTCTGGCCGAAAAACACGATTTCCGCATTTTTGCAGATGAGTGTTATTCAGAGATTTACCGCGACACGCCCCCTGCGGGTGCGTTGCAAGTGGCGCACCGGATGGGCGCGGACCTGAACCGCGTTGTAATTTTCCACAGCCTCAGCAAACGCTCGAACCTGCCGGGCCTGCGGTCGGGCTTTTGCGCATCGGGCGCGGACGCCATGCGCGAGATAAAGCAGTTGCGCAACTACGCAGGCGCGCCTTTGCCTTTGCCGCTACAAGAAGCCGCTGCCGCCGTTTGGGCAGACGAGGCCCACGTGGAAGAAAGTCGTGCGCTTTATGCCGAAAAGTTCGACATCGCCGACCGTATCTTTGGCAACGTGGCGGGATACAGCAGCCCCGAGGCGGGGTTCTTCCTGTGGTTGCCTGTGGAAGACGACGAGGCCGCAGCCGTAAAGCTGTGGCGTGAAACAGGGGTCAAGGTACTGCCCGGCGGCTATCTGGCCCAAGACGTTCCCGGCGTCGAAAATCCGGGCAAGAAATATATAAGAGCGGCCCTTGTGGCCCCGAAAGAAGAGACAGAGCGGGGCCTTCAGGCCATCCGCGACTGTCTTTATGCGGTTTAAGAGGGACGAGTAATGGCATATCAAACACGCGGCCGCGAGCCGCTGCTGGACAGCACAACATCGGAAGCACTGGAGAAACGCGGCAAGGAATTGCTGGGCGTTTTGCTGGTGGTGCTGGGTGTCATGGCGGCGATGATGATCGGCAGTTACACGCCCGATGATCCCAACTGGATGTTGGCCACCGACGCGCCTGCGCAAAACTGGCTGGGGCGCATGGGTGCCTCTCTTGCCGCTCCGCTGTTTATGATTGTGGGCTGGGGCGCTTGGGGCTTGGCCGTTGTGCTGCTGGTCTGGGGGCTGCGCTTTGCGCTGCACCGCGGGCAGGAACGTGCGATGGGCCGTCTGATCTTTGCCCCGATTGCGATGGCTTTGGGTGCGATTTATGCCGCGACACTGACGCCCAATGCCGAATGGCTGCAAACCCACAGCTTTGGCTTGGGCGGCTTGTTTGGTGATACTGTGATGGGCATGATCCTGACCATCCTGCCGATCGGGTCGACCTTCACGGTCAAGCTGATGTCGTTTGTCATGGGCCTTGGCATCATAGCACTTGGCGCCTTTGTGCTGGGCTTTACCCGCGCTGAATTGTCGAACTTTGGTCGTTTCCTGCTGGTCGGCACGATCATGGCCTATGCGATGCTGATGAACCTTCTGGGGCGTGGTGCGTCCGGTGCGATGGGTGCTGCCCAGGGGTTGCAAGCCAAACAGGCAGAGCGCCGCGCGCAGCGTCAAGCCGAAGCACAGCAACTGTCGGAATACGCCGAGGCCGAGGCCCGCGCAGAGGCCCAGGTCGCCCCTGCCGCCGCCCGTATGCCCAAAATTATCTCCAGCCGTGTCGTCGCGGCGGAGCCCGAATATGCGCCAGAGTTGGAAGTGGAAACCGACCCCGCCGCCGATCTGGAAGCCAAGAAAAGCCTGTTGGCCCGTATGCCCGGCCTGATCAAACGCCCCGATGTCATGCCAGAGCCTGAGTTGGTCGAGACAGCGCTTGCGCCAGAGCCTGTGCAAGCCCCGGATACCGACCGCATCAAGACCAAGATTTCGGATGTAATCAAAAACCGCGTGCGCACCACCAATGCCGTGCATGTGCCTGCGACTGCGCCTTTGACGCGGGGGCGGGGCCGTGGTCCTGACCCGCTGTTGCTCAATACCGCGCGGGCAGAGCCGCCTTTGACCGCCGCCGCGGCTGTGGCGCCGACCGCACCGCAACCAAAGCTGACCGCGCGGGTTATCCCGACTGCACCGCCCGCCCCCGTATACGACGATCCCACTCCGTCCGAGAGCTATGACGCGGTGACCGAAGCCTATGACGACTACGCGCTGGACGAGACGAATATTTTTATCGAGCCGCAGGTCGTCGCCGAAGACCTGCCCGTTGCGCCGCCTGAACCGACACCAGCACCCGCACCCATGCCAGCTGCTGCACCCGTTGCCGCCGCGCCGCAAATCCCTGTGGCCGAGCCAAAGCGCGTCGTCATGCCAATGACCCGCAAGCCCGTGCCGCAAAGCAAACAGGCCAAGGCCGAAGCACAGCCCGCGCTATCGTTCGACGACAGCCACCCCGGGTTCGAACTGCCACCGCTGAGCCTGCTTGAATCCGTCGATAGTGTCCCCCGCCTGCATCTGAGCGATGAGGCGTTGGAAGAAAACGCCCGTATGCTGGAGACGGTACTGGATGATTACGGCGTCAAAGGCGAAATCGTCGCAGTGCGCCCCGGCCCTGTTGTCACTATGTACGAGCTTGAGCCCGCGCCCGGTTTGAAAGCAAGCCGCGTGATCGGTTTGGCCGACGACATCGCACGTTCCATGGCGGCGCTGTCTGCGCGTGTCTCTACCGTGCCGGGCCGCAGCGTGATCGGGATCGAACTGCCGAACGAGAACCGCGAAAAGGTTGTCCTGCGCGAAATCCTGTCGTCGCGTGACTTTGGCGATGGCAACCAGAACCTTCCGCTTGCCTTGGGCAAGGACATCGGCGGCGAGCCTGTGGTGGCGAACCTTGCCAAGATGCCTCACCTTTTGATCGCGGGTACGACGGGCTCGGGTAAATCCGTGGCGATCAACACGATGATCCTGTCGCTGCTATACAAGCTAAGCCCCGAAGAATGCCGCATGATCATGATCGACCCCAAGATGCTGGAACTGTCGGTCTACGACGGCATTCCGCATCTGCTTTCGCCGGTTGTGACGGACCCGAAAAAGGCGCTGGTCGCGCTGAAATGGACCGTGGGCGAGATGGAAGACCGCTATCGCAAGATGTCCAAAATGGGCGTGCGCAACATCGAAGGCTACAACGGCCGCGTGAAAGAAGCGCTGGCCAAGGGCGAGATGTTCAGCCGTACGGTTCAGACCGGATTTGACGACGATACTGGCGAGCCAATCTTCGAGACGGAAGAGAACACACCCGAAAAGCTGCCCTATATTGTCGTCATCGTGGACGAGATGGCCGACCTGATGATGGTCGCGGGCAAAGAGATCGAGGCCTGCATCCAGCGTCTGGCGCAGATGGCGCGTGCATCGGGTATCCACCTGATCATGGCGACGCAGCGCCCGTCGGTGGACGTGATCACCGGCACGATCAAGGCGAACTTCCCCACGCGGATCTCGTTTCAGGTTACGTCCAAGATCGACAGCCGCACCATCCTTGGTGAAATGGGCGCCGAGCAACTTCTGGGCATGGGTGACATGCTGTACATGGCGGGTGGTTCCAAAATTGTGCGCTGTCACGGCCCGTTTGTCAGCGACGAAGAGGTTGAGGAAATCGTTAACCACCTCAAGCAATTCGGCGAGCCTGACTATGTCTCGGGTGTGGTAGAAGGTCCGTCCGATGACAAAGAAAGCGACATCGACGCGGTGCTGGGCCTGAACACTGGCGGCAACACCGACGGGGAGGACGCGCTGTATGACACCGCCGTGCAGATTGTGGTGAAAGACCGCAAATGCTCCACCTCCTATATCCAACGCAAACTCGCGATCGGCTATAACAAGGCTGCCCGTCTGGTTGAGCAGATGGAGGACGAGGGTCTTGTCTCTCCTGCCAACCACGTGGGTAAACGTGAGATACTTGTGCCAGAGCAGGGATAACCTCCTCCCGCTCCGGCACCCTCGTGAGAATGGCCTCCTTGCTCAGAAGGGGGCCATTTTTTTGTGCTAGACCTTTGCGTTGGCCCCGATGAACCACGCGTCCTTGTCGATGATCGAGCTGACTTCGGTGAACAGGTCCTCTGTCACGGCATCGCCTGCATCTGCGGTTGTGGCGATCGCCTCCCGCAGCGCGGCACCTACAGACTTGTACCGTTCGGTGAGTGCCGCAACGTGACCTTCAATATCGACCAGATCAGTGGGATAGGGCGCGACAGATGTCTTGCCGCTGACCTCTTCAACAGTGCCTTTGGCCTGACCGCCCAGAACGACAGTCCGCTCTGCCATAAGATCGGCACCTTCGCGCAGCCGCTCGGCCACATCATCCAGCAACTCGTGTACGCCGATGAATCCTGGGCCTTTGAGGGTCCAATGCGCCTGTTTCACCGCAAGCGTGAGCGAAATCATATCCGCCAAGCGTGCGTTCAGCAGTCCCACGACCTTGTGCCGGGCCTGATCGTCGATACCTGATGCAAATACTTCGTTCATGGGGAACTCCTGTGTTTTTGTTAGCTTCGCAAGAATAACAACCCGCACAGGGCATTGGTTCCATGGTGGCAACTACATGCTCATTTTCCCGTTGATATCGTATAACCACCCAAGACACTCTATATTGAGTTGAGCAAAGAAGAATAAGCTACAGGACAATGATATGCGAATTTTGAAAACACTTGCGCTGGGCGCGGCGATTGCCATCGCAGCAAGCGGTGCCATGGCTGACAAACTGCCGTTGGGCAGCATTAGTAAATACCTCAACGCGATGAGCACGGCCAAAGGGGATTTTACGCAGATCAACAGTGATGGCACCATCTCGACGGGGACGATCTATATCAAACGCCCGGGCCGTGTGCGTTTTGAGTATAACGCACCCGACACGGGGCTGGTGGTGGCAGGGTCCAACACGGTTGTGATCTATGACACCAAGTCGAACCAACCGCCCGAAAGCTATCCGCTATCGCGCACGCCGCTGTCGATCATTCTGGCGCGGAACGTGAACCTCAATCAGGCCAAGATGGTCACAGGCCACGCCTATGACGGAACCGCCACCACAGTCACCGCACAAGACCCCGAGAACCCGCAATACGGCAACATCCAGATGAAGTTTACGGGCCCCAACCCCGAGCTGCGTCAATGGATCATCAATGACGGCAATGGCAGCCAGACGACGGTTATTCTGGGAGAGTTGAAAAAGGGCGGCAATCTGTCCAACAGATTGTTCGACACCAGTGCAGGCAGCTCCGACCGCTGACGCGCACGTTTGAACAAAGGGGGTGGTGTGACGCGCCGCCCCTAACCCATATGCGCTGATATATTGATCAGTTTGCCTGCAGGGTCAGTTACGAAAAATCGTCGAATACCCCACGGCTCATCCGTGAGCGGATAGTAGACCTTCAGACCCATCGCGGTTGCACGGGCATAGATGGCGTCCACGTCATCCACCTCAATCGACAGATCAGGCACTGCCGCGCCCGATCCCCCTTCCGAGGCAATGTTGATCTGGGTGGCGTTGGGCGCAGGCCCCGCAAGGGTCGCGATCCAGCCGAGGTCCATCACCAGATCAAGCCCCAGCAGGTCGCGGTAGAATGCGATTGTCTGCTCGGGGTTGGGGCTCGCGATGTTGGCGACGATCCGTTTGACGATCACCGCAAACGGCAGCCCGCGATTTGGTCGCGGTACATGGCCGATCTGTTTTCGACCTTACCTGCAACGGCCACAAGCCACGGTTTGCGGTTATAGCTGGCTTTGCGGAAGCCGGTGTGGCCCTCGTGATAGGCCAGATACTGGTTGCGCGCATCGGACAGCGCGATGCCGTTCCGCTCGCGACTGATGTTCATATACCAGCCCATGAAATCGGTCGCGTCTTTGATCTTGTTGCGCCGCGCACCGAAGCGGTTTTCAGCCTTGCGGTATTCGTCCCATGTGGCGTCCAGCGCCTGACCGTAACCGAACGCGCTGGACTGGCGGCCCATGGGGATCACCCCCAGCACATAGCGGAAGGGCGTGCGCGCATCGCCGACGAATTTGCTTTCCTGATGGATGGTGGCCATCTGCACGTGAACGGGAATGCCCCATTTGCGCTGGGTGGCTTTGAACGCTTTGTGATAGTCGGGGCGCTGTTTGAGAATCGAACACGCGTTGTCCAGATTCCGTGGCGGAGTCGTGGACGAGCCGCCGCAACTGGACAGCAACAGGACGATAATCATAGCGCGAAGGGGGTTTTTCATCTGCCTACGCCTCAAGTCGTTTATTATATATTTTGCCCGATCATACCGCAGCCACGCGGCGATTTACAGTAAAATCCTATAATACCAGCGCCAAAAGAAGCGGTAATGCGCCGACCGAGATCAGCGTCGAGACAACAACCAGCCCCGCCACAGATTGCGCGTCAGCGCCGTATTTCTCGGCCAGCAGATAAGAGGTAACAGCAACGGGTGTCGCGACCTGCAGCACCAACACCCCAAAGGCCACGGGATCCAGATCAAAGGCAAGGCCCGCCCCCCACGCAATGGCCGTACACAGCACCAGCTTAATGATTGACAGGACTACCGCACGGCCCACGCCTTTGGGTGTCAGCCGCGCCACGGCCACGCCCAAAGTGATCAACATCAGCGGGATCGCCATCTGCCCGATCAGTTCAAGTGTGTTGGTCATGAACTTGGGCGTCTGCCAGTCCTGCCACAAAAACAGCCCGCCCAAAAGCGTGGCCCAAACCAGCGGCTCGCGGAGGACTTTGCCAAAACTGCCCGACCCCGCAACCAGCCAGATGCCAAAGGTAAACGTCCAGACCGCCATAATGGCAAACACAACCACAGCATAGCCAAGCCCCTCTGGCCCGAAGGCAAAAAGCGCCAAGGGCAGACCGATGTTGCCTGTATTCCCAAAGATCATCGGCGCGGCGTAGGTTCGCGTGCTCAACCCTGTGACCTTCACCAGAAACAGCGCCACCACCGTTACCACGCCATACGCCACCAGCGTCGCCAGCGACAGCGCGGTAAGGGCGGCGGGGTCAATCTGCGTCTGCATCAGCGCGGTGAAAATCAGGCAGGGCACCGCCAGCGTTGTCGCCAGTTGCGTGACAAAGTTGATCCGGTATTCAAACCCCAGCTTGATCCAGCCAAACCCGACCCCCGCCAGTAAAAACACAGGGGCCACGATCTCTAGGACGGTTAGTGTCAAGTTCACAGACTGTTTCCTTTAAGGAAGCGGCAATTGTTGGACAAAATAAGCTTGTTTCGGTACGTGTCCGAAGGTAGGGAGCGCCTTGCAATGATTAGAACGCGCGCAAAATATCATCTGGGCCAGATTGTCCGTCATAAGAAACACCCTTTTAGAGGGGTGATTTTTGACGTCGATCCCGAATTCGCGAATACCGAAGAATGGTACGAATCGATTCCCGAAGACAGCCGTCCCGTGAAGGACCAGCCGTATTATCACCTGCTGGCCGAAAACGATCAAAGCTATTACGTCGCTTATGTGTCCGAGCAGAACCTTGTTGCGGATTATTCGGGGGAGCCTGTCGACCACCCCGATATCTCCGATTTGTTCGGCCCGTTTGAAAACGGTGCCTACCCGCTGCATTTCCAACTGAACTGAGCCTTAGTAGCCCAGCGCACAGCCGTCTTTGCGCGGGTCCGAGGCCCCCTCCAGCACGCCACTTTCGTGGATTTTGACCGCCTGCGCGCCGCCAATGGCGGTCTTCGGGATCGCGACCGTGTGGCCCTTGTCCGAAAGCTCGGTACGGACGGCATCGGAATAGCCACGTTCGACGTTCAGTGTACCGTTGTCCGTGAACGCACGTGGTGCGTCGATAGCGGCCTGCGGGTCCATCCCGAAATCTGTGATGTTGCTGGCAAACCGCGCATGGCCCGTTGACTGATACGCCCCGCCCATCACGCCAAAGGGCATGATGACGCGCCCGTTCTGGCGCACCATACCCGGGATGATCGTATGCATCGGGCGCTTGCCGCCCTTCATCTCGTTCGGGTGCCCTTCCTCGAGAGTAAAGCCCGCACCACGGTTCTGCATCAGCAGCCCGAACTTATCCGTCCCGATGCCAGAGCCGAAGCCGTGGAAGATAGAATAGATGAGCGAGACCGACATGCCGTCGCCGTCCACAACCGTGATATAGATCGTGTCCTTATGTACTGATTCTGTCAGCGCCGCAGGGCTTTGCATCGCCTTTGCGGGATCAATCAACGCGGCGAGGCGCTTGGCCGTATCCATCTCAAGCATGTAATCTGCGCGGGTGGCATAGTCGGCGTCGGCGAGGAAACGGTTGCGGGCGTCATAGGCCAGCTTGGTCGCCTCTGCCTCGATATGCACGCGCTGCGCGCCGAGCGGATCCATGCCCGCCATGTCGAACTGTGACAGGATGTTGAGCAGCAGGATCGCGGTCGCGCCTTGGCCGTTTGGCGGATGCTCGACCACTTCGATGTCTTTATAGGTACCGCTGATCGGCGCGGTCGACGTACACGCAACCGCGGCAAAGTCATCCGCCGTGTGCACCCCGCCAGCCGCATTCAGCGCGGCAAGCATATCTTCGGCAACCTCGCCGGTATAGAAGGCATCGCGCCCTTCACGGGCAATCCGCCGCAGCACTTCAGCCTGCCCGGGGGCGCGGAAAATGTCGCCCGCTTTGGGCGCTTTGCCATTCATCAGGAACTTGTCCCGCGCCACGCCTTGCAGCGTATCCGCATCATTGGCCCAGTCAAATGCAACACGGGGTGCGACGACCACGCCGTCTTCGGCATAGCGGATCGCGGAGGCCAGAACGGCATCCAGCCCCAGCTTGCCCACGGTGTCGGACAAATGACAAAACGCATCCACCGCACCCGGAATAGTGACGGCATGTGCTGATCCGAGCGGCACGGCCGTCTCACCCGCATCGCGCAGCAGGCTAGCGTCCAGCGCCGCAGGCGCGCGCCCCGATCCGTTGAGCGCATGTACCTTGTCGCTGCCGCCTTCAGACCAAAGGACAAAACAATCCCCGCCGATGCCGGTCATCTGCGGCTCACAAATCCCCAGCAAAACAGCCCCCGCAATCGCGGCATCCATGGCGTTGCCGCCCCGCTCCAGCACATCAATCGCGGCTTTTGCCCCCAATGGGTGAGATGTGGCGCACATGCCGCCTGTGGCAAGTACAGGGGAACGGCCCGGGAAATGGAAATCGCGCATCAGGAAAGCCTCGCATAAAATTCTCGTCACGCGGAACCTAGTGCGATCTGGCGGGGGTGCCAATGCGAATGATGCTGTTTGGGGGGAAGTGCTCCGGCGTCGCGTACTGGGTGGGGGCAATTAAACGCGACGCCGAAGGAAGCTTTATGCAGCTACAAGAAAGGGTATGACGGGTAAGCATGGCAAATTTGTGATGCGTCTGGGGCGGGTTTAAGGTATTGCGATGACCTTATTCGGGTCCGCGTCAATTTGACGAAAGGCGCACAGGCAGCAGCAGGCTCAGGTGGTTCCTGTCCCCGATGCGGGCATATCGGACCCGCGATGCCAGACTGTGGATCATAAACCAGCCAAACCCGCCCTCAGGCATGTCGGCATAGGGTACATCCAGGTCAGGCTCTCGTGCGGTTGGTGCGACCCCTTGCGGCATTTCCTGCCCTTGGTCGATGATGGTCAGGTGCAGCCCGCTGTCGCGATACTGCCCCTGCACCTCGATGATCGTCTCGCCTGTGGATGTCGCCAAAGCGTGTTCCACAACATTATTGAGCGCTTCTGCCAGCGCCAATTCGACCGTGCCAGCGTCATCGGGAGTAAGTGACAAAGGGTCAAGGGCGTCCATGATGCGGGCCAGCCCGCCCCGCACTGCCTGCTCCTCTCCGCGTAAAGAGATACTGAAGGGCGCTATGCGTGGTGGTTCACCCATAGGCGTCACTCTTGATGTGCCGACTCACCCTTGCAGCGCTGCCAGTGCGGCATCAACCGTGGGGAATACGCTGAATACGGAATCCATCCGCGTCAGGCGGAACACTTTGTCGACCGTTGGCGACAGCCCCGCCAGCACCAGCTTGCGGCCGTCATGTAGGTTTTTCATCACAGCAACAATTGCGCCCAGCCCGCTGGAGTCGATAAACTGGACATGGTTCAGATCCAGCAAAACGGTGTCAGGGCCACCTGACGTCAATTCTCGCATCCGGTCCTTGAACGACAAGGCCACAGCCGCATCGATACGCTGTTCCTGCACGGTGACGATCTGAAGGCTCGCTTCTATTGAGCTGCTAAGTTCCATGTTATATTCCTGCAAAGATTGCGTGCGACCATTGCTAAAACGAATTGGCTAACAACCGGTAAGCGCCAGCACATAACGGGAGATCGAATATGCAAAAAGTAGTGATCGCAGGGGCGTCACGCACGCCAATGGGCGGGTTTCAGGGGGCATTCAGCACGATGACCGCCGCCGATTTGGGCGGGGCTGCCATTCGGGCCGCATTGCACGGCGCAGGCCCCGCACAGGTGGACGAGGTCCTGATGGGGTGTGTTCTTCCAGCAGGGCAGGGACAGGCCCCCGCCCGTCAGGCGGGCTTTGCTGCGGGCTTGGGCGAAGAAGTGCCTGCAACGACGCTGAATAAAATGTGCGGCTCCGGCATGAAGGCCGCGATGATCGGCTATGACCAGATCGCCCTTGGCCATACCGATGTGATGGTCGCAGGCGGCATGGAAAGCATGACAAACGCGCCCTACGTGCTGCCCAAAATGCGCGGCGGTGCGCGGTTGGGCCATGGCGCGGTGGTGGATCATATGTTCCTCGACGGGCTCGAAGATGCGTATGACAAAGGTCGCCTGATGGGCACCTTCGCCGAAGACTGCGCAGAGGAGTTCCAGTTCACCCGCGAGGTTCAGGACGACTACGCGCTCGCATCCCTCGCCCGTGCGCTGGAGGCGCAGGAAAACGGGGCTTTTGCCGATGAAATCGCGGCCGTCGATGTGCCCTCCCGCAAGGGCGCTGTAACACTTGATGCGGATGAGCAGCCCAAAACCGCCCGACCCGATAAAATCCCCCAGCTCAAGCCCGCCTTCCGCGAGGGTGGCACGGTTACCGCTGCCAACTCCTCCTCCATCTCCGACGGCGCAGCGGCCCTCGTTCTCGCCTCCGAAGCCGCGGCCAAGGATCAGGGCCTTACCATCCGCGCCCACATCCTCGGCCACGCCAGCCATGCGCAGGCCCCCGGCCGCTTCACCACCGCCCCCGTGCCTGCGGCTCAAAAGCTGCTGGCAAAACTCGGCTGGCAAAAAGAAGACGTCGACCTGTGGGAGGTGAACGAAGCCTTCGCCGTTGTCCCGCTCGCTTTTATGCAGGAAATGGGCCTGCCCCATGACCGCGTCAACGTAAACGGCGGCGCTTGCGCGCTGGGCCACCCCATCGGCGCCTCGGGCGCACGCATCATGGTGACCCTCCTCAACGCCCTCGAAAAACGCGGCCTTAAACGCGGCATCGCCGCGATCTGCATCGGCGGCGGCGAAGGCACCGCCATCGCGATAGAGCGTAGCTGACCCCCCAACACCAACTTTTCTTTATTTTGCCCTTAAACTCATCGCGGCCCCTTGGGGCCGCCTTCAACAGACAAGACACCAAAATGCCCGTAAACTATGCAGAGCTGTCCCAAACCCTCACCTCCCTCACCGAGGGCGAAACCGATGCCGTTGCCCTGATGGCGACAGTCGCCTGCGAGGTGCATCACAGCGACGATCGCTTCGACTGGACGGGGTTTTACCGTGTAACCGCGCCAGAGCTGCTCAAGATCGGTCCCTATCAGGGCGGCCACGGATGTCTGGTTATTCCTTTCGCCCGTGGTGTCTGCGGCGCGGCGGCGCGCAGCGGCAAGGTGCAGCTCGTACCGGATGTCGAGGCGTTCGACGGCCACATCGCCTGTGCCAGTTCCACAAGGTCAGAACTGGTCCTGCCGGTCTTTGATGGAAACGACAAACTGCTGGGTGTCTTTGACCTCGATAGCGACCAGCCGGATGCTTTTACCCAAACCGACGCGGATGCTTTGCAGGAAATTTTACAGCAAATTTTCAAGCACGTGAAATAATATTAGATTTTTTCACGAACTCCTGACAAAGCTAGAGCACGGCGCCGATCAACAGGATTCGGCACCCCGCCGTTTTTGTCAGAGGTACCATGCACCACGACCTGCCGCATATCTCCCACACGCTTGGCGCTGACTTGCGCGCCCTGCGCCGCGCGCGGGGTATGACACTCAGCGATACGGCGCTGGCACTGGGGCGCTCTGTCGGGTGGCTCAGTCAAGTTGAGCGGGACAAATCCGATCCCTCCATCGCCGACCTGCGCCAAATCGCGGCGGTGTTTGATGTCCCCGTCTCGATCCTCTTCCGTCACGAAGCGGCCCCCGCCTCCGAGGCGGGGTTCATTGTGCGGGCAGGGGCGCGGCGGCCCATGGGCTCGTCTACCGAAGGGCTGGTCGAGGAACTGTTGTCGCCCGACCTCACCGATGACTTCGAGATGGTGCATTCGACCTTCCTGCCGCACAGCCGCATCAAAGACGCCGTGACCCGCCCGACCCAAGAGGTTGGCTATGTGATTTCAGGCACGCTCGAGATCGAGATCGCAGGCACGGCCCATACCCTGACCGCAGGCGATAGTTTCCGCGTGCGCGGCGAGCCGTTTCGCTGGGCCAATCGCACCCCAGATCCCGCTGTGGCGATCTGGGTCATCGCCCCGCCGGTGTATTAGGATGGCAGTCCCGCATGAGCTTTGAGGCATGGACCATCTTCGCAGTCTTCTGGGTGATCTTCGTAACCACGCCCGGCCCCAATGCGGTGAATTGCATCAACAACGGGATGCAATTAGGGATGCGCCGCGCATGGGTCGGTGTCGCGGGCATCCTGACCCAAGCGGCACTTTTCCTCACGCTCTCGGCGCTGGGCGTCACGGCATTGATTGCCGCATCATCAACGGCCTTCACCGCGGCCAAACTGCTGGGCGCGGCCTTCCTCATTTACCTCGGCCTGCGCGGTATTATTCAGGCCCGCAAAGCTGTCAGGATCGAGGAACGGCCCGCGAAATCCGTCTATCTGCGGGCGCTGGCCATCGCGACGATCAATCCCAAAAGCGTCGCAGGCTACCTCGCGGCGTTCAGCCAGTTCGTGCAGCCAGATGTCCCGATTCGGGAGCAGATGCTGGTGATCTTCCCTACCGCGCTCATCCTCACCGCGCTCAGCTATACGGGGTTTACCGCCTTGGGTGCAGGCATTGGCCGTGCGGCACTGGGGGATGTGTTCAACGTCTGGGTGCGCCGCATTATGGGCACGTGTTTCATTATATACGGCGTCTTGCTGGGCGCTGCATCTACGCCGGTCAGGGGGTAACACATGCACAACGGATCATGCCTGTGCGGCGACGTCCGCTATACGCTGGACGGCGACCTGCGCCCGTCTGTGGCGTGCCACTGCGTGCAGTGTCGCAAGACCTCGGGCCATTATGTGTCGGCCACACAGGTAGCGGCGGCACAACTGAAAATTACCCACAGCACGACATTGCAGTGGTACCAATCCTCCCCCAAGGCCGAGCGGGGCTTTTGCAACCGCTGCGGATCATCGCTGTTCTGGCGCCATGCCGACGACGGCGGCGCGGTTTCTGTGATGTCGGGCACGCTGGACGGGGCCACAGGGATCATTACTGCCAAGCACATCTATGTCGCCGACAAAGGCGATTATTACGACATCGCGGATGATCTTCCGCAACACGCACAATAACGGAGTATCCTCATGTCTGATTTCCCAACTACAGCCCGCGTCGTTATCATCGGTGGCGGCGTTGTCGGCACCTCGACGCTGTATCACCTCGCGAAAGAGGGCTGGAAGGACTGCGTTCTGCTGGAAAAGAACGAACTGACGGCGGGCTCGACGTGGCACGCGGCGGGCAACTGCCCCAACTTCTCCAGCAGCTGGGCCGTGATGAACATGCAGCGCTACGGGCTAGAGATGTACCGCACGCTGGGCAAGGACGTCGATTACCCGATGAACTACCACGTCACAGGCGCCCTGCGGCTGGCCCATAGCAAAGAGCGCATGATGGAGTTCGAGCGGGTGATGAGCATGGGCGCGTATCAGGGTCTGGATATGGGTATGCTGACCCCTGAAGAATGCAAAGACTATAATCCGTTCATGGAGGTCCACGACCTTGAGGGTGCACTGTGGGACCCGCTGGATGGCGACATCGACCCCGCACAGCTGACCCAGGCGCTGGCCAAAGGGGCGCGTGATAACGGTGGTCGGATTGAGCGGTTCTGCCCTGTTGAGGGGCTTGACCGTGACGGCGACGAATGGATCGTGAAAACGCCCAAAGGCGAAATCCGCGCGCAATACGTCGTCAACTGCGCGGGCTATTATGCGCAGCGCGTGGGCGAGATGTTCAAACCCTTCGGCGGGCGTACCGTCCCCATGGTCGTCATGTCGCACCAGTATTTCCTGACGGGGCAACTGCCCGAGCTTGAGGCGTGGACCAAGGAGAAGGGCCACAAGATGCCGATGATCCGCGACGTGGACATCAGCTATTACCTGCGTCAGGACAAAAGCGGGCTGAACCTCGGCCCGTACGAGCGTAACTGCAAGGCCCACTGGGTCACGCCCGAAGACCCGATGCCCGAGGACTTCTCCTTCCAGCTCTACCCCGACGATCTGGAGCGGCTTGAGTTCTACATCGAAGACGCGATGGAGCGGGTGCCCCTGTTGGGCCAAGGCGGGGTTGAGCGGAATATCAACGGTCCGATCCCCTATGCGCCCGATGGCCTGCCAATGATCGGCCCGATGCCGGGTGTGAAGAACGCCTTTGAAGGTCATTCGTTCACCTTTGGCATCGCGCAGGGCGGCGGGGCTGGCAAAGTGCTGGCCGAATGGATCATGCACGGCGAAACAGAGCTGGACATGTGGGCCGTCGATCCGCGCCGCTATACCGATTACACCGATCACGATCACTGTCTGTCAAAGGCGCTTGAGACCTACGGCCACGAATACGCCATGCACTTCCCGCACCACGAATGGCCCGCGGGGCGCGACAAGAAGCTGTCCCCCAACCACGCGGCGCTGCAATCATCGGGTGCGCAGTTCGGCGCCTATAACGGATGGGAGCGGGCCAATTGGTTTGCCAAAGACGGCGATGACACCTCGGAAGAGAGCACACAGACATGGGACCGCAACGGCCCGTGGTCCGTGCGTATCAAAGAGGAAGTCGAGGCCGTGCGCGACCATGCAGGTGTTCTCGATATGCCGGGCTTTTCGCGCTATGCGCTGAGTGGTGAAGGTGCCGCCGAATGGCTGCGCGGGCAGACGTCTGGCGCGCTGCCCAAAGTGGGCCGTATGAATCTTGCCTATTTCACCGACAGCCGTGGCCGTATCCTGACCGAGATGACCGTGATCCGCTGGGGCGAGGATGACTTTTGGTTGATGACGGCTGCTGTCGCCTTGTGGCATGACTTTGAGCTGTTGAAAGGGCGTATGCCTGCCGATAGCTCGCTGAGCCTAACCGACATCACCAACGACTGGTCGACCCATATCGTCACCGGCCCCGCCGCCCGCGATATTCTGGCAGGCATGACCGACGGCGATCTGGCCGCCACATGGATGTCGATCCAGGACGCCACGGTCGCAGGCAAAGCGGCCAAGCTGTTCCGCGTGTCCTTCGCAGGTGAGCTGGGCTGGGAGGTCCATACCAAGTTCGACGAAAGCCCTGCCGTCTATGACGCGATCATCGCCGCAGGGGCCAAGCCGTTCGGCATGTACGCCCTGAACTCCATGCGGATCGAAAAAGGCTACCGGACGTGGAAGGGCGACCTGTCCACCGATTACACCATGCTGGAGGCGGGTCTGGACCGTTGGGTCAAGCTCGACAAGCCTCAAGACTTTATCGGCAAAGCTGCCCTCGCGGCCCAAGCCAAAGAAGGCATCAAGAAGCGGTTCGTCACTATGACCGTCGAGGCGGGCGACCAGGACGCGCCCTATATGTCCACAGTCTACCACAACGGCGAAGTGGTGGGCGAGACGACCTCGGGCGATTGGGGTTACCGCATTGGCAAGTCCGTGGCGCTGGGCACCATCCGCGCTGATCTGGCTGTGGCGGGAACGGAGTTGGAAATTAACATTTTTGGTCGTATGTGCAGGGCAACAGTGCAACCTGATGCCCCGCTGTGGGATCCGCAAAATGAAAGACTACGTGCATGACAAATATTACCCTGCTGGACGGCTCTATCGGACAAGAATTGGTCAAGCGCAGCGCGAGCGCACCGACACCTCTTTGGTCCACGAATGTGATGATGGAAGAGCCACATCTGGTGCGGGCCGTGCACGATGACTATTTCGCGGCTGGAGCCACAGTGGCCACGACCAACAGCTATGCCGTCCACCGCAGCCGTCTGGAGCGTGTGGATTTGGCAGACCGTCAGGGCGATCTGATCAAAACCTCGGTGGATCAGGCCGTGGCGGCGCGGGATGCGCAGGGTGGCGGGCAGGTCGCGGGCGCGCTTGGGCCGTTGCTGGCCAGCTACCGTCCTGACCTGACGCCTGATGTGGCCCTCGCAACCGAACGTTTTGCCGAAAAGATCGCCATGCTGGGCGACCGCGTGGACGTGCTGCTGGCCGAAACCGTCAGTTCCTTGCAAGAGGCCGAGGGAATCTTTCAGGGCTATGCGGCCTCAGGCTCGGACAAGCCGCTGTGGATGGCGTTTTCGGTTGATGATGTTGACGGGACCAAGCTGCGCTCGGGCGAGCCATTGTTTGTGGTGACGGAGATGATCAACCACTACAAACCCGCCGCTGTGCTGATCAACTGCTCGCTGCCCGAGGCGATTACCCAAGGGCTGCCGATCCTGACGGATTGCGGTCTGCCGTTTGGGGCTTATGCCAATGGGTTCACCATGATCAGCGACGGCTTCAAGGAAGACGCGCCCACGGTTGACGCGCTGACGGCGCGTACCGATCTGACGCCCGAAGCCTATGCCGATCACGTCATGAACTGGGTTGGCGCGGGTGCCACTATCGTCGGGGGCTGCTGCGAAGTCGGCCCCGATCACATCGCTGAAATCGCTCGTCGTCTTCGGGACGCGGGCCACACAATCGTCTAGAAAGGTCACTCAATGGCTGCTGTTCCTGCGCATGCGCGTGTCGTTATCATCGGGGGCGGCGTCATTGGCTGCTCGGTTGCGTATCACCTGACCAAACTGGGGTGGAAAGACGTGGTGTTGCTGGAGCGCAAGCAGCTGACCTCGGGCACCACATGGCACGCGGCGGGCCTGATTGCGCAGCTGCGGGCGACGGCGAACATGACCAAGCTCGCGAAATACTCGCAAGAGCTTTACGGCAACCTTGAGGCCGAGACGGGCGTGGCCACCGGCTTTAAACGCTGCGGGTCGATCACGGTGGCGCTGACGGACGAGCGCCGCGAAGAGATTTTCCGCCAAGCGGCCATGGCCCGCGCCTTTGGTGTGGATGTGGAAGAAATCACCGCCAAGGAAGTGCTGGAACGCTATGAGCACCTGAACATCGAAGGGGTCACGGGCGCTGTGTACCTCGACAAAGACGGGCAGGGTGATCCCGCCAACATCGCGCTGGCCATGGCCAAAGGCGCGCGTCAGGGCGGGGCAAAAGTGATCGAGCGCACGGCCGTGACAGGCGTGACCAAAGAAGGCCGCCGCATCACCGGCGTCGATTGGCAAAACGGCGAAGAGAGCGGCCACATTACCGCCGACATGGTCGTGAACTGTGGCGGCATGTGGGGCCATGCAGTGGGCAAAATGACAGGCACGAATGTGCCGCTGCACGCGTGCGAACACTTCTACATCGTGACCGAGGCGATCAAGGGCCTCTCGCAACTGCCCGTCCTGCGCGTGCCAGACGAATGCGCCTATTACAAAGAAGACGCGGGCAAGATGCTGCTGGGCGCGTTTGAGCCTAACGCAAAACCTTGGGCGATGGACGGCATTCCCGCCGATTTCGAGTTCGACCAATTGCCCGAAGACTTCGACCACTTCGAGCCGATCCTCGAGGCCGCCGTGGAGCGGATGCCCATGCTGGCCGAAGCGGGCATCCACACGTTCTTTAACGGCCCCGAAAGCTTTACCCCCGACGATGCCTACCACCTTGGGCTGGCCCCCGAGATGGACAATGTCTGGGTCGCGGCGGGCTTTAACTCTATCGGGATCCAGTCGGCGGGTGGCGCAGGGATGGCGCTGGCGCAGTGGATGGATACGGGCGAAAAGCCATTCGATCTGGGTGATGTGGACATCAGCCGCATGCAGCCCTTCCAAGGCAACAAAACCTACCTGTTCGAGCGGTCGAAAGAAACGCTCGGCCTGCTTTATGCCGATCACTTCCCCTACCGCCAGAAGGCCACGGCCCGTGGCATCCGCCGCACGCCATTCCATGCGCATCTGCTAGAACATGGCGGCGTCATGGGCGAGATCGCAGGCTGGGAGCGTGCAAACTGGTTCGCCCGCGAGGGGCAAGCGCCTGAATACGAATACTCGTGGAAGCGGCAGAACTTTTTCGACAACGTCGCAGAGGAACACAACGCCGTGCGCACCAATGTCGGCATGTACGACATGTCGTCCTTCGGCAAACTACGGGTCGAGGGGCGCGATGCGGAAGCCTTCCTCAACTACATCGGCGGCGGCGATTATGCCGTGCCAGTGGGCAAGATCGTCTATACCCAATTCCTCAACCGGACGGGAGGGATCGAGGCGGATGTTACCGTGACACGCCTGTCCGAGACCGCCTATCTGGTTGTCACCCCCGCCGCCACACGGCTGGCCGACGAGACATGGATGCGCCGCCAACAGGGTGACTTCAACGTGGTGATCACGGATGTGACGGCGGGCGAAGGGGTGCTGGCCATCATGGGGCCAAACGCGCGCAAGCTGCTGCAAGCCGTCTCGCCCAATGATTTCAGCAATGATGTGAACCCCTTTGGCACCGCCCAAGAGATCGAGATCGGGATGGGCCTCGCCCGTGTGCACCGCGTGACCTACGTGGGCGAGCTGGGCTGGGAAGTCTACATGAGCACCGATCAGGCGGGCCACGTGTTCGAGACGCTGCATGCAGCGGGTCAGGATATAGGCGTGAAGCTGTGCGGGATGCACATGATGGATACCTGCCGCCTTGAGAAAGGTTTTCGCCACTTCGGGCACGACATCACGTCCGAGGATCATGTGCTGGAAGCGGGGCTGGGCTTTGCCGTCAAAACGACCAAGCCTGATTTCATCGGGCGCGACGCCGTGCTGGCGAAGAAAGAGGCGGGGCTGGACATGCGGATGGTACAGTTCAAACTCACCGATCCCGAGCCGCTGCTGTATCACAACGAGCCGATCGTGCGGAACGGTCAGATCGTTGGCTACCTCAGCTCGGGCGGGTATGGCCACCACGTCGGCGCGGCAGTCGGCATGGGCTATGTGCCGTGCAAAGGCGAAAGCGTCGCAGAACTGCTCGCGTCAGATTTCGAGATTGACGTCATGGGGACGCGGGTGCGGGCCGAAGCCTCGCTCAAACCGATATATGATCCCAAATCCGAACGGGTGAAGGTGTAGCGGGTACAATCTAGCGCTTTCACAGGCGGGCGGTTTCCCCTACCTCTCTGAGGGATAAGGGAGACCGCCATGAACACGCCAGCCAGCCAAGCCCAAGATACACCGCAAGGGTTGTTGTTTGCGGGCGGTGCCTATGTGTTCTGGGGCTTCTTGCCGCTGTATATGAAACTACTGAGCCATATGCCCGTGGGCGAGGTGATTGCTCACAGGATCATCTGGTCGGTGCCGATTGCTGCACTGGTGCTGATTGTGCTGCGCCGGACCCAAGATTTGCGAGATGCATTTCGCAATCCGCGCATGGTTGCGATGGGCTGTGTGACGGCTGCGCTGGTATCGTTGAACTGGGGTTTTTACGTCTATGCGGTGGTGACGGACCGTGCGCTGGATGCGGCGATTGGCTATTACATTAACCCGTTGTTCAGCATTTTTCTGGCCGCTGTGATCCTGCGTGAGCGTCTGAATGTCGCGCAACTGGTTGCTGTCGCGATTGCGGGCATCGCGGTTCTGGTATTGGTTTTCGACGCAGAGGAAACCCCGTGGCTTGCCTTTGGAATGATGCTGACATGGGGTTTTTACGCATTGGCAAAGCGCAGCCTGCCCATTGGTCCGAACCAGGGCTTCCTGATGGAGGTGTTGATCCTGCTGCCGCCTGCGCTTGGCTATGCGGTCTATCTGGTAACGACCGGCGGCGTGCATTTCCTTGCGGGAGACGCACGCGACACGTGGCTGTTGCTGGGCTGCGGGTTGGTCACGGCGCTGCCGCTGATGTGTTATGCCAATGGCGCCAAACGGCTGCGCCTGTCGACCATCAGCATCATGCAGTACATCGCGCCGACCATGATTATGCTCAACGCTGTGTTTATATTCGGCGAGCCGTTTGGCCGCGCCCGCGCCATCGCACTACCGCTCATCTGGTTGGCGCTGGTGATCTATACCGTTTCGATGGTGCGCCAGATGCGGTCCCAAAAGGCGACCTAGGTCAGCGCGGATTTGTGTTTCAGGAACGCAGGGTCCTTGGAAACCCTTTCGTTCATCGCAGCCCGCAGTGCGCCGATGGTTTTATGCGGGCGCATCACAACCTCAAAGGTTTGCATCAACCCGTCATCATTCAGCGTGATCAGATCGACCCCGACACAATCCAGCCCCTCGACCTTGCATTGAAACTCCAACGCCCAATCATTGCCTGACCCCATGACGCGGCGGTATTCGAAATCGTGAAACACCTCGTTCACGTGCCCCAAAACGGCGGCAACTGCATCGCGCCCGTTCCATGTCGCCCAATAGGTCGGCGGCTGGAATGTGACGTCTTCGGCCATGAGAGAAGGAACCTTGGAATGGTCATTGGCAAGGACGTAGTCGTGGAATTTCTGGATCGTGGGATGCATGTGTAAGTCTCCTGTTTCATGCAAGCCTGCCATGAGCCGGGTTGAAAACCTACCCTGCACGTGGGACTGAGAGCCCTATGGACGCAACGTATTCCCCACCCGACGATCCGCTGGAGGTGCTTCACCTCGACCATGAAGTGATCCTTGTGAACAAACCGGCAGGCTTGTTGTCTGTTCCGGGCAAAGGGCCGCATCTGGCCGATTGCCTGCTTGCGCGGGTGCAAACGGCGTTCCCCGATGCGCTACTGATCCACCGTTTGGACCGTGACACATCCGGAGTGATGATTTTTGGCCTGACGCGGCACGCGCAGCGCCATCTGGGGCTACAGTTTGAAAAGCGGATGACGAAAAAGACCTATGTCGCGCGGGTCTGGGGTGTCCCGTCTGAGAAGGCAGGCACAGTTGATCTGCCGCTTATCGTCGATTGGCCCAACCGCCCGCGACAAATGGTATGCCACGAGACGGGCAAAAGCGCCCAAACCGATTGGCGTGTGGTCAAAGACGAGGGCGACACTGCCCGAGTGCGCCTGACCCCCCTCACAGGGCGAAGCCACCAGCTTCGGGTTCATATGCTCAGCCTCGGCCACCCGATCCTGGGTGATCCGTTTTACGCCACGGGGCCCGCGTTGGAATTTCCGCGCATGATGCTGCATTCAGAGGAGTTGCGGTTTCACCACCCCGACGGAGGACAGTCCACACGCGTGCGCAGCAAGGCGCCATTCTAACGCGACCACAGCGCCCGCCGTTAATTCGGGATTGAGTTTAAAGGCAAAATAAAGAAGCGATGAACCGTGGTGAAAGAACACCACCCCGCCCGTCCGGGGTGAGGTGGTGCTTCTTCACTTTGCACGCGGGGTAGCTCTCCAGCGGTCCGCGCTCTTCAACGGTAGCCAATCAAGGTTAACGAGAGTTTAAGGAGCGAAGGCCGCGTTCTTTATTTTGCCTTTAAACTCAATCCCGCACTCTCAACCAATGGGCGGGTGGATAGAGAAAGGGCCACCCGAAGGCAGCCCTTTCGTCGTCTTAATTATTGGGGATTATTCGGCGGCCCAACCCGAGACGGCCTTTACCTCGAGGAATTCTTCGAGACCAAAGACGCCGCCTTCGCGGCCATTGCCGGATTGTTTGTAGCCGCCAAAGGGCGAGCCTTGGGCGAAGCCTTGGCCGTTTGTCTCGACCATGCCAGAGCGCAGGCGGCGGGCGACGCGGCGGCGTTTCTCGTCGTCGCTGGTCTGGACGTAGTTGGTCAGGCCGTAGGGGGTGTCGTTGGCGATGGCGATGGCCTCTTCCTCTGTCTCGAAGGGGATGATCGACAGAACCGGGCCAAAGACTTCTTCGCGGGCGATCGTCATGTCGTTTGTTACATCGGCAAAGACGGTCGGTTTGACATAGTAGCCACGGTTGAGGCCGTCGGGGCGGCCCAAGCCACCTGCGGTGAGGCGGGCCTCGGCCATGCCTTTTTCGATCAGGCCCTGGATCTTGTTGTATTGCGCCTCGGACACGACGGGGCCGATCTGTTTGCCTTCTTCCGACGCGGGGCCAACATGGGTGTTGGTCGCAACCTCGGAGGCAGATGCCACGGCTTCATCGTAGCGCGATTTATGCACCAGCATACGGGTCGGCGCGTTGCACGACTGGCCCGAGTTGCGGAAGCAGCGGATCGCACCCTGCTTGGCCGCTTTGGGGTCGGCGTCTTCAAAGATGATGTTGGCGCCTTTGCCGCCCAACTCAAGGCTGACGCGCTTGAGCGTGTCTGCCGCGGCTTTGGAGATCGCGATGCCCGCGCGGGTCGAACCTGTGAAGCTGACCATGTCAACATCGGGGTGCGCGCTCAGCTGGCTGCCGACGCCTACACCGTCGCCGTTCACAAGGTTGAACACACCTGCGGGGAAGCCTGCCTCGTCCACAAACTCGGCGAACAGCACGCCCGACAGGGGTGCGATTTCGGAGGGTTTCAGCACAACGGTGTTGCCTGTGGCCAGTGCGGGGATCACCTTGAGGATGATCTGGTTCATCGGCCAGTTCCAAGGTGTGATCAGCGCGCAGACGCCGATGGGCTCCAGCAGGGTCTTTTCGGTCGCGGTAAAGTCACGCTCGAACGAGAAATCTTCAAACGCGTTAAGGAACCCGCCGATGTGCCATGTGCCTGCGCCCACTTGCTGTGCGCGGCTGAGATTGATGGGCGCGCCCATTTCCATCGACATGGCTTGCGCCATTTCTTCCTGACGGCGGTCATATATCTCGGCCAGCTTTTTGATCAGCGCGGTACGCTCCTCTTTGGAGGTCTGTGACCAGCTGTCAAATGCGCCGCGTGCGGCAGCCACGGCTGCGTTGGTGTCGGCTGCGTCGCCAAGCGAGATAACGGCGCACTGTTCTTCTGTGGAGGGGTCAATGACAGCGAAATCATTGGCGGCAGCGGGGGCGGTCCACTGACCGTTGATGTAGAAATTGCGATGCTCCAACATGGGACGCTCCTTTTTGTTTCCGTTTGCGCCACTGTGTCACTGCGCCCTGCGACCTGCAAGGCGGGTATGGCAGTTGGATGCCGTTTGACGGAGGGTCGGATTTTCGGACCATGACCCAAAGATTGATGACGCGTTTGAGGTTTTAGGGGTGGTGACGCAAGTTGAGGAGGTAGCGCCCGATGTCGTCGCCCATCACGGCATGCAGCGTCTCGGCGGTTTCGGTGGGGTTGTCCGTGGCATGGACTGACGTTTGTGTTTCAGGGTCGCTTTGAGCTTTGCGCAGAGCCGATCTGACTTCGCGTTTGATCAAGACGTCGGTGTTGTGGATATGGGGATAGCGCTTTGCGATCTTTTCGGCGGACATGCCATCCGGCAATGGGCCGCGTTGGCTGCGTTCGCGGCACACGATAATATCGGTCGGCAGGATCGGATCAACGTGGCTTTTTTCATACCAGTTTCCGCCACGGGTAAGGCGCGACAGCGATGCGACCTCTGCACTGCTCAGCACGCGGGTATCGAGCACGTCAAAACGGGTCGAGATCATCTCGACGGCGAGGGCCTGATTTTGCGGGACGCGGGATTGCGAGCGCAGGACAAAAACGTAGATCCCCGCGACTTGATCCACCAGCGGCTGAAGCAACGCCTGATCATGCGCCATCAATGCGCGCAGGACGGCGTGCTTGCGGGGCCAGCGCACCATCAGATCGAGGGGCATGTTCCAGCGATGGGTGCGCAACAGCTCATGCACGGCTAGCAACGTCGTGTCCGCGCCGAGCTTTATGTCCGCACGGGCTGCAAGGCGCAAAAGCTCTGCCAGATAGTCACGCGCCGGCGAGGGGTTAGGGGTGATCCCGTCTATCCCTGTGGCGACGCCGCACGCGGTCCCTTTGTGATAAACCAGATGGTAGGCGAAGGAGAAAAATGCGTCCTTCACGTTTGGGACATAGAAAGGGTAGCCGTCGCGCACACGGCCCTCAAGTATGCCCGCAGCAAGGGCAGGGGTGAGGTAGGGCATGCGTGCGTAGGCGCTGCCGCGTTCTCCGTTGATTGAATAGAAATCACATTTCGCACGACCGGGCCGGGCCGAGGCTATGCGGTAAATGTCAGCGATCACATGCCGCCCGATCAGGTGGTCAACATCATGGGCATACGCCGCATCGCTTGCGCCCGCAAAGGGGACATCATCGGCCCATCTGAGCACGCAATAAGGAATGTCGGCGGCGTTCATCGCTGCGTAAAAGCCATGCACATCGCCGACTTTGAACCGTACCGTTTTATGCATACGGCGCGCCCTGAACAGGCGCAGGCGGTTTACTATTCTGGCGGCAAGGGTGTTCACCATCAGACCGCAACCTCGCTGAGGGCAAGCCGTTGTTTCACCTTGGCGCGGTTGGGCAGCAATGCGCGTGCGCGGGCGAGGTATTGCGCTGTATCGGGGTGGCTCAGGCCTGCATGTTGGGCCACCTCGGGCAGCCAGTCAGCGCTGAGTTCTGCGCGGTATTCCTCGGGTGCGAGACGAATAAAGTAGGCCGTGAGATATTCAAGAAGCCACGGCGCACGGGGCGCGGTAAAGCTGGCATATTGCCAGTCGATCACCTTGAGCGCACCTGTGGTGGTGTCCAACATGATATTCTCGTCCCGCAGGTCAATATGGTTTGCGCCCTTCTCGAACATTTCGACCAGAACAGGGGTCGCGTGGCGGGCAACCTCGCGGTAGCTGAGCTGACCCGCGAGGTAGAGGCTGCGCAGGTCGGTATAGCTGCCAAGGTACTGCTGCACGATGCCGGAACAGCAAACCAGACCTACATGCCGCTTCTCGATGAAACACAGCGGCTCTGGCACAGCAACGCCGAGTTCCTTTGCGCGCACTGTGTTCCAGAATTCGCGGTAGGCATATTTCGGGTGCCGCAGTTTCGATCCGATAAAGCTTAGCGGGAAGAGTTTAACCACCACAGTCTCGCGCGCGTCAGGGGTGCGGTAAATGAAGCGCTGACGGGCTTGTTTCAGCAGCGTTTGTGGCGCGATAAGTTCGGGCGCCGCAAAATCGGTCTGGGAGTCAAGCAAAGCAGGGTCATGAAACTCTTGCTTTGCCCAATAGAACTGCGTCCCGTCAGAGGCCGTGTCGCATCGCAATTGCGCCAGCCCCGCAGGATATTTTTGTGCCTTGGTCATCATGAACTCACCCGTGAATTCACGGGAAAGTTCCAGTTTTGGCGTGTCAAGTCAATGCGATACTCGGCCTTAGGCCAAGGGTGGCTAGTGCAGCACAACGCGGGTGCCGTTGGGCACACGGTCATACAGATCAATCACATGGGCGTTGATCATCCGCACACAGCCGTTCGAAACACGTGCCGCGACGGTCTGCGGTTTTGGCGTGCCGTGGATGCGCAGATATGTGTCGCGGTCCCCGCTATAGAGATAGAGCGCACGCGCGCCCAGCGGGTTCATGCCGCCGCCCTTCATGCCGCCTGCGTGTTTTGCATAGATATGCGGCTCACGGCGGATCATCGCTTTGGTCGGCGTCCAGCTGGGCCATTCGGCCTTGCGGCGAATGCGGAAGGTGCCGGATTTATAACGACCGCGTGTGCCGATCCCGACAGAGTAGCGGATGGCCTTGCCACCGGGCATGGTCCAGTAAAGGGCAAAATTGCCGGGGTCGACGTGAATCTCGTTGGGACGAAAGCGGTCCTTGATATCGACGATGCGTGGGCGCAGGTGGTTCGGCACCTGATATGCGGCGAGGGCGGGGCCTGCGGCAAGCGCAGCAGCGCCCGAAAGCAACAAGGTACGACGGTCAATAAATGACATGGCAGTGTCTCCAGATTTAAATGTTTCTCAAATACAACAAGCAGATTAGCCGAAAAGTTGCATGATCGTGAGTCTGGATTTCCACACTATGCAGGGGGCATGATACGGCGCAAGTCCGCGCGGGGCGTGCAAGTATATGAAATAACTGTATTAAATTTTCAACTTATCTGCGGAACTAACTGCAAATCTAGCACGTAAACCGCCGTCGCACTGTTTCGAATTCCTGCTAAAGTCCCGCAGTCATCCTTCGCTACGTTTCTAAAGCGGGATCAACAGGCCGAAAATATGCCCACTGATTCTCTGCATAAGACGCGAAAAAGGCCCCCGCGTTTCCACAGGGGCCAATGTCTTTTGAAAGGAAAAAAGACTTAGTCTTCTTTCTTCTCTTCTGTCACTTCTTCGCCGGTTTCCTGATCGACCACTTTCATGGACAGGCGTACCTTGCCGCGATCGTCAAAGCCCAAGAGCTTCACTTTCACTTCCTGACCTTCCTTCAGAACGTCTGAAGGGTGGTTCAGGCGGCGGTTTTCGATCTGGGACACGTGCACCAGACCGTCGCGCTTGCCGAAGAAGTTCACGAATGCGCCGAAGTCGACGATTTTCACGACCGTACCGGTATAGACCTTGCCCTCTTCAGGCTCGGCCACGATGGAGTGGATCATGTCATAGGCTTTCTTGATCGCTTCGCCGTTGGGCGACGCGATTTTGATGATGCCTTCGTCGTTGATGTCGACCTTTGCGCCCGACACTTCGACGATCTCGCGGATGACTTTACCGCCGGAACCGATCACTTCGCGGATTTTATCCGTGGGGATCTGCATGGTCTCGATGCGTGGTGCGTGGACACTGAATTCCTGAGCGCCCGAGATGGATTTGTTCATCTCGCCCAGAATGTGCAAACGGCCTGCTTTGGCTTGGGCCAAGGCTTTTTCCATGATCTCGGGCGTGATGCCTGCGATCTTGATGTCCATTTGCAGGGACGTGATGCCCGCCTCTGTACCGGCCACTTTAAAGTCCATGTCGCCAAGGTGGTCTTCGTCACCCAGGATGTCCGACAGGATCGCGTAGGAGCCGTCTTCTTCGAGGATCAGACCCATGGCAACACCGGCAACAGCGGATTTGAGCGGCACGCCCGCATCCATCATCGACAGGGAGCCACCACAAACGGACGCCATGGAGGACGAGCCGTTGGATTCGGTGATCTCGGAGACCAGACGAATGGTGTAGGGGAAGTCTGTCGCGGCGGGCAGAACGGCCTGAAGGGCGCGCCATGCAAGTTTACCGTGACCGATTTCGCGGCGACCCGGAGGACCAACGCGACCAACTTCACCAACCGAGTAGGGTGGGAAGTTATAGTGCAGCAGGAAGTTGGATTTGAAGTTGCCGTGCAGCGCGTCGATGAACTGCTCGTCGTCGCCTGTGCCCAGTGTGGTCACGACCAAGCCTTGCGTCTCGCCGCGTGTAAACAGGGCAGAGCCGTGTGTGCGGGGCAGGATGCCGGTTTGGGATACGATGTCGCGGATCTCGTCCGTCTTGCGACCGTCGATACGCACGCCGGTTTTCACAACGTCACCGCGCAGGATGGAGGCTTCAAGACCCTTCATCGCGGAACCGAGGTTTGCATCGGCCTGCTGCTCTTCGGACAGGGCTGCCATGATCGTCTCACGTGCGGCGGCAACAGCGGCGGTGCGCTCTTGCTTGTCACCGATTGCGAAAGCGGCACGCATTTCTTTCTCGCCCGCTTTTTTCACAGCAGCAGAGAGGTCGGAGTAGTCAACAGGCTGGAAGTCAAACGGCTCTTTCGCGGCTGTTTCGGCCAGATCGATGATCAGGTCGATAACCGGCTGGATCTGCTCATGCGCGAACTTCACCGCACCCAGCATTTCTTCTTCCGACAGCTCGTATGCTTCGGATTCAACCATCATCACGGCGTCTTTGGTGCCTGCAACGACAAGGTCCAGACGCTGGTCAGGGTTGTTCTTGAGGTCCTGCATGTCGTCGATTTCAGGGTTCAGGATGTAATCGCCACCCTCATAGCCCACGCGGCACGCGGCAATTGGACCCATGAACGGCGCGCCGGAAATGGTTAGCGCGGCAGAGGCGGCGATCATCGCAACCATATCGGGATCGTTAACCAGATCGTGTGACAGAACGGTACACATCACCAGTACTTCGTTTTTGAAGCCGGGGACGAACAGCGGGCGGATCGGACGGTCGATCAGACGGCTTGTCAGCGTTTCTTTTTCAGTAGGACGCGCTTCGCGTTTGAAAAAGCCACCGGGGATTTTACCCGCAGCGTAATATTTCTCGTTGTAGTGCACGGTCAGTGGGAAAAAGTCCTGACCCGGCTTTTGCTTGCGCGCGAATGTCACGTTCGCCATCACGGATGTCTCGCCATATGTGGCGATGACGGAACCGTCGGCTTGGCGCGCAACTTTCCCTGTTTCCAGTGTGAGCGTCTCTTCGCCCCACTGCATGCATTTTTTAACTTCGTTAAACATCATCGTTTCCTTGTTGGCCCCCAACATCTTTGGGCGGCCCTTTGCATAGAGGGCGTATTCCCTCTGACCCCTGTTTTGCACGCCTATGCTGGGGACTTGGCACAAGCGCGTCGATGTGTGGGGCTGTACATGAGATTGGGGAGGATGGGAAGGGAGGGGGAAGTGTGATCACGTTTAGCGTGAGTAGCCATTTCTTCTTTGCGGACGAAGCTGCCATTCTCGGTAGTAGTCACAATGAAAAGGTAACGTCACATCGCTTGAACGCTACAAATGGGCCCATGACAGTTACGATCCGAACAGGGCAGCAATCTGACGTTCCAGCTTGTTTGGCTATCATGTATGCAGTTTAATTGGCCACACTTTCTCAACGTCGAAAATTCTATATTCACGACTAGCACAAAATGGTTATGTTTCGTGGGCAGCAGTATCGATAAAGAAACCAATTGGAGTGGTTAATAGAAACGCTCCAAGCAAATGCAATCCCTGCGTTTTTTCCCAAAACCAATCGACGACAATAACGTTCCACGAGAGGTTCCACATATCACCTAGTAAAAAAATGGTGTCCCATGATCCAGAGGAAATGAAGAAATTATAGATTAGATCCATGGCTACTACAGGAATTGTAAGCGCTATCGATAGCACAACTGCAACGTAGGTTACTAACAGCTTGAAAAGCGCGAAAAAGACTTCTGCTAAAAACAAAAAAACGTCTTCAATGTCATCAAAATTTATATCGCCAATAAAGTCTTTCCCTGTCACGAATACAGTAACGCCGATCAGCAATGATATGACCTGGACGACGCGGAGGGCCACTTTAATATCCATCTTTTCATCCTGCCAGCCATGATAAGAAAACCTTATATGGCGTCTGTAGCCTAGTAAAGTTACGATTTTGCATTGGGCTCTTCTTCCGTTTTGACTGTCAAGTGTATCAAGTAAAGGACCACAAATTTGATACACTTGTTCACCCAGTGCAGCCATTCGTACTCATTGCAGCATCGGTCACTTCAAGCTCGAAGCTGCCGTTTGCTGCGAGGCAGCTATTTCGCGGGAAAGGCTTGTCTAGATTTAGCTAACACTTCAACCAACCCACGCAAAAATCCGTCCGCCGTCACATCAATCAGCGCCTTGCCTTCAATGTCTTGCAATATAAACGGCGCAGGTTCGATCTTTTCCAGCTCGCGCAGGCTTTTACCGCCGCCGTGTTTAAGCACATTGGCGGCGAGGTAGTAGGTGTAGACGGTTTGGGCCAACTCCGCGTGACCCTCCGCCGCCAGCTTACTGCGCAGTTTCACAAAGAACGGGCCGCGGGCGAAGTTGTGTTGCAGGCGCGCTTCAAAGGCCGAGACGGTCTCGACCACCATCGCTTCGATCTGGTCGGGGGTGGCGGTCGGGTCATTCGCAAGCGCTTGGGCGTTGGCGAGAAGTTGGTCGACGTTGGGCGTATCGGTCATGGCGTGGTCCTTCAGGGTCAGAGTTCACGCCATGACTGGCGCGGTTTATTTAGAGAGGCTCGGGAAGTAATCTTCGCACACGCCTTCGCGGTAGACGTCTGCCGTGCAGCAGTGCAGGCCGCCGCCGAACGCGTAAGCATCGCGCAGTTCGACCTCGACCACTTCCATGCCAAGTTTGTCCATCTGCTCGGCCTGATAGACCTCGGATTTCTCGACGCAGACGGTTTTGGGGTCCAGCACCAGCACGTTCATGCTGAGCCAAGTGGAGCTATAGCACAGCGGCGGGGGTGTGTTATGTGCAGGTGTTGCGGCGTCTACGATTTCCCAGCCATTGTCGTTGTACATCTTGCGCTGCTCTTCGGGCAGGCGACGGTGCGGGTTGTTCAGGATCAACCCCGGGCGCAGGGGCGTGAACGTCGCGTCGATGTGAATGGGGTAGGGATCACCGGGGAAGTTGACCGTGTGCACACGGTGATCGGGGAAGTGGCGGCGCAGCCATTCGATACCCTTGAGGTTCGTCGTGAACCCGTGCTGCACAACCAGATCGCGGCCAAAACGCAGCACATCGGCGGCGTCAAACAGTGGCTCTTCTTCGGTGGTGACAAAGAATTTCTTGGCCGCCCATTCAAGACGTTTTGTGTCGCCGATTTTATCGCTGAGGTAATCGGGGTGGTAATCCGCATCCGTCAGGCGCGGCTTGGGCGCGCTTTCGTGGCGAAAGTTGGGGTCTTCGTCGAAATACTGCTGCATGAGGGGGCGATAGTTCAGGTATTCGAACCAACGGCAGCGATAGGACATCGTCGCCTCCAACATCTCACTGCCGACCGTCAGCAGCACGTCACGCGGCGGCATACAGCCGAACTGGCTCTCGGTGTGAAAGTCAGGCGTGGTGGCGGGCACAGAGTGGTCGATGGGGGTCGGACGGTCCACGCGCACGCCGCGCTTTTCCAGCATCGCGGCAAAGTTATCCAGCAGCTCGTTGGCGCGGTCGATGGTTTCTTGTGGGCGGCGGCCCCACTGGCCGCGCATATCGCTGTCCTCGGGGACTTTTGCGTCCAGCGCGGGTTCTTCCGGCGGGATGTGGCAATCATCGGCGCGGCCAACGATCACATGTTTCAGCGGGTCCCACTCGTTCCAGCTGTTTACAATCGTCTTGGACATGGCGCGCACCCTTTCCGCAAAATAAGATCGGCCAAGGCTTAGGCGCAAAATGCACGCTGCGCAAAGAAAAAGAGCGGACCCCAAGGCCCGCTCTGATCTGTCGTATGTGGGGTGGTTTAGCCGCGTGCCAGCACTTTGGCCTGCGGCTGCCATTTGTCGCGTGTGACGCGGCCTTTGAACCCTTCAAGGTTGTCGTCAACCCACGCGACCTCGGCCGCGGTCCAGTTGGCGATCTGGTCAAAGTGGTAGTAGCCCAGATTGTGCAACATGCCTTCCATTTTCGGACCAACACCGTGGATCAGCTGAAGCTCGTCTGCGGTGCCGCCACGGGGGGCGGACAGGCCTTCGGGCTTGCTGGCTTCTTTGACTTCCACAGGGGCTGCTTCGGCGACAGGTGCCGCTTCTACTGCGGGGGCTGGGGCCACGACAGGTGCGGCGGCAACAGATGCGGCACGCGGTGCATCAGCGGCGGCCTCAAGGCGGGCGGTCTTCATGTTGCAGGTCTCAAGATCGCTGCGCAGGCGGCTGTTTTCGGCACGCATTGCGTCAATCTCGTCGCCTGTGGGTTTGCCATAGCGCCACAGCAGCCAGCCCAACAGCAGACCCAGAAGGAAGGCAACAAGCAGGTAGAGGAACATTTGTGTCAAAAGATAAGTCATAGTGGTTTCCCTGAACTTTTATATTTTTAGGAGTATGTGGAGCGGGCGCGGATCAGCGCGCCTGCCATTCAAACGAGATGCGGCGGTTTGCCTGACGGCCCTCACGGGTCTCATTGTCGCCGATGGGCTGCGCTTCGCCGAACCCGATGGGGTTGAGTGTATCCGCAGGCACACCGCGATCCGTCATGAACCGGGCAACCGCTTGGGCGCGAAGTTCGCTCAGCGACTGGTTGCTGGTATCCGAGCCTTGGCTGTCGGTGTGACCGCCAATTTCCACGGCCAGCCCACTGTCGGCACAGGCCAGCGCAATACCGGTCAACCGCTCTAGCGTTTCCACAGATGTGCTGCGGATGTTGGCCGTCCCACTGGAGAAGTTGATCTGTGCGTTTTGCAAAATCTCGCCGGCGCGGGCGCCACATTGTGCAGCGATCTGCGATGCGTTGCCTGTGTTGTCCGCTGTGGTGGTCGCAGCAGAAGCAGCGGCCTGAAGGTCGGCAATTGTCGCGTCCCGTTCTTCGACCATCGCGGTCAGCGTGCCAACCTCGGCGGCCATCTCGTCGCCTTTGGCTTGCAGGGTTGCGACCTGATCCGTCAAAGTCGCGATTTGGGCTGTGGTTTCTGCGGCAGCACCGGCTTGGGCGGTAAGGCCCTCAACCTGCGCCATTGCAGCTGTCTTTGCTTCGGTGGCTTCGGCAAGATCACCCTCAAGCCCGGCGATGGCGGTATCGCGTGCTGCGATATCCGCCGTCAGCGTATCGACCTGCGCGTTTGCTGTTTCCAGCGCGCCATTGGCTGTGGCCAGATCGCCCTGAAGCCCTGCGATGGTGGTGTCGCGTGCTGCGACATCTGCCGTCAACGTGTCGATCGTGCCTGTCTGCTCGGCAATCTGCGCGCGCAAGGCGGCGTCTTCCTGCTGGCCTGCATTCATCGACGTGGTTTGCGTTGCAAGCTGGTCCGTCAGATCGGCGACTTCGCCGTTCAGACCTTCGATTGTTGCATCGCGTTCGGCCACTTGTGCCTGTGCGTCCGACAGTTCTCCGCGCAGCGTTGATGTGCTGGATTGCGTATCGTTCAAACTTGCCCGCAGGTTGTCCAGATCGGTCAATGCGGTGTCCCGCTCGGCGGTGACCGCCGCGACGGATTGCTTGAGCGTGTCACGTTCCCCGGTCAGACCTGTTACGGTCTCGGATAGGACGCCACGCGTTGCATTCACGCTTTCCAGTTGTGCGGCCAGCGCGTCGCGTTCCGCAATTACATCAGCGGTGGTTGCGTCGCCCTGGTCCAGTGCCGCGTCGCGTGACAGGGTCATTGCCGTCAAGGACGTGGACAGGGTGTCCCGCTCGGAAGTGAGGCCCGCGATGGTTTCATCACGTGCGGCCACGTCGCCCGTCAGCGTTTCAACCTGACCCTTCAGGTCCGAGACGTCAGCGTTGAGCGTTCCCAGCTGTGCCGTCAAATCCGATTGCACGGTCGGAGCAGATACAAACGATTGCCAGCCAGCGCGGTCCGCCAAAGGCGCGTTCACTGCGGCGACATCGCCATTTGTTGTGCCGGACAATGTGTAGTTGTCGGGCGTCACGGACAATGCACCAGACGACAGCGCGGCCATCTGCGCCAGACCAAGGCCAGCCTCTTCTGTCCACGCACCTTCGGCTGCGCCGACTGTCATCGCGTCGGTAACGCTTCCATCGGTGCCTTTCGTCGCCGCTTCAAGAAGGGCAGTGCGGGCTTCCTCGGAGGGAACTGCACCGGTCAGCGTGATACCGTCCGCCGATTTCACGGCCTTCAGGAAGCCGCCGCCATCGCGCAGGGTCAGCCCGTCGATGGGGCCCAATGCGCCGTAGGTGTCATTGGCGGTGTCCAGATAGGCATCCTCGGTGGCGGCGTCATAGACAACACCGCTGAGGGTGACATGGCGGCCGTCGACATCAATCTCGATGTCTTTGGCGTTTGCTTCGGTCAGGTCTTCTGTGACCCGCTTTGTAATATCCGCCTGGATGGTCTCTGATTTGAACCAAAGCGCGGAATAGAATGTCAGTAGCGTGAACAACAGCACGCCCGCGATTAATAGTGATCTCATGGATCTCTCCCTTTTTTATGGGGATCACTGTTGTTGATCCGGATTGATTAACAAAGGAGAAAAAGCGACAAGAGGTATCAGTTTAGAGTTGTAAATGAACATTTTTGCACGCTTGGGTTGTGAAATGCAAAAAACCGCGCTCTTTCGGGAAAGAACGCGGTTTATCTGTAAGACCTTGCGACTGGGTCGCAGGGCAGCCAGCGCTTAGCGGCGCAGGCCCAAACGTTTGATCAGGTCTTGGTAACGGGCAACATCTTTGGACTTAACATAGTCCAGAAGCTTGCGGCGCGTTGCGACCATTTTCAGCAGACCACGGCGGCCGTGGTTGTCTTTTTTGTGGGTCTTGAAGTGCTCTGTCAGGGTCGCGATCCGCGAGCTGAGCACAGCAACCTGCACTTCTGGGGAACCGGTATCGCCGTCTTTGGCGCCGAATTCTTTCATGATGCGGGTTTTTTCTTCTTTTGTAATCGACATCGGGGTCTCCTTTTCAAAAGGTTAGTGTGATGGCGCAGGCCGGGATGTCGTCCAGCACAGGCCCATGGAGGAATCGCCAGCGTTGCACCAGCGATGGGGGCGTATAGGCAGATCTTTCAAAGATGGCAAAGGAATACTGCGCTCGGGCGGGCAGGCGCGTTTCGCTCTAGACGTCGGACAGGCCGAACTGGGTTGCCGTGCTCAGCGGGATCAGGGCGATATCGCCAGGCAGGATGTCCGTGCCGTTGACCGATGCTACGACTTGCCCGTTGAGGAATACAAGCGTGTTCCCGTCGCTTTCAGGATCATCGGAAAGCGCGACCTGCGGCTCGTCGCTGTCGGGGGCACTGTCATCCCAGACCAGCACAAGGCTGTCGTCGCTGGGGGTGTAATCCATGATTTCGGCAGTCTCGCCTGTGGCAAGCCAGTCGCCCAGAACAATCTCATCCGCGCCGTCACCTGCGGTGACAATGTCGCCACTGCCGACAAGGATGCTGTCATCACCGCCGCCGCCGTTCAAAAAATCGGCCTCGTCGTCGTCGCCGCCATTGGCGTTGCGCATCAGGCCGCTGACAACATCATCGCCCCAGCCGCCAAATAGGATGTCGGCCCCCAAGCCGCCGACCAGCGTGTCATGGTCCAACCCGCCATGCAGCGTATCGGCCCCGATGCCCCCTTCGACAAGGTCATCACCGGCAGAGCCTTGCATGACATCGTCGCCCGATCCACCAAACATACGGTCATTGGCGTTGTGGCCAAACAGTTCGTCATTGGCAGCACCGCCGCGCAAAATATCTGCACCATCCTGACCGTGCAGCGTGTCATTGCCCGCAGCGCCGTTCAGGGTGTCATTACCCGCATCGCCGCGCAGCTCGTCGTTGCCATCGCCACCGTCCAAACGGTCAGCGCCATCCAGCCCCCTGATCCTGTCGTTGCTGTCATCGCCTGCCAGAAAATCATCATCATCGCTGCCGTCGGTCAGGGTGACGGCATCTGCCTCATCCACGCTAAGCGGGGAAAGCGAGATCGCATCGTCGCCACCGCGCGGATCATAATCAAGGTCAAACCCTGCCTCGTCTTCGTCCAAACCCTGAAAGTTCGACGCAAAATCCGGATTGAGCGGGACATTATCGACAGAGTCATCTTCATCGTCAGAGGACTGCGGCTCCATAAAGGAGACTGTGCCGACAGCCATCAGCCCCATTAAGCCCGCTAACCATAACATAAGAGGGAATCCATTCGTAAAATTCTATTTGATCCTACAGATTAAGCACAGATTTGTCCTGAGTCGTCAAAACACTACTGCCAAAAAGGTTAATGGCCCGTGTCATTTGCCCATACTTGCGGTTGTGCGCTGTAAGGAAGATACAGCGGATGGCGCGGGTGGCCTTCTTTGGTCAGGCCAAGGTGATGGAGCGCGTGGCCTGCCTGTCGCAAGCGGGCAGCGGTGATTGGTCCTTGGTCACGGTGCGCGCCATGCACGCCCCACGCGGCAATGACGGTATCCGCCCAAGCGGCCGCATCTTTCAGCGCCTTTTCGTTGTCGGGCCCTGCGGGATCGGCGGCAGTGCGCATCACACGGGGGTCTGTGGCGCGAATGGCAAAAATATTGGCCGCGCAAAACCCGCCAAAGCCCAAGCGGCGGGCGCGTTGCTCGCACCGTTCGATTGTCGGGTCGTTATGCATTTCGGTCGCCGTGGACGGGTTGAGCATGATGAACGCAAGCCGCGGCGCGGCCTCATTCCATACCCGCGTGAGGCTATAGCGGTAAACCTCACAATCCGAATACACGGCGACCGAGGGCGCATCCCCTTTGGTATGGGTCCGCGTGATCACGTCGTCAGCTGGCGGTGTTGAACACGCGTGAGGGGTGCAATTCACCTGCCTTGTAGGTGCCCACGGCGACGGCCTGACCATCATGTGCGGCCCAACATTCGTCACCATATTCCACGTCCGTGGCAAAAACCATGCCAGGGTTGCCGTTGCGCAGCTTTTGCGCTCCTTCCGTGCTGGCGGTGACCTGCGGCAGATCGGCAAGGCCCAGCTCTAGCGGGCCAAGATGCGCGTCAAGCTCGGGGGATTTCGCCATCTCCTCCACCTGCGCCAGCGTGACCGCATCGGCGGCGTCAAAGGGGCCGGACCATGTGCGGCGCAATTCACGCACGTGACCCTTGCAGCCCAGAACATCGCCCAGATCCCGCGCGATCGAGCGGACATACCCGCCCTTGCCGCAAACCATCTCAAGCGTGACATGGTCGGCATCGGGACGGTCCAGCAGGATCAGGCTTTGCACAAACAGGGGGCGGGCGGCAATTTCCATCTCTTCCCCGTCGCGGGCGCGTTTGTAGGCGCGTTCCCCGTCGATTTTCACGGCCGAGAACTGCGGTGGCACCTGTTCGATGTCGCCGACAAAACCATTGAGGGCTTCCTTGATCGTCGCCTCGTCGGGGCGCAGGTCAGAGGTGGCGATGACCTCGCCCTCGGCATCATCGGTGTTGGTGGCAGCGCCCAGACGGACGGTGAATTCATAGGCTTTGAGGGCGTCGGTGATGAAGGGCACGGTTTTGGTGGCCTCGCCCAATGCGATGGCCAGAACGCCCGTGGCTTCGGGGTCCAGCGTGCCGGCGTGGCCCGCTTTGCGGGCGTCAAAGGCCCAGCGGACTTTGTTGACCACCGCGGTCGAGGTCGGCCCTGCGGGTTTGTCGATCACGACCCAGCCGGAAATATCGCGCCCTTTGCGTCTGCGTGCCATGTGCTGCCTTCTGAAATATTGTGTGTCGGGGTATGGTGGGCGCCGTTTTGCAGATTGCGCGGGCGGGCGCAACGGGGCGTTTTACTCTTCTTTGTCTTCAATGCCGTCTTGTTCGGCTTCCGTGGCTGCGGGTTCTTTCGGTGGCAATCCTTCGACCACCCCAAGGATCGGCCCCAGCGCGCCAAAGCCGATGTCGTTGCGCCCCAGCGCAGGGGCGCGCAGCCGCGATACATTGCCATCAAAGTAAAGCGCATTGCGCAGGCCCAGATGATCGCGGAAGACACTGGCGAATGCGTGGAAGGTGACAGGACTGTTCGAGATCACAAAGCTGGCGATCTGCCCGTCATCACTGGTGCCGACGCCGTTGCGCACAAACCGCGACGTCGAGTTGGGCAGGAAGCGGGGGTGCAGCTCTCCGTCGATGACCAGCATGGGGCCGGATTGCGTAGCGTTGGGGCAATCGATTTTGTCTTCGACATAGCGCAGTGTTTCGATCACATCGACGCGGTCCTCGCGCAGGCAGAAAACACCATTGGGCAGCAGCCCGAAATTACCCGGACCTGCGCGGGTGATCACGCTTTGAACGGTTTCTCCGTCTTCGATATACAGACCAACGGGCGCGCGGTCGTCGTGGTACATGCCTGCATTGGTGGCAAAGCCAAGCGACAAACCTTTGTTCTTCAGTGCCGTGTTCAGCGTGCCGAAGTAGCCATAAGGCCGCGTGCCTTCCTCATCGTACAAAAACAATTGCAGGGCATCGCGGGACAGGTCGACATCGCAGATCGCGTATTCGACATCTTTGTAAACCTCTTCGCGGCACTCGGCTGCGGCAGCAGGCTGCGCCAGCACAGCGGCCAGACAGGCAAGGGCCGCACGGTACATCACGCAGTGGTATCCGGCGGCTCGGCCGCGTCATCCGGGGCATCCGCATCGCGGCGCACCACGTCTTGCGCCAACATGCGCCGTGTCTCGTCCATCTGGTCAAAGGTGCGGTCCAGCTGGAACCGCAGCTCGGGCGAGAATTTGAGCGTCAGCTTTTTCGCGACCAGCTTGCGGATTTCGTGTTTGTTGCGGCCAAGGATCTTGAGCACATCGTCCTGCCCGATCCCGCCCAGTGGCAGCACATAAGCAGTCGCCACCTTTAGGTCATTGGAGGTGACCACCTCACCTACGGTGATGGACATGCGCCCCAGATCAGGGTCGTGCACATCGCCCCGCGCCAGAACTTCGCTCAGCGCACGGCGAATCGTCTCGCCGACGCGCAGTTGTCTTTGGGTGGGGCCAGCGCCGCCATGGGATTTGTTCTTTGCCATATGCCCCATCTAAGCGGTCTGAACTTCTTTGCCAACCGCCTGCGCGCAGGCTACACCGCTGGCAACGGTAAAACAGGAGACAGCGCCATGCCACAATCAACGCGGATCACGGTGACAGGGGTTTCGGGACGAATGGGCCAAATGCTGGTGCAACAGGTCGCGGCCCACCCCGATACACATCTCGTTGGGGCGTTGGAACGGGCCGGCCACGACTGGATCGGTCGCGATCTGGGCGAGGCAATGGGCGGGGCTGCAAATGGTGTCGTGGTGACATCGGATGCGGCGCAGGCGTTGGCGCAGGCCGATGCGGTGATCGATTTCACCGCGCCCCTTGCAACGATCGGCTTTGCGCAAGCCGCGGCAAAGGCGGGCATTGTGCATGTCATCGGCACCACCGGCATGACCGAGGCCGAGATTGCGCAACTGCGCACCCCTGCCGAGAGTGCGGTGATCGTGCGGGCCGGCAACATGAGCCTCGGCGTCAATCTGCTGACCCTGCTGACCCGCAAGGTGGCGGCCGCGCTGGATGAGGATTTCGACATTGAGATCATCGAATCGCATCACAATCAAAAAGTGGACGCGCCTTCCGGAACGGCTCTGATGCTGGGCGAGGCGGCTGCCGAAGGGCGCGGTGTGGCGTTGAACGACGTAAGCGATTCGGGCCGTGACGGCATCACAGGTGTGCGCAAACGCGGCGACATTGGTTTTTCTGCGATTCGGGGTGGGGACATTGTGGGCGAACACGATGTGATGTTTGCCGGAGCGGGAGAGCGTATCATCCTGCGTCACATCGCGTCAGACCGTGGGCTGTTTGCACGCGGTGCGCTGAAGGCGGCGCTGTGGGGGCAGGGGCGTGACGCTGGCGAATATGACATGCTGGATGTGCTGGGCTTGGCGGACTGACGGCTGGCGGGGTTTTCGGAATGGGAACCAAAACGCTTCCTCACGCGTATTGGTTCTATAGTCTGGAGAAAATTGCCATGAAACGTTTTGCCCCGCTCGTCGCCGTATTGGCGATTGTAACAGCATCCCCCGCCGCCGCGGAGTTTACCAAGGTGGACAGTGCAGCTGCGTTCAAGACGCTGGTGGCGGGCAAGACCCTGTCGCGCCCACTGGTCCGCCTGAAGGTGAGCCCGAATGGTAGCATCTCTGGCCGTGGTGCTACATGGGATGTGTCGGGCAACTGGACGTGGAAAAACGGCTATTTTTGCCGAAGCCTTGAATGGGGCGGCGACGATCTGGGCTATAATTGTCAGGAAGTCACCACGCAGGGCAATAAAATCCGCTTCACATCTGATCAGGGTCAGGGCGAAAGCGCCGACTTTTCTTTGCGGTGATACCTTAGGCGCGGGCGGGGGCAAAATTTCGCAGAAATTTTGTGCACAGAGTTTCGACGAAACTCTGCCCCTCCAATGCAAGCGGTGCGGTTAGAAGTCGACCGCGATCCCCTTCTTTTCCCAGTCGCCAAAGCGCACAGGCTCGGGGCCTTCTCTTCCGCCCAACTCTGGCGGCAGGTTCAGCAATTTCTCCGCTGCTCTGCGTTCTTCGGCCTCTGCCAGGGCCCTGATTGCAGCCGCTGGCAGCTCCTTTTTCTCATCAGTGATTTGCTCAGCTTCGGCATTTGTAGCCATTTCTGGGGTATCGGACATGCTGGCTCCTTTGGTAACTGCCCCTTGATATACGGCGCGCTATGTCCCAGACAACCGCCAGACAGCCAATAAAGAAAGCGACATCATGTCCGACACCGGCGTAGCGGCGCGTAAGTCTGCGGTTTATCTTCTGGATGAGATCCTCGGTGAGGGGAAGCTTATGTCCGAACTTCTGGGCGCAGGCGTGCTGGACAAGCTGCCCGCCGATGACCGTGCCCGCGCGCAACGGCTGGCGCAGGATACATTGCGCGGGCTGGAGCGCGCCGACCGTATCTTGCAAAAGCATTTGAACAAATACCCCCCCCTCACCGTGCGCAATGCGCTCCGTGTGGGCACGGTCGAGCTGTGTACAGGCGGGGCCGCGCACGGTGTCGTGAACGCAATGGTCACGCTGGTTTCAGGCCACAAACACCTGAGCCACCTCAAAGGTCTGGTCAACGCTGTCTTGCGCAAAGTCGCCGCCGAAGGCCCCGACGCATGGACCGCCCGCCGCGCCCCGCGCCTGCCCAAATGGCTGCGCGGTCCGCTGGTCGAGGCATGGGGCGCCGAAGCCATCGCCGCGATCGAGACTGCCCATTTCAAAGGCGCACCGCTGGACCTGAGCGCCAAAGGCGATGCCGCCGAACTGGCCACCCGTCTTGAGGCGACGCTGCTGCCAACAGGCTCCGTGCGCCATTACGGCGGTGGTCAGGTTTCCGCAATGGAAGGCTTTGCCGAGGGCGACTGGTGGGTGCAGGACGCCGCCGCCGCTTTGCCCGCGATCATACTGGACGCCCAAGAAGGCGAGGTCGTGCTGGATCTTTGCGCTGCACCGGGCGGCAAGACCATGCAATTGGCCACAACAGGGGCCGAGGTCCGCGCCGTGGACGACAACCATTCGCGGATGCAGCGCGTCAAAGAGAACCTTGCCCGCACGGGGCTGACCGCCCGTACCTTCATCAAGGACGCCCGCCAGTTCAAGGGCGAGTTCGACGCCATCCTGCTCGACGCGCCTTGCTCGGCCACGGGCACAATCCGCCGCCACCCCGATCTGCCCCACGCCAAAGACGGCTCTGACTTTGGCGCGTTGATCGCGTTGCAGGAAGAATTGCTCGACCATGCGTGGTCCTTGCTGAAACCCGGCGGGCGGATGGTGTTCTGCACCTGTAGCCTGCTGCCCGACGAGGGCGAAGTGCAAATCGACGAAGCGCTGGAGCGGCATAGCGATATGGTCGTGGACCGCGACGCGCTTGCCCGTGACGGCATTGATCCCGAATGGATATCCTCCGAAGGCGGCCTGCGTCTGCGCCCCGATTTCTGGGCCGAGCAGGGCGGCATGGACGGGTTCTATATCGTGTGCCTGCGCAAATCCGCCTAAGCGAAGCTAGCCCCACGCCTCGGGCGGCGGGGTCGGCACTGCCATGTAATCGCGGTGCGGTATCTCGACGACCCCCTTGATGTCGAGCGTGGCCAAGTCGGCCGATGGCATATCGTCCAGCGCCAGCCGCAAACAGGCCCGCACGGTTGCGGCGTCCTGTGCCGCCCCTGTGATGAAAGGCAAAGCGGGCGTTGGCTCTGTCCACGCCAGCACGCGCAGTTGATCGGTAAAGGCCTCGAACCTTTGGATCAGCCGCCAGGTCTGTGCATCAATGGCGGCAATGTCGGCCAGCCCGTCCGCCACCATACGGGCCGAATTCAAATGCCCGCCGCTTTCAACGCGGGTGGGAAACCAAAAGCCGAAAGGCGCAACATGGGCATAGATCGACGCGAAACCTGATTGTGAATGCGCCATATTATAAGCCAACCGCGCCAAGGCGAACTGGTCCAGTGTCCTACGGGCGTCATCGGCGTGTATAATAATGGCAGAGCGGTAATAGCCGTTCGGGCATCCCTCCAGCCCGTAGTCAGGCGTTGCGATCAGGCGCACCTTGCCGTGCAGCCGCGTGCGGTAGGGCATCCCGCAGGTCTGGCTGAACACTAGCTCGGGATCTTCCCATAGTTCAACCTCTGATCCCGCCTGGCGCAGATTTTTGGGTGCTTTTATGCCTTGGGCGGTCAGCCTTGCGTGCAAGCACGACCATAGCTGCGCGTGCGCGGAATCCAGCTCGGGGCGGGCGTACATGATCATCGATGCGGTCATCTCGCAAATCTGCACCGCGCCGGATCACGGGGCAAGCCCCCCCCAAATCGCGCAAAACCTGTCAGCAGTGATGCGCTTTGCGCTAGGCTGGCTTCAAAAGTCGGTGACTTCGCCTGCCTGCTGCGTTAACATATCCGAAACGCCAGCAGAGCGTGTAAGGCAGAGCACATGAATAAGTTTCCACAGTTGCGCGCGCAAAGTACGCGCTTTTTAAACCGTATGCACGCCCGTCTTGCGACACGCGGGCGCGGACAGGCGCGTGGATTTGTCTCCTCGCCCGAGCCGCGCACGATCGGGTCCTTTGCCCGCGGTCGCCAACTGGCGGCGGGGAACTTTCTGTTTGCGGGCAGCCTGATCACCGCCCCCGACCAAACGCCGTGGCAGATTGAAGCCCCCGACAGCGCCTTTGCAGAAAGCTTGCACGGGTTTGCGTGGCTCGACGATCTGGCGGCGGTGGGCGATATGGCCTCGCGCAAGGCGGCGCAGCGGTGGCTGTGGGACTGGATCGATGCCTATGGCGCGGGGCGCGGCCCCGGGTGGACGCCTGACCTGACGGGTCGGCGGCTGATCCGCTGGATCAACCACGCGCTATTTATGTTGCAAGCGGGCGGCGACAACGCCCCCGACAGCGAGGTCTTCTACCGCTCGCTCATGCAGCAGACGAATTTCCTGTCTAAACGCTGGCACGCTGCCGCACCGGGATTGGCGCGGTTCGAGGCGCTGACGGGCCTGATCTATGCAGGGCTGTCGTTGGAAGGGTTGGAGGCGCTGGCCGATCCCGCGATCAAGGCGCTGGCCCGTGAATGCGAAGCACAAATTGATGATCAAGGCGGGCTGCCCACCCGCAACCCCGAAGAACTACTGGACGTCTTCACCTTGCTCACTTGGGCCGCCGCGGCCCTGTCGGACGCAGGGCGCGGCACGCCGCAACCGCATCTGGCCGCGATTGAGCGGATCGCCCCCACCTTGCGCACCCTGCGCCATTCCGATGGTGGGCTTGCGCGGTTCCATGGCGGCGGGCGCGGGGCCGAAGGTTGGCTGGACCATGCACTTGCCTCCTCGGGAGTGCGCAGTATGCAGCCTGACGGGTTGTCGATGGGCTATGCCCGTTTGTCGGCGGGGCGCACCAGTGTAATTATTGACGCAAGTCCTCCTCCGGGCGGGGCGGCGTCGGCCAATGCCCATGCCTCGACCCTCGCGTTCGAGCTGACCTCGGGGCGGCGTCCGCTGATCGTGAACTGCGGCTCCGGCGCGTCTTTCGGGCTGGACTGGCGGCGCGCGGGGCGTGCCACGCCGTCGCATTCCGCGCTAAGCCTTGGGGGATACTCCAGTGCGCGTCTGGACGGGGCAGACCGCCGCACAGGCATCGAGGCGCTGATTGACGGCCCGACCCATGTGCCGGTCGAGATTGCGCCCGTCAGTGACGGTATGAAGTTTCAGGGCGGGCACGACGGCTATGTCCTGACCCACGGCCTGACCCATGCCCGCACGCTTGAGCTGACCCACGACGGCCGCGCTGTCGCGGGCGAAGACATGCTGCTGGCGATGGAGGACGCTGAAAAGCGCCGCTTTGACCGCGCATTGGACCGCACCAAGCTGAAGGGCATCCGCTTTGAAATCCGCTTTCACCTGCACCCCGAGGTCGACGCGACACTCGATCTGGGGGGCGCGGCCGTTTCAATGGCGCTCAAATCCGGCGAAATCTGGGTGTTTCGCCATGACGGCACCACCGAACTGACCCTGGAGGCCGGCGCCTATCTTGAGACGACACGGCTGAAACCGCGTGCATCACAGCAGATTGTTTTGACCGGACGTGCGATAAATCCCGCCAGTCGGGTACGCTGGTCCTTGTCCAAAGCGCAGGAAACTGCGATTGGCGTGCGTGATCTGGAACGGGATGATCCGTTCCTTGAGGATGACTAAGCACAAGGAGCCCTGCCATGGCTGATCTCGCCCCCGTTAAACGCGCCCTACTTTCTGTGTCCGACAAAACCGGACTTGTTGAATTTGGCCAAGCTCTCGCCGCTGCGGGTGTTGAGCTACTCTCGACCGGTGGGACCGCAAAGGCGCTGCGCGAGGCGGGGTTGGATGTGAAAGACGTGGCCGAGGTGACGGGCTTTCCCGAGATGATGGATGGCCGCGTCAAGACGCTGCACCCTGTGGTGCATGGCGGCCTGCTGGCGCTGCGCGATAACGAAGGCCACGTCGCCTCGATGGAAGAACACGGGATCGGTGGTATCGATCTGGTGGTTGTGAACCTCTATCCGTTTGAAGAAACCGTGGCCAAAGGCGCGGAATACGCCGAGGTGATCGAGAATATCGACATTGGCGGCCCTGCCATGATCCGCTCTGCCGCGAAGAACCACGGTTTTGTCAGCGTGATCGTCGATGTGGAAGACTACGCGCCCTATATCGCAGAGTTGCAGGCCAACGAGGGCCAGACGACATATGCAATGCGTCAGCGTCTGGCCCAGACGGCCTATGCCCGCACGGCGGCCTATGACACGGCTGTTAGCACGTGGATGGCCGATGCTGTGGGCGGCACACCGCGCCGCCGCACCTTTGGCGGTACGCTGACGCAGACGCTGCGCTATGGTGAGAACCCGCACCAGAACGCGGCCTTCTACACCGATGGCAGCAGCCGCGCAGGTGTGGCCACGGCCAAACAGCATCAGGGCAAAGAGCTGTCCTATAACAACATCAACGACACCGATGCCGCGTTTGAGCTGGTGTCCGAGTTCGACCCCGCAAACGGCCCCGCCGTCGCGATCATCAAACACGCCAACCCGTGTGGTGTGGCCACAGGGGCGACCATGGCCGAGGCCTACGCTCGCGCGTTTGACTGTGACCGCACATCAGCATTCGGCGGGATCATCGCGCTGAACCAGACGCTGGACGCTGCGACTGCCGAGGCGATCACGGGCATCTTCACCGAAGTTGTGATTGCGCCCAACGCGGATGCCGATGCGATTGCGATCTTCGAGAAAAAGAAAAACCTGCGCTTGCTCACCACGGGCGGCTTGGCTGACCCGACTGCCGCACGGCTTGCCCCGCGTCAGGTGTCTGGCGGCTGGCTGGTACAGGACCGCGATGTAGGGCGGATCAGCATGGACGACCTGAAGGTCGTGACCAAACGCCAGCCAACCGATCAAGAGCTGAGCGATATGCTGTTTGCATGGACCGTGGCGAAACACGTTAAATCCAACGCGATCATCTACGTCAAAGACGGTGCAACCGTCGGCGTGGGCGCAGGTCAAATGAGCCGCGTTGACAGCACACGCATCGCGGCCCGCAAAGCGGTGGATATGGCCGAGGCAATGGGCCTGCCCGCGCCGCTGACCCAAGGGTCGGTTGTGGCGTCCGATGCGTTTTTCCCCTTTGCCGACGGTCTGGTCACTGCTGCCGAGGCGGGGGCCACCGCGCTGATCCAGCCCGGCGGCTCGATGCGCGACGACGAAGTGATCGCGGCAGCAGACGAGGCCGGTCTGGCGATGGTCTTTACCGGCATGCGCCACTTCCGGCACTAATAGGAGCCAGCCTCGATGCGGATGATCTTTTGGGCAGGCTTTGTGGCTTTTGCGATCGACCAGATCAGCAAATATGTGGTGATCCACATGATGGAGCTTGCCCGCATCCGCAGCATCGACGTGCTGCCGCCCCTGATCAACTTTCGCTATGGCGAAAACCGCGGCATCAACTTTGGCCTGTTTGGTGACGGGTCCGAGGCAAGCCGTTGGATTCTAATCGGGCTGGCAGCCGTGATCTGTATCGCGGTGCTTTGGTGGGCGCGCAAAAACGTGCATTCGGTCTGGGCGCAGATCAGCACGGGCCTGTTGGTCGGGGGCGCGCTGGCCAATGTGGTGGATCGCCTGATCTATGGCTATGTGCTTGATTTCCTGAACATGTCTTGTTGCGGGATCAATAATCCGTTTGTGTTCAATATTGCCGATGTCTTTATCTTTGCAGGCGCGATTGGTCTGGTTATCTTCACAGATGATTCAGGAGCAAAGCCGCCGAAGCGCGGCCGCAGTGGCTCACGTAGCGGGCGTGCCTGAAAAAGCTGGGTGACAATGCGCCCCAGCCTGCGATATTGAGGGCTAGGACTGGTCTGGAGGCCTTGATGCGTAAACTTGCTTTGATGATTGTTTTGCCCCTGCTGATGGCAGGTTGTGCGAACGTGGGGCTGCGCGATCTACAAAGCGACTCGGCCGGGCCCGATGACTTTAGCATCAAACCTGTTGAGGCCTTGGCAGAGCCTGCCAATTTCACCGATTTGCCTGCCCCGACACCGAATGGCGTAAACCGCGCTGATCGCTCGGCCTTGGCCGAAGGGGTGCAAGCATTCGGGGGACGCAAGGGTGATCCAAACGCCGCCGTGCCTGCACGCGACGGGGCGTTGGTGCGTCACACAAGCCGATTGGGCGTGGTCGCGGGCATCCGTGATGATTTGGCGCAGACCGATGCCGACTTCCGCCGCCGCAAGGCGCGGTTCACCCAGTACCGGATTGTGCCTGTGGATCGCTACAATCAGGCCTACCGCCGACAGGCGCTGGATGCCGACGCAGAGCAAGCCCGTTGGCGCCGTGCAGGTGCGCGCACGCCCTCCGCGCCGCCTTCGAACTGAACCGATATTACAAGTCTGTGATAAAGCGCCGCGTGGGTTGAACCTTTGCGCGGGTGGCGTACCTATTGTGGGGAACGTCCCGCTGTTGATCCAATGAAAAGGACCCGCCTTATGCTGCGATACGCCAAATCCCTGATTGCGGCCGCCGTGCTGATGCCCGCCATCGCCACGGCCGAAACAAGCGGAAAAGTGACCGACTTCATGCTTGATAATGGCATGCAGGTTGTCGTCGTCGAAGACCACCGCGCCCCCGTCGTGCAACATATGCTGTGGTACCGCGCAGGGTCAGCGGATGAACCGAAGGGATCGTCCGGCGTGGCGCACTTCCTTGAGCATCTGTTGTTCAAAGCGACCGACAAGCTGGAGGCGGGTGAGCTGTCGGCCACGGTTGCAGCCAACGGCGGGCGCGACAATGCCTTTACCAGCTATGACTACACCGCCTATTTTCAGCGCATCGCCGCGGACCGTCTGGAGCTGATGATGACGATGGAGGCGGACAGGATGAAGAACATCCGCCTGACCCCCGAAAACATCGCGACCGAGCGTGACGTCATCATCGAAGAACGCAACCAGCGCACCGAGAACAACCCCCAGGCTTTGTTTGGCGAGCAGATCAACGCGGCCCAATACCTCAACCATCGCTACGGTGTGCCCATCATTGGCTGGATGCACGAGATGGAGGAGCTGGACCTTGAGGACGCGCTGAGCTTTTACGAGCTATATTATTCGCCCAACAATGCGATCCTTGTTGTGTCGGGTGATGTGACGCCCGACGAGGTGCGCACTCTGGCCGAGAAACACTATGGCCCGATCCCGCGCAACCCCGACCTGCCCGAGCGTTTGCGCACAGAAGAGCCGCGCCACAACGCCGAACGCCGCGTGATTTTCCGCGATGCGCGGGTGGCACAGCCTTATGTGTCGCGCAGCTATCTGGTGCCTGAACGCGACAGCGGCGCGCAGGAAACTGCCGCCGCCCTGACCATTCTGGCCGAGATTCTGGGCGGGGGGACAACGTCCTATCTGGCCGAGAAGCTGCAATTCGACACGCAAACCGCGACTTATACGGCGGCGTGGTATTCGGGCGTGTCGCTGGATGACAGCACCTTCCGCATGATCGTCGTGCCCTCCGATGGCATCACCCTTCAGGACGGCGAGGCGGCGCTGGACCAAGCCATTGCTGATTTCCTTGAAGCCGGTGTCGACGCCGAGCAGTTGGAGAGGATCAAGTTCCAGATCCGCGCCTCCGAGATTTATGCGCAGGACAACGTGGACGCGATTGCCAACCGGTATGGCCGTGCGCTGACCTCGGGGCTGACCATCGAAGACGTGCAGGCCTGGCCCGATGTGTTGGATGCCGTCACCGCCGAAGACATTATGCAAGCCGCTACATTGCTGCGCCGCGAGGCGTCGGTCACCGGCTGGCTCATGCGCCCAGAGGGAGAAACCCAATGATCCGTTTTGCAACCGCCCTGTTCCTTGGTGCCGCCGCAGCCCTGCCTGCCCGCGCGGAAGTGGATATTCAATCCGTGACCTCCGATGGTGGCATCACCGCGTGGTTGGTGGAAGAGCATTCGCTGCCGTTTGTCGCCTTGGAGATCGCCTTTCGCGGCGGCACCTCGCTGGATGCCGTGGACAAGCGCGGCGCGGTCAATCTGATGACTGGATTGCTGGAGGAAGGTTCCGGCGATCTGGGGGCACGCGGCTTTGCCCGCGCAACCGAGGCTTTGGCAACCAGCTTTAGCTTTGATGCGAACGCGCAAGAGATGTCGATCTCGGCCCGCTTTTTGACCGAGAATTTCGATGCTTCTGTCGCCTTACTGCGTGACGCGATTCAGGCGCCGCGTTTTGACGAGGCCGACATTGAACGGGTCCGCGCACAAGTGCTGTCTGGGTTGTCGTTTGCTGCCAAAGACCCCAATGAAATCGCCTCCAAAACCTTTGCCGCGATGGCATACGGCGACCACCCGTACGGCACCGCTGAGGAAGGCACCCCCGAAAGCGTCGCCGCGCTGACGCGTGATGATTTGCTGGAGGCGCATAAAAATGTGCTGGTCCGCGACCGCGTGTTGGTTGGGGCGGTGGGCGACATCACGCCAGAACAGTTGGGGGAGTTGCTGGACGTGCTGCTGAGCGATCTGCCAGAGTCAGGCCCGATGATGCCTCCGAAAGTCGAGCCGATGATCGAAGGCGGCACCACCGTTGTCGATTTCGAGACGCCGCAATCGGTAGCCCTGTTTGGCCAGCGCGGCATTGCGTTGGATGACCCTGACTATTTCGCAGCCGTTTTGCTGAATCAGGTATTGGGCGGAGGCTCGTTCGAGAGCCGTTTGATGCAGGAGGTCCGTGAAAAGCGCGGGCTGACCTATGGTGTCTATTCTTACCTCGCCTCCCGCGATCTTGCGAATGCCTTTATGGGGCAGGTCAGCTCTGGCAACGACCGGATCGGAGAGGCGATTTCGGTGATTAGAGACGAATGGCGGCGTGCGGCCTCCGAAGGGATTACAGCGCAGGAATTGCAGGACGCCAAGACCTATCTGACGGGCGCCTATCCGCTGCGGTTTGACGGGAACGGGACGATTGCGGGTATTCTGGTCGGGATGCAGCTGATCAATCTGGACATCGACTATGTCAAAACGCGCAATGAGCGGGTTGAGAAGGTAACCTTGGACGATGTGCGCCGTGTGGCGGGGGAACTGATGGACCCTGACGGGTTGCATTTCGTTGTTGTGGGCAAACCTGTCGGCGTTGTGTCCGAGTGATCTGTTGCTGTCTATGCCCCCCTAAAGGGGGCATAGAAGTGAGTTTAAAGGCAAAATGAAGCCTGGGGCTACTCTCCGTAAGGGACCCAGATATTTTTGACTTCTGTGGATTGCCGCAGGAAGGATTTGGTGTCGGGCTGCAACCAGTCGTGGGCTTGGCCGTTTTGAACCCACGTGCGTTTGAGGTTTGTGGCCGATGCGCGCTCGATCTCTGTGTCGAGGGCAGGGTCGCTAAAGCTCCACACCGCGTCGATGTCCATATGGCCTGCCATTGTGGCGGCGAGGTCGCTGTGGGGGCCTGTCAGGATGTTGACCACGCCTGCGGGGATGTCGGACGTTTCAAGTATCTGCATGAAGTCTGTAGCGGCCAACGGAAAGGGCTGTGACGCGGCAAGGATCACGCGGTTGCCCATGGCAATGGCGGCGGCCATCGTCGCGACCAACCCCGCGAGCGGGGCGGTGTCGGAGCACAGGGCTGCGATCACGCCGACAGGTTCTTTCATTGCGAGGGCCGTGCCACGGATCGGGACACCGTGGACTTGCCCATCGTATTTGTCGGCCCATGCGGCATAAGTGAACAGGGTATCAACCGCGGCGGCGACTTCTTTTGCGCCGGATTTGCCGCCTTGCATCCCGTCAAGGCGGGCGGCGAATTCATCACCGCGAGCGGCGAGGTTTTCAGCCACGAAATACAGGATTTGGGCGCGCAGGTGGCCAGTGGTTTTTGACCATGCTTGTGCTGCCTGCGCGGCCTCGACCGCGTTGCGCACATCTTTGCGGCTGGCGTTTGGCGCATGGCCCAGAAGCGCGCCGTTCGCGGCCCAGACGGGCGTCGAGTAACCGCTGTCGGGGCGGGCTTGTTTGCCGCCGATATAGAGCTTGGCCGTGCGGTCGATTGTGTCCTCGGGGGCGCCGTTGCCGCGCTGGGGGGGGATTGTTTTGACGGGTTTCGTTTTGGCTTTGGGCTTGGTGTAAGCGCTCAGGCCCTCCCAGCCGCCTTCGCGGCCAAAGCCGCTCATCCTTACACCGCCAAAGCCTGCGGCGGCGTCCATCATGTTGGTGCCGTTGATCCAGACGATGCCCGTGGCCAGCTTGGGGGCGATGTCGAGGGCGAGGTTGATGTTCTCGCTCCAGACTGTCGCGGCGAGGCCATAGCGGGTGTTGTTGGCAATGCTGACGGCCTCTGCCGGGGTGCGGAAGGTCGTTGCGACCAGCACGGGGCCAAAGATTTCTTCTTGCATCAACGTATCTGCGGGATGCAGGTCGGTGATGAGCGTGGGGGGATAGAAGCTGCCCGTGGTGGGCAGATCGGTGGCGGCAACATGGGTGGTGCCTGCGGTGTTCTCCGCGACCATCGCGCGGATCGTCTCCAGCTGTTTTGGGGCGACAATTGCGCCCACGTCGATGCTTTTGTCCAAGGGGGAGCCGATGCGCAGCTTGTCCATCCTTGCCCGTAGTTTGGCATAGAACACATCGGCGACGGGTTCTTGCACCAGCAAGCGGGAGCCCGCACAGCAGACCTGGCCCTGATTGAACCAGATCGCGTCGACCAGCCCTTCGACGGCCGAGTCGATGTCCGCGTCGTCAAAGACGATGTAGGGGGATTTGCCGCCCAGCTCTAGCGTGAGCGCCTTGCCGCTGCCTGCGGTTTGCGTGCGGATGGCCTGTCCCACGGCGGTGGAGCCTGTGAAGGCCAATTTGTCCACATCCGCGGCGACGATCATTTCGCCCACGGCTCCGTCCCCTGTGACGATATTGACGACACCCGCCGGCACGCCTGCTTCGCCGCAGATTTGCGCAAACAGCAGCGCCGTGAGGGAGGTGTATTCGGCAGGCTTCAGGACCACGGTGTTCCCCATGGCCAGCGCGGGTGCTACTTTCCACGCGAGCATCAGCAGCGGGAAGTTCCACGGGATGATCTGGCCGCAAACACCGATGGCTGCGGCGTTCGGCAGCTCCGCCTCCATCAGTTGGGCCATGCCTGCGTGGTAGTAAAAGTGGCGCTGGGCCAGTGGCACGTCGATGTCACGCGCTTCGCGGATGGGCTTGCCGTTGTCCAAACATTCCAGAACGGCAAACAGGCGGCTGTGCTTTTGCAGCAGTCGTGCAAGGGCATAAAGCACGCGGGCGCGCGCCGCACCGCCTGCAGCCTCCCATTTGGGTTGGGCTTTGCGGGCGGCGTTTACAGCGGCGTCCACGTCCGCTTGGGTCGCTTGGCTGAGGTGGGCGAGGACCTCGCCCGTGGCGGGGTTGCGGCTTTCAAAGACCTGCGCGGGTGCGGTCATCTTGCCGTCAATGAAATGGCCGAAGCGGCCGCCCTGATCCACGATCCACGCCAGTGCTTCGGCGGCGGATTCGGGGGCTGTGCCATAGTCCATAGAGGCGAATATGTCGGATACTGTCATGGGATGTGCCTCTTGGCTTTAGGAAGTGGGGTGGCGGTAGCCGGCGGAGTAATGGCCCGACACGTGATGCTCTAACTGCCGCTCGATATCGTTGAGCAGCGAAGACGCGCCGAAGCGGAAGAGGTCGGGCTGGAGCCAACGGTCGCCCAGCTCTTCCTTGATCAACGCAAGGTACGTCACCGCGTCCTTGGCTTTTGATATGCCGCCCGCAGGTTTATAGCCGACGCGGTATCCTGTGCGGTCATAGTAATCGCGGATCGCACGGATCATTACCAGGGTGACGGGCAGCGTTGCATTCACGCTTTCTTTGCCAGTGGAGGTTTTGATAAAGTCAGCGCCCGCCATCATGCACACAAGGCTGGCACGGGCGACATTGCGCAGGCTGCCCAACTCCCCCGTGGCAAGGATCGCTTTTACATGCGCCTCGCCGCAGGCAGCCCGAAAGGCGCGCATCTCGTCGTAGAGGGCCTGCCAGTTCCCCTCCAGCACGTGACGGCGCGAGATGACGATGTCGATCTCGGATGCGCCTGCGGCCACGCTCTGCTCGATCTCGGCGATGCGCAGCGGCAGGGGCGACAGACCTGCGGGAAAGCCAGTAGATACTGCCGCGACGGGGATGCCACTGCCAGCCAGCGCCTGTACGGCGGGTGCGATCATTTCGTGATACACACAAACTGCGCCCGTGGTGATGCCCGTCATGCCCAGCGCATCCAGCGTCCTTGCGGCGACAGGCTGGCGCGCTTTGGCACACAACCGCTGCACGCGGCGCGTTGTGTCATCCCCCGACAGGGTCGTCAGGTCGATGCAGGTTACTGCCTTGAGCATCCACGCGGCCTGAAACTCTTTCTTTACCGACCGGCGGGCAGGCAGGGACGCGGCCCGCCGTTCAATCGCCGAGGTATTCGCCTGTGCGCCCAAAACCCAATTCAGGTCCAGCGGCAGGCCCGCATTGCGCGGCTCGGTCACTTGGGGGAGTTGTGTTGTGCCCATTTCGGTGGGTGTGGAGGTTTGTATGGCCATGGCGCAGCCCCTTTCAGGTCGTTTGCGCCAAACTCGCACGGTGGCGGTAGGGGTTGCAAGGCACCCAAACCCGATCCAGCGGCGCATTGTGCCAGAGTGACTTGGCGTTTTCTCTTTTTGCGGTCGGCAATTCGGGGTGGTGGCAGTTTGAGGTTGCGCAGGGAATGAGAATTGGCTGGGAAAATGGCTTTGCAGACACGTAAAAAGGTTAATTTATTGTCAACTTCCCTTACGGGTTGGGCTGAGGCCGAAAGGCGTCGATTAATTCAGGGTTAATTCCTTTATCGGCGCTTTTTTGCTTTGACGTCTGATTCGGTCATGGCCTATATCTTGTTGAAGAAATCCTGAAGCATCACTTTTTTGTCATCAAAGACTAGATCTGGTGTGAGGAGGGTGGGGGACAACATGAGCATTAAACCGTCGGTGTTAGCGGCAGCGTTTGTAGTGAGTGTGGGGTCTGCGCAAGCCGAGAGTCATCGTACTGACGCGCAAGCCGAGTTTGTTTTTAATGGTGTAGAGCTGAGTATCAGCACAGGGTTTGAACAATCCGCAACCTACGCTGCGCGTTTCGCAGCGATCGCGCCCGATTGCGCCACTGCCTGCATAGGCGGGCCAACCGCAGCGGCAGGGGTGCAGACTTTGGTCGAACCTGAAGTGCTGGAATTTCTGGCGCAGATTGTCGGCAAGAACCAAGGTCTGTTGGTTGATGCGCGACTGCCGAAGGGCCGCGAGATGGGGTTTATTCCAGGCTCCGTAAGTCTGCCCGCGGAAACGGTTGGTCCCGATAGTGAATTTCGTGACGACATCCTCAAGGCGCTTGGGGCGCGTGCATTCGAGGATGTGTTTAACTTCGCCGACGCGCAGAGCCTTGTCGTTTATGACAGTGGTCCGACCCAACATGATGCAAAAGCGTTGATTACCAACTTGCTGGCCGCCGGCTATCCACCCGAAAAAATTCGCTATTATCGTGGCGGAATGCAGGTGTGGGCCGTGCTGGGCCTTACAATTCAGGAATAATTACTGTGGCTAATTCATCTTCCAAAATTTCATTCAATACATCCAGTTCTCCGGCTTTGGACCCGTCTGCGCAGCCTGATACAGCCGAGGTTCATGAAGAAGCCGAAGTTTATCAAGAGGTCGAGGCGGACGTCAGCGCACCCCCTAAAAAATCGGCTTTGCGCTTTGATACAAACGGCCCCAGCCATGGCGGCCTGTCAGAGCCGCTACCCGATGTTTTTGGCGCTGCCAAGACACCGGATGAGCAGGCCCCCGCGCCCCATTGGAAAGCCACGCAAGCGCCGGTTCAGGACGCAAACGACACGGAGGCCGGGTGGCAAACAGCGATAGAGCCGAACCCCTTTCGGGAGCCTGCACCCAAACCGCCCGGGTTTGCGGCAACGGGCCTGATGGGCGCGCCGTCCCAGAGTTTTTTCCAACGCCACTCTGGTGCGCTTTCGGTGGCGTCTGTTGTCTTGGCGACGTTTCTGTTGGGCGTCACGGCCACAGTTGTGTGGCTTGGCGATCGGGGCGCAGCGCAGACCGCGCAATCGACGGCCCCCGCGACCTTCTCTGCGGCTACAACTGCGGCCGCAGCGATGCCATCGCCGATGGCCGGGCCAGATCAGGAAACCGCCACCCGCAGCGTCACGCCGGACCTGACCCAGGTTGCACAGGTGCCGGACGCTGTTGTGGCGCCTGCCGCCAATTCGGCGGACTTGGGGCAGGCCGTTCTGGCGGGGCTGACGCAGGCAGCACAGACCGAGGCCCGAAGTCAAATGGAAGCGCAAGAGATCGAAGCCTTTCAGGTCCTCAATGACAAAAAGCTGCGAATGCTGCGCGAAGCTGTCCTTGCCGGAATGTTCGACGTTATCACGGTAGAGGATGGCGGTGCGCAACGTGTCCAGATTCACGCCATCAATGTCTCGATGACCAGCAACTTTGCCGATGCGATTTTGATCGATGCGGTAAGGCGTGGTCAAGTCGACATAGGGCTGGCACTCCGCACGCCCGATGGCGGTGTGGACGTGACCACGATGATTTTCAACCGCGTTCAGTCGTCCCTGTTAGAGGATGATACCGCCGAAAGCATTCAGGCAGCGCGTGATATGTCGCGTAAGGTCTTTGCGGCATCTGTGGCCCGCACGCAGGCCGTGAACGGCGCACGCGTTTATACGATTCAATCTGGCGATAGTCTCGCCTATATTGCACTGCAATTTTACGGGAAGCCGGATGAATACAAACGTATTCTGGACGCAAACCGCAATACCCTACACTCGCCCGACCAGATCCAGATAGGCCAGCGGATAGTTATACCTAGCTGAAATAAATAATAAGAAAGATGTCTCAGTGACACTCGGGCGAGCGGCAGGCCGGACAGTAATGTCCGGCCTGACTGTATTTGGGGCCCTGTTTTGCAAATTGCTGTGGCTGCGGCTTTGTGCAAGGTAGTTTTGACGCGCAAAGGGAGACACCAAGATGAACCGCTACCCCAGAGATTTCACCGGCTACGGTGCCACGCCGCCCGATGCAAACTGGCCCAATGATGCGCGGATCGCGGTGCAATTTGTCGTCAACTACGAAGAAGGCGGCGAGAATAACATCTTGCACGGCGATGCGGCCTCCGAAGCATTCCTGTCCGAAATCGTTGGTGCGGCCCCATGGCCCGGTCAGCGGCATTGGAACATGGAAAGCATCTATGACTATGGCGCACGCGCAGGGTTTTGGCGGTTGCACCGGCTGTTCACCCAATCCCAGATCCCCGTCACCGTGTACGGCGTGGCCAGCGCATTGGCCCGTGCGCCCGAACAGGTCGAGGCGATGCAGGCCGCAGGCTGGGAAATCGCAAGCCACGGCCTCAAATGGATCGACTACCGCGACCACGCAGAAGAGGACGAGGCCCGCGACATGGCCGAGGCGATCCGTCTGCACACCGAGGTCACCGGCGAAGCGCCACGCGGCTGGTACTGTGGCCGCACCAGCGCCAACACCGTGCGTATGGCCGCGCAAACCGGTGCCTTCGATTACATCTCGGACACCTATGACGATGATCTGCCCTATTGGTCCGACATCGCAGGCACCCAGCAGTTGATTATCCCCTACACACTTGATTGCAACGACATGCGGTTCGCCACGCCGCAGGGGTTCAACTCCGGCGACCAGTTCTATGCCTATCTGCGCGACACGTTCGACGCGCTGTTTGCTGAAGGCGGGGCAGGGCAGGCCAAGATGATGTCGATCGGGTTGCATTGCCGCCTGATTGGCCGTCCGGGCCGTGTGCAGGCGCTGGCGCGGTTTATCGACTACATCAAAGGGTTCGAGGGCGTCTGGACCCCGCGCCGCATTGATATCGCGGACCACTGGCGCAGCGCTCATCCCTACCCTGCGGGCGGTCTTCGCCCCAGTCGCATGGAACGCGCCGAATTCGTCGAGCATTTCGGCGGCATCTTCGAGCATTCCGCGTGGATCGCCGAGCGCGCCCATGACCTCGAGCTTGGCCCCGCTCACGACAGCGCCGCAGGCCTGCACAGCGCCCTGTGCCGTATGTTCCGCTCGGCCTCCGAGCCCGAGCGTCTGGGCGTGCTGACCGCGCACCCCGATCTGGCGGGCAAACTAGCCGCCGTAGAGCGTCTCACACCCGAAAGCACGTCAGAGCAAGCCAGCGCAGGCCTTGATGCGCTCACCGATGCCGAGCGGGCGCAGTTCACCGAGTTGAACACCGCCTATGTCGCCAAGCACGGCTTTCCCTTCATCATCGCCGTAAAAGACCACGACAAAGACGGCATCTTGCGTGCGTTCCATTCCCGCATCGCCAATGAAACCGAAACCGAGTTCTCCACCGCCTGCAAACAGGTCGAACGTATCGCCCGCATTCGGCTGGAGCAACTTCTGTGAGCGTACAGATCAAAGCCGAACCCCTGACCGCTGCAGCCTTCGCCCCCTTCGGCGATGTCATCGACACGTCAGGCGCGCCCGACAAGATCATCAACGCGGGCCTGTGTGGTCGCTACCACGACCGCGCCACGCTCGATTTCGGCGAGGGCGGCCGCGCAGGCATCAGCCTCTTCAACGCCGAACCGCGCAGCCTGCCCTACAGTTTTGATTTGCTGGAGCGTCACCCCGAAGGGTCCCAAGCCTTCATCCCCATGACACCTGCGCCCTTCCTCGTGATCGTAGCCGCCGATGCGGGTGGCCAACCGGGCCAGCCCCGCGCATTTCTGACCGCGCCGCATCAGGCCGTGAACTTTTACCGCGGCACGTGGCACGGTGTGCTCACACCGCTGTCGTTGCCCGGTCTGTTTGCAGTCGTCGATAGAATTGGCGATTCTGCCAATCTTGAAGAAGTAACACTTGCTAAAGCGGTAACGGTTATCCCTTAGTATGGCCCAGCACCGCCGTCAGAGCGGGGCATGACATACAGCTCAGGGACCTAACCAATGACAGACATAAACGGTATCTACGCCGATCCAGATGAAACGCCGCCGCTGGCCCAAGCGATCCCGCTTGGCCTGCAACACGTTTTGGCGATGTTCGCCTCTAACGTGACCCCCTCGATCATCGTGGCAGGTGCCGCCGGTCTGGCCTTTGGTGGACCCGAGCAAGTGTACCTGATCCAGATGGCAATGCTTTTTGCAGGTGTGGCGACATTGTTCCAGACCGTAGGCATCGGCCCCATCGGGGCGCGCCTGCCGATCATGCAAGGCACCAGCTTTGCCTTTGTTGGTGTGCTTGCCGGTATCGCGGCAACCATGGGCCTTGGTGTCGCCCTCACGGCCTGCATTATCGCGGGCGTCATCCACTTTCTGCTGGGCGCCGTGATCCAGCATTTGCGCTGGCTGTTTCCGCCACTGGTCACGGGGCTCGTGATCCTCGCCATCGGTCTCTACCTCATCCCCGTGGCGATCAAATACGCCGCAGGCGGTGCCGCAACCTTTCAGATGGAGGCCGAAAGCTTCGGCTCGCTCATGCACTGGAGCGTGGCGCTCACGGTGGTGATCGTCTCGCTCGTGCTCAAGTTCTTCACCAAGGGCGCGCTCAGCAATTCGGCCATCCTCATCGGCCTCATTGCGGGCTACCTGCTGGCACTTGCGCTGGGCATGGTGAACTTCGGCGCCGTTGCAAAAGCAGGCTGGTTCACCGCGATTAAACCGCTCCCCTTCGGCTTCCAATTCAACCTCGGCGCTGTCATTGCCGTTACACTCGTTTCCATCGTCTCCGCGATCGAGACAGTGGGCGACGCATCCGCCACCACCAAAGCAGGCGCTGGGCGTCAAGCCACAGACAAAGAAGTCGCTGGCGCCACCTACGCCGACGGCCTCGGCACGGCGGTCGCAGGCGTGTTCGGCGGCCTGCCCAATACCTCGTTCAGCCAGAATGTCGGCATCGTCGGCATGACAGGCATCATGAGCCGCCACGTCGTCACCATCGGCGCACTGGTCCTGATCCTCTGCGGCCTCGTCCCCAAAATCGGTGCGGTCATCGCCTCCATGCCATTGCCCGTCTTGGGCGGCGGCGTGATCGTGATGTTCGGCATGGTCGCGGCGGCAGGCCTCAACATGCTGTCCGAGATCAACATGAATCGCCGCAACATGGTGATCATCGCGGTATCCCTCGCCGCAGGCCTCGGGCTCAACCTTGTGCCCGAAGCAGTGCAATACCTGCCCGGCGTGGTCAAAACCCTCGCCACCTCGGCAGTGGCCCCCACGGCTTTGGCCGCCGTTGTCCTGAACCTCGTCCTCCCAGACGAGATCTAACTCCAACAAAATCAGGCGCGCCCTCCCCATCAGGGCGCGCCCTTTACTTCTTTATTTTGCCTATAAACTCAATCCTGCCCCCACCACCCGCAGACCCTTTGCGGTGGTGCGCAAGAACCCGCATAAATACAGCGAAAATAGCGGTGGATATCTTTGCGGCCCCGCTTCCAAAATGGCGGGCAAATATGCTAGGTCTTGGGTCATGTCCCAAGCCACCCCCAACATACGCGCAGCCCAGCCTGTGATCCGCCAACTCGACGAGACGGCAATCAACCGCATCGCCGCTGGCGAAGTGGTCGAACGTCCGGCATCCGCTGTCAAAGAGCTGGTGGAAAACGCCATCGACGCAGGGGCCACGCGCATCACGGTTGAATACGCCGATGGCGGCAAAACGCTGATCCGCGTCACCGACAACGGCTGCGGCATTGCAGGCGATGACCTGCCGCTTGCACTCTCTCGCCATGCCACGTCAAAAATCGACGGCACCGATCTGCTCAACATCCACTCCTTCGGCTTTCGGGGTGAGGCCTTGCCGTCCTTGGGCGCAGTGGGCCGCCTCACAATCACCAGCCGCGCAACAGGTCACAGCGGTGCCGAAATCGCCGTCACGGGTGGCAAACACGCCGCCGTGAAACCCGCGGGCCTCAACGCAGGCACCGTCGTCACCCTGCGCGATCTCTTCTACGCTACCCCCGCCCGCCTTAAATTCCTGCGCACCGACCGCGCGGAAGCCCAAGCCATCGGCGACGTCATCAAACGCCTTGCCATGGCCGAGCCTTTCGTGCGCTTTGTGCTGCGCGATGTCTCGGGCGATGGTACGGGCCGCGATGTCTTCCGCGCCGAGGCCGAGCAGGGAGAGCTGTTCGACGCCCTCCATGGACGCTTGGCCCGCGTGCTGGGGCGGGATTTCGCCGACAACGCGCTGCCCATTGATGCCGAGCGTGACGGCTTTCACCTCACAGGCTTTGCCGCCCTGCCGACCTATTCACGCGGCTCTTCCGTGGCGCAATATCTCTTCGTCAATGGCCGCCCGGTCAAAGACAAGATGCTGATCGGGGCGTTGCGCGGTGCCTACAACGACTTCCTCAGCCGCGACCGCCACCCCGCCGCAGCGCTTTTCGTGGACTGCGATCCCAATCTGGTCGACGTCAACGTCCACCCCGCCAAATCCGAGGTCCGCTTCCGCGAGCCGGGCATCGTGCGCGGCCTTATCGTCTCGGCCCTGCGCCACGCATTGGCCAACGCAGGCCACCGCGCCTCAACCACCGTAGCCGACGCCACCTTGGGTGCCATGCGCCCCGAACCGACAGGGGAGCCGCGCATCTACCAGATGGACCGCCCCTCCATGGGGGCACGGACAGCCGCATATACCGGCCAGTCGCCCCAAGGCTTTGCCGAAATGGCAGGGAACTGGGCCCGCGTCGAAACCCCAAGCGAGGAGCAGCCGCAGGCGAGCGAGGAGCGCGCTGACCTCCCCTTGGGCGCCGCCCGCGGCCAAGTTCACGAAAACTACATCATCGCCCAAACCGCCACGGGTATGGTCATCGTCGACCAACACGCCGCCCACGAACGTCTCGTCTACGAAAAACTCAAGAACCAGATGGCCGCCAATGGCGTCGCATCCCAAGCCCTCCTGATCCCTGAAATCATCGCCCTGTCCCCTACCGACCGCGCCGCCATCCTCGCGGTCGCGGACGACCTCGCGACCTTCGGCCTCGGGATCGAGCCGTTCGGCGGCGACGCCATTGCCGTCCGCGAAACCCCCGCCATCCTGGGCGAAGTCAACGCCGAAGCGATGATCCGCGACATCCTTGACGAACTGGAGGGAGAGGGCCAAAGCATCCTCGTCCAGTCCCGCATCGAGGCAATCCTCAGCCGCGTCGCCTGCCACGGCTCCATCCGCTCGGGCCGCCGAATGCGCGGAGAAGAAATGAACGCACTTTTGCGCGAGATGGAGGCAACGCCCCACTCGGGCCAATGCAACCACGGCCGCCCCACCTACGTCGAACTGAAACTCACAGACATCGAGCGGTTGTTCGGCCGCACATGATCACGCTGGGCGACGTGCAATTCGACACCAGTGATCCCGTCATTGTGGCGCTGATCCTCTGCGCGGGCGTCCTCGCTCTCATCCTCGTGCTACTCGTCGTGATGCTCCTCCGGCCGGCCCGCATCCCTGCTCCGCTTGCGCACCAGTTGCACGGCCTCAACGCAGGCCAGCAACAACTGCGCGGTAACCTGCAAACCGTGTCCGACACACAGGCCCACGCCCAGACCCAACTGATCCAAAGCCTCGAGACACGCCTCGCCACGGTTCAGCTCCAGATGCAGCAACAACTGGCCCAGATGCAGGAGCGCACCAACCACAGCCTGCATGGCGCCGCCCAGCGCACCACGACCAGCCTTACCCAACTTCAGGAACGCCTCAGCGCCATCGACAAAGCGCAGACGAACATCACCAAACTCTCCGGTGATGTCCTGTCCCTTCAGGACATCCTCAGCAACAAACAAACCCGCGGTGCCTTCGGCGAAATCCAACTCAACGATATCGTGTCCAAAGCGCTGCCCGCCGACAGCTACACGATGCAAAAGACCCTCACGAACGGTCGCCGCGCCGATTGCCTGATCCACCTGCCCAACCCGCCGGGCCCAATCGTGATCGACGCTAAGTTCCCGCTAGAGGCTTACGAGGCGCTTCACCGCGCCACCACCGACTGGGAGTTGAAATCCGCCACCGCCAACATGCGCACCTCGGTGCGCAAACACATCCGCGACATCGCCGAGAAATACATCCTCGACGGCGAAACCGCAGACGGCGCGCTGATGTTCCTCCCGTCCGAGGCCGTCTACGCCGAACTCCACGCCAATTTCCCCGAGCTGGTGCGCGAAGGCTTTGACGCACGTGTCTGGATCGTGTCGCCCACCACCTGCATGGCAACGCTGAACACAATGCGCGCCATCCTCAAAGACGCCCGCATGCGCGAACAAGCAGGCGAGATCCGCAAAACCCTGCGCCTGCTGCACCGCGACGTCGAACTTGTTGTAGGCCGCGTGGCCAAACTCGACACCCACTTTCGTCAAGCCCGCGAAGACCTCGAAGGCATCGGCACCGCAGCCGAACGCGCAGGTAAACGCGCCGCCCGCCTCGATAATTTCGACTTCGAAGAAGTCACGCCCGAAGACACCCCACCCCCGCTCGTCCATCTCCCAAAAAGCCGTACCCCCTAAACCAGCTTCACCCCCCAAACCCGCCTTGTGCGACCCGCCCGACAAGACACCCCACCAAACAAATTTACGTTTCGCTGCAACCAGATCGCACTCCCAAGAGTAGGTAACCGTGAACCAAAGAATATCCCGACCCCAAGGAAACCCCTCATCTATGATTTCCCCTGATTTATCGCCCTCCCGCCGCATTGCAATTATCGGGGCGGGCATCTCTGGCATGGGGGCGGCGCATCGGCTTTGCGAAACCAACCGCGTCACCCTTTTCGAGGCAGGCACCCGCCTTGGCGGTCACGCCCGCACGGTGATGGCAGGTAAGAATGGCAATCAGCCCGTCGACACGGGCTTTCTGGTCTTCAACTACGCCAACTATCCGAACCTCGCTGCGCTCTTCGCCGAGCTTGACGTGCCGGTCGTCAAGTCCAACATGAGCTTTGGCGCCTCGATCGCGGGTGGCAAGCTGGAGTATGCGCTGACCAGTTTCAACGCCATGTTCGCCCAGCGGCGCAATCTGGTGAACCCGAAATTCCTTGGGATGTTGCGCGACGTGATGAAGTTCAACAAGCACGCCTTGCGCATCGCTCAGGACAAGTCGCTGACCATTGCAGATTTCCTGACCAAACTCGGCACCGGGGACTACTTCCGCGACTACTACCTGCTGCCGCTGTCAGGTGCGATCTGGTCCACGCCGACGGAAAAGATCATGGATTTCCCCGCTCATGCGCTGATCCAGTTTTTCGAGAACCACGCGCTGCTTGGCTATTCGGGCCAGCATCAGTGGTACACGGTGAACGGCGGTTCGATCGAATACGTGAACCGCTTGCAGGCAGCGATGGTACAGGGCGGGGTCGACATCCGCCTCAATGCTGCCATTCAGGGCGTGCGCCGTGACGCACAGGGCGTCGAGGTTAAAACCCACGGCGGTGAATGGGAGCGGTTTGACGAGGTCATCATGGCCACCCATTCCGACGACAGCCTTGCCATGCTCGCAGACCCCAGCGTGGACGAGCAAGCCGCCCTTGGCGCCGTCGCCTACCAACCCAATGACGTTGTCCTGCACGCGGATGCCAGCATTATGCCAAAGCGCCGTGCGACATGGGCGTCGTGGGTTTATACCGAGGACGCCCATATCAAATCCGACCGGATTGACCTGACCTATTGGCTCAACTCGTTGCAGCCGATCCCGCAGGACGATCTGCACTTTGTCACGCTCAACACCAAACGCACCATCCGCGAGGATCTGATCTATGATCAGGTAACCCTGCGCCATCCGGTCTATGATCTGGGCGCATTGGCGGCACAAGAACAGGTGCGCGGCATGAACGGCACAAATCACACGTGGTTCTGCGGTGCATGGATGCGCCACGGCTTTCACGAGGACGGCCTGTCAAGCGCGCTCGACGTCGCGGGCGCGCTGCTGGCCCGAAACGCCAACCCCTTGGCGGCCGAGTGAGCAGCACCGTCGATCATATCGTCGGGCATACATACCACGGACGCAAAGGCGCGGTAGAGAACGCCTTTCGCTACTCCATCGACTATGTGCTTCTTGATGCGGAGGACGAAATCAAGACACCCGCGCTCTTCGCCCGAAACGCAGGCGGTATGACCTCTTTGCACGATAGCGACCATGGCGGCGCGCCCAAGCAGGGGCGCGGTGCCGCATGGGCGCGTGACGTGCTGCGTCAATATCAGATCAAAGACATCGCCAAGATCGAGTTGCTGGCGCAGCCGCGTGTTCTGGGCCATGTGTTCAATCCCGTCAGCTTTTGGCTGTGCCGCAGCGAGGCAGGCGGCCTCCGCGCCGTCATTGCAGAAGTGACAAACACCTTTGGCGACCGCCACAGCTATCTGTGCCACCACGCCGACCAACGCGACATCACCCGCAGCGATCAGTTGCACGCGACCAAGTTGATGCACGTCTCTCCGTTTCAGCCCGTCGCGGGGGACTATACCTTTCGCTTTGACATCACCGATGCCCGTGTCGGCATCTGGATCGACTATGGCCGTGAAGCAGGCGGCGTGTTGGCCACGCTAACAGGCAAACGGCAGCGGCTGAGCAACGCCTCGATCCTGCGCAGCATGTGGCGACGCCCGTTGGGCGCGCGTCGGGTGCTGGCACTCATCCACTGGCAAGCGCTCAAACTGTGGTTCAAGGGGGCGACCTTCCGCAGCCAGCCCGCACCGCCGCCCAACGACGTGTCAAAGTGATGAGCAACCGTTTGCCCTCATACGCGCTTTTTGCCGCCTTGCTGGCCTGTGCCGGTCTGCCGATCTATATCCACGCGCCCAAGTTCTATGTCGATGAATACGGCGTGTCCCTGACAGCTTTGGGCGCGGTCTTGTTCGGCTTGCGCCTGCTCGACGTGGTCCAGGATCCGTTGCTGGGCCGTCTGTCTGAGCGGTTGCGCCATCAGCGCGGGCTGGCCGTTGGCATCGCCTGCGGCGTGATTGCGGTTGCGATGGTGGGCCTGTTTGCAGTGCCGCCGCTGACAGGGCCGGTGCTGTGGTTCGGGATTATGCTGACGCTGGTCTTTTCGGCCTTCAGCTTCCTCACGATTTGTTTCTACGCCCAAGGCGTTGCCAAGGCCGAAGGCATGGCAGGCCAAGGCCACCTGCGCTTGGCCCGCTGGCGCGAGACAGGGTCGCTTTTGGGGGTCTGCGTCGCCTCTGTTGCGCCTGTGGCGCTGGGGCTGGTAATGGGCGCACCCTTTGCGGGGTTTGCCGTAGGCTTTGCCGTGCTGGCGGTTGCCGCCGCCCTTGCCATGCGCGGCGAGTGGGTATCGACCGACCTGCCCGAGGGCGCGGGCTTTGCCACTGTTCTACGCGACCCACTTGCACGGCGGCTGTTGTTCATTGCGCTGCTGAATGCCGCGCCTGCTGCGGTCAGCTCAACCCTGTTTCTGTTCTACGTCGAAAGCGCGCTGGGTGCGGCGGGGTACGAGGGGCCCTTACTGCTTTTGTTCTTCCTGTCTGCCGCCGCTGCTGCACCCGTTTGGGGCACGTTGGCCGAACGGTTCGGCACAAAGCGAGTCCTGCTGAGCGCGATGGTGCTGGCGATTTTTGCATTTGGCGGTGCGTTGTTTCTGGGGCAGGGGGATCAGTGGTGGTTCGCGCTGGTCTGCGTCGCCTCGGGCGCGGCGATCGGTGCTGATCTGACGCTGCTGCCTGCACTATTCGCCACGCGGATGGCGAAAATCTCGCCTTCGGCGGCGGAAGGGTTCGGATTGTGGTCATTTGTCTCAAAATTCACCTTGGCCTTGTCGGCGGTCATTCTACTTCCAGTATTGGAGAGCGCGGGTTATGCCAGTGGTGCGCCCGACGCGGCACCAGCCGAGGCGATTGACCTGTTGCGGTTCATGTACGCAGGCGTTCCTTGCGTGCTGAAACTGGCGGCGATCTTTTTGCTGTGGCAGACGAAACTTGATGGGGATGCGCGATGAGCGACGCAGTGTTTTTCTTTTTGCTGGGTGGGGCGGTATTGGCCGTGTTGGTTGCGCTGCGCCGTCGCTTTGCTGACTTTTCTGGCCAGACGGCGGATGACTACTCCGAGGACTACCCGCAGTTTATTATGCGGGAGCATTTGAACGGTCAGATGATCTGCGACGGTGTGATCTTTGGCCCGTTGGGGCGCGTGACAAGCACGTTTACCGCAGATTTCGACATCAGCTGGGACGGCGATATTTGCACGATGGATGAGCTGTTCCACTACAACGACGGCTCGACCCAGACACGCAGCTGGCGGATCGAGCTGGACGGCGGCGGCGGGTTCGAGGCCACGGCAGACGATGTTCCCGGCAAAGCCCGAGGCGAAATTGCAGGGCCCGCCGTGCTGTTCAATTATCTGATAACCCTGCCCGCCGACTCAGGCGGGCACACGCTCAGGGCGTTTGACTGCATGTATCTCACAGACAATGGCACAATCGTGAACCGAAGCCAGTTTCGCAAATTCGGGTTCAGGGTCGCGGAATTGGTCGCAACAATACGTAAGAAGGAAACGGTATGACACAGTGGCAAGGTAAACGGTATTGGCTGGTTGGCGCGAGCGACGGTTTGGGCGCGGCACTGGCCCACACGATGAGCCGCGCAGGCGCCGAAATCGTCCTCTCCGCCCGCTCGGAAGACAAGCTGAACGCGCTGGCGCAGGCTCTGCCGGGCAAGGCACAGGTGGTCACGCTGGATGTGTCTGACGCGCAAAGCGTCGTGCAGGCAGCGGAGGCTGTGGGGGATGTGGACGGCGTTGTGTATCTGGCGGGCGCCTACTGGCCCTTTGGCGCGCAGGATTGGAACGCCGAGCAGGGGGCGATCATGGCAGACGTCAACTTTACCGGCCTCATGCGGGTGATGGGGCAAATCGTTCCGAAGTTCGTAGCGCGTGATGCGGGCCATATCGTTGTGACATCCAGCTTGACGGGGTTCCGCGGGCTGCCCGGCTCGATCGGGTATACAGCGGCGAAGGCGGCGACGATGTCGCTGGCCGAATGCATGTATGCGGATTTGCGCAAAACGGGCGTGCAGGTGCAGGTCGTGAACCCCGGTTTTATCAAGACCCAGTTGACCGAGAAGAACGATTTCAAAATGCCCTTCCTGATGGAGCCTGAATACGCAGCCCGTGAAGTGTTCGAGCATATGAACACCGACAAGTTCAAAAAGAGCTTCCCCTTCCTGTTCTCGCTGTTGTTCCGTGGCAGCCAGCTTTTGCCAGACTGGCTTTATTTCCGCATCTTTTCGTGATCCTGCAGCGCCGCCCCTTCATGGGGCGGCATGCGATTTTTACGGTGGCACCTGCCGACCTGTTGGCTGTCTGCACGCAGAGGTCACAAGTGCCGCAGCGGGTCAGATCATTCCCCGTGCCCGCAGTGATTTGACGCTATCGCGTGCGCCCATACGCTCGAGAAATGCGGTAATCTTCGGGAAGGCGGCAACATCTACGCCATCACCCGCAAGCCAGCAGCACGCGACAAACAGATAGGCATCCGCAAGGCTGAGCGTGCCGCCGCAGACATACGCGCCGCGCAGGCAATCACGCTCAACGTAGGTGGCGCAGGCCGTCATTGTTTCGGGGATTTTGGCGGTCATATCTGCGTGGCTATCGGGGGAGTCCGCCCAGCGGTGGCCGCGCATCTTATGGGCGTGGGCGACATGCAGGGTGGAAGCGATGTAGTACATCACAGACCGCATATGGGCGGCGTCCTCAGGGGCCGACGGCACAAGGTTCGCCTCCGGTGCAATGGCCGCGATATATTCAAGGATCGCTCCGGTTTCGGTCAGGACGGTACCGTTCTCCAGCCCAAGAGCAGGCACGCGGCCTTTGGGGTTCAGTTTTAGGTACTCCGGCTTGGTCTGCGCGCCCTCGGCAAAGTCGAGGCGGGCGAGGTCGTGGTCAATCCCTGCCTCAAGGAGCGCGATCGCGGCGGCGATCGAGATGGTGCCGTTGGCGTAATAAAGCTTCATCCGTTTGGGTCCTTTTAGATATTGGTTTTGGACAGGCTGCGGGTCGGCGTGTCCAGATGCGGCGTTGCGTTGAACAGCACGGGCGACAGGTGGTCGCCAATCGGGTGGAGCTGGTGCAGCGAGGTGTGAAAGATCGCGATGGCCGTGCGGGCCGTGGCCTCGACGCTCAGCGCCATTTGCTGGCCGATCAGGTTGGCGATGACCCCGCCCGAGGTCACGACCAGTGCGGGGCCGCTGCCTGATGCGATCTCGGTCAGGGCATCGCTGATGCGGCTTTGGAAGTGTGCGTATGTCTCTGGCGTGTTCTCCAGCTTGCCGTCTTTCCAGTATTGGAACACCTGTGGCAGGTGGGCGATGAAATCGGCCTGTTCGGTTGGGAAGGGCACGGCGTGCTGGTCGTGCAAAAGCCCCGCGAGGGTGAAATACTCAAGCTCGTTCAGCCGCGCATCGCGGACGGGGTCCAGCCCTGTTGCCATGCCATCCGCCGTCTCGATATGGCGGCGCAGGGTGCCCGTATAAAGTCGCGTATGGTGGGCTGCGGTATCCTTAAGGTGCGTCCCCAGCCATCCCGCCTGCTCATGCCCCAGATCGCTGAGGCGGTCATAGCTGACCTCGTCTTGGGCGGTGGAATTTGCCTGACCGTGGCGGATAAGTGTGATTGTCGACATGGGTGCTCCGGTGTTGTTGCCACAGTGATAGGGGAGGCTATGGCGGCGCGAAAGGGGCGTATCGGAAACGCGGGCGCTTTTGCATGGCGCAAATGCGGTGTTTGGGGTCGGGAACGGTCTTCTCGCAACACGGTTGCGCGGGTAAACCTGAGACAGACACGCAGGAGGGATATGCAATGCCAGATACAGTCACATTCACGCTGGACGGTAAAACCGTCGAGGCGGACGCAGGTTTGACGATCTGGGAAGTGGCCAATGGCCGTGGTCTGAAAATCCCGCACCTGTGCCACAAACCCGCACCCGGCTACCGCCCCGACGGCAACTGCCGCGCCTGCATGGTCGAGATCGAGGGAGAACGGACATTGGCCGCCTCGTGCATCCGCGAACCTTCCGAGGGGATGGTGGTAACGACTGACAGTGCGCGGGCAGAAAGCGCACGCAAGATGGTTGTCGAATTGCTGATGACGGACATGCCCGAACAAGAGGTGGCCCATGACAAATCCAGCCACATGTGGGACATGGCCGACTTGAATGGCGTGGAGGGCAGCCGCTTTCCCAAGCTCGAAGAGGGCCGCATTCCGCTGCTGGATGACAGCCACGTTGCGATGAGCGTGAATTTGGACGCCTGCATTTCCTGCGGCTTGTGCGTGCGGGCCTGCCGCGAGGTGCAGGTGAACGATGTAATCGGCATGTCGGGCCGCGGCCACGACAGCTATCCCACATTCGACATGGCCGACCCGATGGGGGCCTCCAGCTGCGTGGCCTGCGGCGAATGTGTACAAGCCTGCCCCACAGGCGCGTTGATGCCGTCGAGTGTGGTGGACGAGAATCAGGTCGGCGACAGCGCCGATTTTGACAAAGAGGTCGAAAGCATCTGCCCCTTCTGCGGTGTTGGCTGTCAAATCTCGCTCAAGATCAAGGACGACAAGGTCAAATATGTGGACGGCATTAACGGCCCCGCGAACGAGGGGCGGCTGTGCGTCAAAGGGCGCTTTGGCTTTGACTATATCCACCACGACCACCGCCTGACCAAGCCGTTGATCCGCCGCGACGATGCGCCCGTCAAAGGTTTGAACGTGGACCCCGGCAACTATCTGGAAGTTTTCCGTGAGGCGACATGGGACGAGGCGCTGGATGCGGCGGCGAAGGGGCTGAAAGACATCGGCGGCACGGGCGTTGCGGGCTTTGGTTCAGCCAAATGTACGAACGAGGAAGCCTACCTGTTTCAGAAGATCATCCGCCAAGGCTTTGGCCACAATAACGTCGATCACTGCACGCGGTTGTGCCATGCGTCCTCCGTCTCGGCCTTGCTCGAGAACGTCGGGTCGGGCGCTGTGACCGCGACCTTTAACGAGATCGAGAACGCCGATGTGGCGATTGCCATCGGCTGTAACCCGATTGAGAACCACCCTGTCGCAGCAACCTATTTCAAGCAGTTCACCAAACGCGGTGGCAAGCTGATTGTGATGGACCCGCGGGGCCAAGCGCTCAAACGGTTCTCCTCGCATATGCTGCAATTCCGTCCCGGCACGGATGTGTCCATGCTCAACGCGATCATGCATGTGATCGTCGAGGAAGAGCTGTACGACACCCAATACATCGAAGCCTATACCGAGAATTGGGAAGCAGAGAAGGCGCACCTGAAGGATTTCACCCCCGAGAGGATGGCCGAAATTTGCGGCATTGACGCCGAGACCCTGCGCGATGTGGCCCGCACCTTTGCCGGTGCAAAATCCGCGATGATCTTCTGGGGCATGGGTGTGAGCCAGCACATCCACGGCACCGACAATGCGCGCTGTTTGATTAGCCTTGCGCTGATGACCGGCCAAGTGGGCCGCCCCGGTGCGGGCCTGCACCCGCTGCGCGGCCAGAACAACGTGCAAGGGGCATCCGACGCGGGGCTGATCCCGATGTTCCTGCCCGACTATCAATCCGTCACTGATGACGGCGTGCGCAGTGCGTTCACGGATGTCTGGGAAAGCGGCGATTTCAGCGCCGAAAAGGGCCTGACGGTGACCGAGATTCTGGATGCGGTCCATGCAGGCGCCATCAAGGGCATGTATATCCTTGGCGAAAACCCCGCCATGTCCGACCCTGATGTAGAGCACGCGCGCGACGCGCTGGCCAAGCTCGACCATCTGGTAGTGCAGGATATTTTTATTACAGAGACAGCAAACTTTGCCAATGTGATCCTGCCCGCCTCGGCCTTTGCCGAAAAATCTGGGACGGTGACCAACACCAACCGTCAGGTGCAGATGGGCCGCCGCGCGGTATCGCCACCCGGTGAGGCGCGTGAGGATTGGTGGATCGAGTTGGAACTGGCGAAACGTCTGGGGCTTGATTGGTCCTATGACAGCCCCGCCGATATCTTCGCCGAGATGAAGCAAAACATGAACTCGCTCAACAACATCACATGGGAGCGGCTGGAGAGCCAGAACGCGGTCACCTACCCGTCGCTGAGCCCCGAAGACCCCGGTCAGGCGATTGTCTTTACCGATGGCTTCCCGCGTCCCGATGGGCGTGCGCGGTTCACCCCCGCCAGCATCATCGCGCCCGACGACACGCCTGATGCGGAGTATCCGATGATCCTGACCACGGGGCGTCAATTGGAGCATTGGCACACGGGCTCCATGACGCGGCGGGCGACTGTGCTGGACGGGTTGGAGCCTGAGGCGAACTGCTCGCTCCATCCGTCAACCTTGCGCAAGCTGGGTGTTGAGGCGGGTGATCTGGTGCGGTTGACGACCAAACGCGGCAGCATCGAGATTATGGCGCGGATGGACCGTGCCGTATCGCCCGACATGGTATTTTTGCCGTTTGCCTATGTGGAGGCTGCGGCAAATATTCTGACCAACCCTGCCGTCGACCCTTATGGTAAAATCCCCGAGTTCAAGTTCTCTGCTGTGAAAGTAGAAGCCGTACGCGGGGCGGTTGCTGCGGAGTGATCGGAGTGTGCGCTTGCGCGTTCGATTTTATTTTGCTGATGAGGGGCTTTGTCCCTCAAACTCCCCAGAGGATATAGGGCCAGAAAAAATAGGAGAGTGCTGTGCAGGTTGATAGGGCGCGGTTTTTGGCGGATTTGCATGGGTTGCGTGCGTTTGGTGCTTGTGGGGCAGGTGTTGTGCGGCCTGCATATTCAGAGGCTGACATGGCTGCGCGGGGCTGGCTTGCCCAGCGGTTTGAGGCTGCGGGGCTGCGGGTGCAGACCGATGCGATGGGCAATCTGTTTGGTTTGGCGGACGGGCCTTCGATCTTGCTGGGTTCGCATAGTGACAGCCAGCCAGAGGGCGGGTGGCTGGACGGGGCGCTGGGCGTGATCGCGGCATTGGAAGTGGCGCGGGCCAGTCGTGAGGCGGGTGGGCCTGCCGTGTCTGTAGTCTCGTTTCAGGATGAAGAGGGGCGGTTTGGTGTAACCACGGGCAGCGCCGTTTGGTCGGGGCATCTGGCGCTGGCCGAGGCGGATAAATTGCTGGATCACGGCGGGGTGTCGTTGGCGCAGGCGCGGCGTGTTGTGGCAGGCGCGGGGGCGGTTGATCCCTCGCAATTTACCGGATTTATCGAAATGCACATCGAACAGGGGCCTGTTCTGGATACAGTCGGGGAGCGGATTGGCGTTGTCTCGGATATTGTTGGTATCCGCGACATGAAGATCACGTTTGACGGGCAGCAGAACCACGCGGGCACCACGCCGATGCATTTGCGGCGGGATGCGTTTCAGGCGGTTGCGGCATTTAATCGTCTGGTTGAAGAACGGTTTGCGCCTGTTGTGACGCCCGCGACCGTCTGGACAATCGGACATTTGAGCATGCATCCCAATGCCTCGTCCATCGTGCCGGGACGTGCCGTGTTTTCGATGCAATGGCGGGACGGGGATGCAGAGCGGTTGGCCGCGATGGAGCGGATTATTCGCGATACCGCGCAGGAGGTGGCCAAGCGGCGGGGGCTGGATGTGGCCTTTGGTCCGATGTCGGGGTTGGAACCTGTGGCGATGGACGCCCGTTTGCGCGGCGCGTTAGAGGCCAGCGCGCAGGATTTGGTGCCTGACGCATGGCGCGTGATGCCGTCAGGCGCGTTGCATGATGCGACCAACGTGGCGCGGCTGATGCCTGTGGCGATGCTGTTTGTTCCGTCGATTGGCGGTATCAGTCATGCGTTTGAGGAAGACACAGCCGAGGCGGATCTGATCACGGGGGTACAGGTTCTGGCGCGTGCTGTTGCCGCGCTGCACGCGGGTTAGATCCAGCTGACCTCGCCCAAAAAGATATAGCCCGCGCCGTAGATTGTTTTGATGAGTTGCGGGTTCTTGGGATCCTCGCGCAGCTTGGTGCGCAGGCGTGAAATGCGGACATCCATGGCACGGTCAAAGCTTTCGGAGGCGGCCCCGCCGAGGCTGCTTTGCATTTGGCTGCGGCTGATCAGGCGTTTGGGGGCGTCAAGGAACAGGCGCAGGACTTCGCCCTCGGCGTGGCTGAACGGGGTTTCGATCCCATCGGCATCTTCCAGTGTGTAGCTGTCGAAATGTGCAGTCCAGCCGTTGAAGCGGGCGGTGTTGCTGGTGCGGGTTGCGGGCCGTGCGCCGCGCAGGCGTGCGCGGATGCGGGCGACGACTTCGGCGGGGTCGAACGGCTTGCTGATGTAGTCGTCAGCGCCCAGTTCTAACCCCGTCACGCGGTCTTGAACTTGGGCGCGGCCGGAAATGATGATGACCACCGCCCCTTGCTCCAGCGCCAAGCGATGCACAAGGGTCAGCCCGTCGGTGTCGGGCAATGACAGATCGACAAGGCAGACATCGGGTGTGCGTTGTTTCAACGCCGCTTCAAAGGCAGAGGCGCGGCCAAAGCTTTGGGTCTCGAACCCTGCATCGCGCAGCACGTCCGACAGCAGCGTGCGGATTGCGGGTTCATCGTCGAGGATGCTGATCAGGGGTTTGGTCATACTGTGGCCTTTGGCGGTTGCGCGACAAGCGCAGTCAGGTCGTGCGCAGTGAACGGTTTGCGCAGGACGGGCGCGTGTTGCTGTGCTTGGGTAAACAGGGGCGCGTCGGGCGGCAGGGAGGTCATCAGGATCAGCGGAGGGCTGTGTGGCCCCAACCGCTGTGCCAGATCAATGCCGGTGCTGTCGCCCTCTAGCTGGATATCGGACAGCACCAGCGCGATATCAGGCAGATCAGCGAGCAGGGCCGAGGCCTCATCTGCGGTGGCGGCCTCGATCACCGAATAGCCCATTTGCATCAGCATATCGCGCATCAGGGCGCGCAGGTCGTCGCGGTCTTCGACCAGCAGTGCAAGGCCCGTGGTAGAGGGAACAGCCGCGCGGTAGGGCAGGCGCAGCGTGACCTCGGCACCCATTGCGGTATTGGCCAGTTGCACGTCACCGCCTGCCAGTTTTGTCATGTCATACACCATGGGCAGGCCCAGCCCCGACCCTTCGGCGCCTTTGGTGGTAAAGAACGGATCAAGCGCCTTTTCCAGAGCAGCGTCAGAGAACCCGCCGCCCGTGTCGCCGATGCGGAATTCGATCCATGTGTCATGCACGCATTGCACATGAAGGGTGATGCGCCCCGTTGTGCCCATCGCGTCACGGGCGTTCAGCACCAGATTGAGCAGGGCGTCCTGCAACATACCACCATCCAAAAGGACAGGCCCGACCTCGTCGAGGGTCAGGGTGATCTCCATCCCCTCGGGCAGGGTGGGCTGCGCGAGCGTGATCAGGTCGTGGCACAGGGCGGTGACATCGGTTGCTGTCGGGCGCAGGCTGCGCGGGCCTGTGATTTGCGCGATAGAGGATAAAAGCGTACCGCCACGGCGGGCTGCCACAAGGGTGCCCTCAATCAGGGCGGGGGCCTCGGGGGGGAGGTTGGTGATCCCTTCAAGGCGCGATTGCAGGCCAAGGATGATGGTCAGCAGATTTGAAAAATCATGCGCCAGCCCCGAGGTGATCTGTGCGGCAAGCGCGCGTCGGCTGCTTTGTTGCAGGGCGGCGCGGGTTTGGGTTTCTTCGGTCACATCCATTGTCATGATATACACGCCGCCCATCTGGTCCGGCGTAAAGGACGAACGGATGCGCCGCGCACTGGTGTCATCGGTGAATTCCTGCACCGTGGCCGTGCCGCCATAGGCTGCCGTAAGCGCGGTCAGGATCTTTGCGTGAGTTTCCTCGCCCAGCACTTCGCGGATCGGCCGTCCGAGGATCTCCGTGCCGCGGTGAGGGAGGATCATGGCCAGCCGCTGGTTCGAATAGGTGTAGTGGCCTGTCGCATCGACATGCGCGATATGGGCGGGCATCATTTCAGTCGTCAGGCGGGCGCGGGCTTCGGATGCGGTCAGCTGGCGCTTGGTTTCTTCCAGCGTGGTAATCATCGCGGCCAGTTCGCGGTTGGTCTGTGCCAGTTGTTCGCTGTGCGACAGCACCTGATCGCTCAGCGCATCGGACCGTGCGCGCAGCAACGCCTCTTGGGCTTTGGTTGCGGAAATATCTGTATAGACCGCCACCCAGCCGCCATCGGGCAGGGGCGAGCCTTCGACGCTGATGGTGCGGCCGTTGGCGCGGGTGCGCTCCATATAATGCGGTTGGAACGCTTGGGCCTGACTGGTGCGCTCTGCGACGAAGGCTGCAATACCACCGACCTCGCCGTATTCGCCGCGGCTGGCGAGATGGGTGATTGTATCGTGAAAGGGGGCCCCGGGTGTGACCAGCGATTGGGGCAGGTCAAACATGGTCTGGAAAGGGGCGTTGCACACGACCAACCGCAGATCACTATCGTAGATCGTCAGACCTTGGGCGATCAGGTTCAGACCTGCCATCGTCATGGATTTTGTGTGATCATCGCGGTTTTGCATAAGGCGCAGTTTGCACCCGCAGGCTGGGGTGTCAAAGGGGCAGGCCGTCTTGTTACAATTCGTTGTGATTGAGAAAACATCAGGAAAAAGTTGACGCTGACAGTAACCCTGCCATTCTTGGCGCCATACTGAATCGCGCAAACGCGGTCGGCCTGTTTTGAAGACAGGACTTGGGAGGATACACTTTGGCTTTGATTGAATGTCCTGCGGGGCAACCTGCATCTGTTCCGGCATTGCTGCACCGCAATGCAAAGCAGTTTGCGAACGCACCTGCCTACCGTGAAAAAGAATACGGCATCTGGCAGAGCTGGACGTGGTCGCAGACCCGTAACGAGGTTGAGGCGCTTGCGCTTGGCTTTCTTGCGCTGGGTCTGAATGAGGGCGACTTTGTCGCCATCATCGGTCGCAACCGCCCCTATCTGTACTGGGCGATGATGGCCGCCGAGATGTGCGGCGCGGTGCCTGTGCCGCTGTACCAAGACGCCAATGCCGAAGAGATGGCCTATGTGATGAACCACTGCGGTGCGCGTTTTGCCGTGGTGGGCGACCAAGAGCAGGTCGACAAGGTTTTCGAAGTGCAGGAGCAACTGCCCGAGTTCGAGCGGATGATCTATCTGGATGCACGCGGCTTGCGCAAATATGACCATGCCGCTTTGAACCAGTACAGTGATGTGCAGGACATGGGCCGCAAGGCGCGTGATGCCCACATCAAAGAGCTGGAAGCGCGTCAGGCAAAGTTGAATTACGACACCACGGGCGTGATGCTTTATACCTCTGGCACCACGGGCAAGCCCAAGGGCGTTGTGCTGAGCAACCGCAACATCATCGAGACGGCCAAGTCTTCGTCCGAGTTTGATAACTTGCAGCAGACAGATGAGATTCTGGCCTATTTGCCGATGGCATGGGTCGGGGATTTCATTTTCTCGGTGGGTCAGGCGCTGTGGACGGGGTTTTGTACCAACTGCCCCGAGAGTGCGGACACGATGCATGTCGACCTGCGCGAAATCGGGCCGACCTATTATTTCGCCCCGCCGCGTGTTTTCGAGACGCAGCTGACCAATGTGATGATCCGCATGGAAGACGCGAGCAAGTTCAAGAAGAAGCTGTTTGACCACTATATGGCGCACGCGCGCAAAGTGGGGTCGGCCATTCTGGATGGTGAGGAAGTCAGCTTTGGCGACAAGCTGAAGTACCGTTTGGGGGAGCTGTTTATCTACGGCCCGCTGAAAAACACGCTTGGGTTCAGTCGTGTGCGCGTGGGCTACACCGCCGGTGAGGCGATTGGCCCCGAGATTTTCGATTTCTACCGCAGCCTCGGGATCAACCTGAAGCAGCTTTATGGCCAGACCGAAGCGACAGTGTTCATCACCGCGCAGCCCGACGGGCAGGTGCGCAGCGATACCGTTGGTGTGACCTGTCCCGGTGTGGAGCTGAAGATTGCCGACAATGGCGAGGTCTTCTACCGCTCACCCGGTGTGTTTGTAGAGTATTACAAAAACGCGGAAAGCACGGCCGATACCAAGGACGCCGAAGGCTGGGTTGCCACGGGTGACGCGGGCTTTGTCGAGCCTGACACGGGCCATTTGCGGATTATTGACCGCGCCAAGGATGTTGGCAAAATGGCCAATGGCTCGCTGTTCGCGCCTAAATATGTCGAGAATAAGCTGAAGTTCTTCCCGAATGTTCTGGAGGCTGTGGTCTTTGGCAATGGCAAGGACGAATGCACGGCGTTTATCAACATCGACCTCACGGCGGTCGGCAACTGGGCCGAGCGCAACAACATCGGCTATGCATCCTATCAGGAACTGGCGCGGCACCCGCAGGTGATGGCGCAGATTCAGGAACATGTGGAGGCGGTGAATGCCTCGGTTGCCGAGGACGAGATGTTGTCGGGCTGCCAGATCCACCGCTTTGTAGTACTACACAAAGAGCTGGATGCGGATGACGGTGAATTGACGCGGACGCGCAAGGTGCGCCGCCGTATCATCGAAGAGAAATACGGCGATATTATTGCAGCGCTCTACGATGGCTCGCCTCAGGTGAGTACCGAGACCGAAGTGACTTATGAAGATGGGCGCAAGGGGGCGATCAAGGCAACGCTGGAAGTGCGCGATGCGAAGGTCTTTGCGGACAATCGCAAGATGGCGGCAGAATGATGGATGTCTTGCGACGCGCGTGTGCCACGACGCCCCGCCCGCCATCCCTTTTGGTTGCGAACGCGGGTGTCGCGTTTGGTGAGGGTGCGGGATTGAGTTTAATTGGCAAAATGAAGATGGGGGTCCGCGCGTGAAAGATAGCGTCGAGAGTTATGTGACCGAAGACGGGCGCACGATTGGGCCTGTTGTCATGGAGATGAAGAACATCACTCTGCGGTTTGGCGGGGTTGAGGCGATCAAGGACATCTCGTTTGATATTCGTGAGGGCGAAATCCGTGCGATTATCGGGCCGAACGGGGCGGGTAAATCGTCCATGCTCAATGTGATTTCGGGCTTCTATGTCCCGCAGGAAGGCGAGGTCTGGTATAAGGGTGCGCGGCGTCCGGCGGTGAAGCCTTTTGAGGTTGCGCAGCAGGGGATTGCGCGGACGTTCCAGAATATCGCCTTGTTTGAGGGGATGAGCGTTCTGGACAACGTGATGACCGGCCGTTTGACGCATATGAAGTCGGGGATGTTCTCGCAGATGTTGTGGCGCGGAGCGGCGGAGCGTGAAGAGGTCGAGAACCGTGAAGTTGCCGAGAAGATCATTGATTTTCTGGAAATTCAGGCCATTCGCAAGACACCTGTGGCGCGTCTGCCTTACGGGTTGAAGAAGCGGGTCGAGTTGGCACGGGCACTGGCTGCCGAGCCTTCGATCTTGCTACTGGATGAGCCGATGGCGGGGATGAACGTCGAGGAAAAAGAGGACATGAGCCGCTTTATCCTGTCGGTGAATGATGAATTTGGCACCACGATTGCGCTCATTGAGCATGACATGGGTGTTGTGATGGACCTGAGCGACCGTGTGGTTGTGATGGATTACGGCAAGAAGATCGGCGACGGAACGCCGCATGATGTGCGCAACAATCAGGCTGTGATTGATGCGTATCTGGGTGTGGCACATGACTGATCTTGGGGGAGCTGTGTGATGAACGAACAACTAGCGTTTACAATCGAGGTTTTTGCCAACGGGCTGATGGCGGGAGTGCTTTATGCGCTGGTCGCACTCGGCTTTGTGCTGATCTATAAGGCGTCGGGGATTTTCAACTATGCCCAAGGGGTTATGGCACTGTTTGCGGCGATGACCTTGGTCGGGATCCAGAACGGGCAGGTGCCGTTTGCGCATTTGATCAACGCAATATTCGGCTTGGATGTGCACAAGTTCGGCTGGCATGTGCATTCATTCATCGCGATCATTCTGACGGTGTTTGTGATGGTTGCCCTTGCCTGGGCTGTGCAGCGGTTCGTCTTCCGCCATCTGGTGGGGCAAGAGCCTATCATTCTGTTCATGGCGACGATTGGCCTGGCCTACTTCCTTGAAGGGGTGGCGGATTTGATGTGGGGCTCCGAGCTGAAGGCGTTGAATGTCTGTGCGGCTGAGGGTGCGTGCCTGCCGCAGGGGATGAACGTCTGGCTCGAGGGCACGACTTATGAAGCCTTCGGTTACGGCTTCTTCATCGACAACCTTGATATCGTGGCGAGCATTATTGCGATCCTGTTGGTTGCGGGGCTGGTGATGTTTGCTCAGTACACCAAGCAGGGCCGCGCCATGCGGGCTGTGGCGGATGACCATCAGGCGGCCTTGTCTGTTGGTGTGTCGTTGAACTTCATCTGGATTTTCGTGTGGTCGCTGGCGGGGTTTGTTGCCTTAGTCGCGGGGATTATGTGGGGGGCAAAGTCTGGCGTTCAGTTCTCGCTGTCGCTGATTGCTTTGAAGGCTTTGCCGGTTTTGATGCTTGGTGGGTTTACCTCCATTCCGGGGGCTATCGTGGGTGGTCTGATCATCGGTGTGGGTGAGAAGCTGTTTGAATTCCTGATCGGTGCGCCCTTCCTTGGGGGTGCGACGGAGAACTGGTTTGCTTACATGCTGGCGCTTTTGTTCTTGGTTTTCCGTCCGCAGGGCTTGTTCGGGGAGAAGATCATTGAACGTGTGTGATTTGGCCCGCGTGGGCTGGGGCGCTGCCCCAGACCCCGGAGTTTATAGGCAAAATAAAGAAGAGGGGCGCAGCTGATGTTCTACCGTGAAGCAGGCGATTTTAGTACGACTTACGCCGAGGATCAGCAGACGTTCCCGATCAAGTTTGACCGGTATCGTTATTACTTTGTCTTGTTCATTGCCATCGTTGTGGTCCCCTTTGTGGTTAATGACTATTGGGTGAACTCGCTGCTGCTGCCGTTCCTGATCTATGCGATTGCGGCGCTGGGCTTGAATATCCTTGTGGGATATTGCGGGCAGGTGTCCTTGGGGACAGGCGGGTTCATGGCGGTGGGCGCCTATGCGTGCTACAAGTTCATGACAGGCGTCGACATCTGGTGGGGCGGCGAATTGCTGTTCCGACTGCCTGAATTCAACATCTTTTTCAGCGTTATCATGGGCGGTGTAATGACCGCACTTGTTGGCGTGTTGTTTGGTCTGCCCAGTTTGCGGATCAAAGGGTTCTATCTGGCGGTGGCGACGCTTGCCGCGCAGTTCTTCCTTGTGTGGCTGTTCAACCGTGTGGCGTGGTTCTACAACTACTCGGCCTCCGGCCAGATCAACGCGCCCGAGCGGGACCTGTTCGGCGTCCTTTTGACAGGTCCATCGACCGAGCCCTGGGCGACATATCTTTTCTGTCTCTTCTTCACCATCGTCAGCGCCTATGTGGCGCGCAACCTCACGCGCGGCTCGGCGGGCCGCAAATGGATGGCGATCCGTGATATGGACATCGCGGCCGAGATCATCGGCGTGAACCCGCTGCGCGCCAAGCTAACGGCGTTCATGGTCTCGTCCTTCTTTATCGGCATCTCGGGTGCGCTGTTCTTTGCGGTCTATCTGGGCGCTGTGGAAGTGGGCGAAGTCTTTGGCATCCAGAAATCGTTTCTGGTGCTGTTCATGATCATCATCGGCGGGCTCGGCTCGATCTTCGGGTCATTCGCGGGTGCGGCGTTTCTGGTGCTGCTGCCTGTTGCGCTCAAGGTTGTTGGCGTGGACTGGTTCGGCTGGCCCACCGATATTGTGGCGCATTTGAACCTTGTCGTCGTCGGCTTTTTGATCATCGTATTCCTGATCGCAGAGCCGCATGGCATCGCACAACTGTGGCGCGTCGCAAAAGAGAAACTGAGATTGTGGCCCTTCCCGCACTGACGGGCAGGACCATGAACAACGAAAGCGGGACAACCTGCTCACTAAACCAATCGGATAAAATCCAAGGGAGGAAACTACCGATGAAATATAAACTAGGTACATTGGCCGTCGCGGCCGTGATGGGCGCAAGCCCCGTTCTGGCGGACCTTGTGTTCCCATCGCTGAGCTATCGCACAGGCCCATATGCGGCGGGCGGTATTCCGTTTGCAGATGGCTATGCCGACTACTTCTCCATGCTGAACGAGCGTGACGGCGGGATCGGCGGCGTGATGACCCGCGTGCTGGAATGTGAAACCGGCTATAACACCGAGAAAGGTGTTGAATGCTACGAATCCACCAAGGGCGAAGGCTCGCTGGTGTATCAACCGCTCTCCACTGGTATCACCTACCAGCTGATCCCGAAAACCACGGCGGACGGCATCCCGATGCACACCATGGGTTATGGCCGTACTTCTGCTGCGAACGGCGAAGTGTTCAGCCACACGTTCAACTACCCTGCCAACTACTGGAACGGTGCCTCTGGCGCGATCAACTATCTGCTGGGCGAAAACGGCGGTGATCTGAAGGGCAAGAAAGTAGCACTCGTTTATCACAACTCTGCCTACGGCAAAGAGCCGATCCGCACGCTGGAAACACTTGCTGAAAAGCACGGGTTCGAGTTCAAAGGCGTGCCAGTTGACCACCCAGGTCAGGAGCAGAAATCACAGTGGCTGCAAATCCGCCGTGACAAACCTGACTATGTGATCATGTACGGTTGGGGCGTGATGAACCAGGTTGCGGTGCAAGAAGCGGCCAACATCCGTTTCAACATGGAAAACTTCATCGGCATTTGGTGGTCCGGTTCCGAGAATGACGTGCTCGCAGCAGGCGACGCGGCCAACGGCTACAAGGCGCTGACATTCCACGGTGTGGGCAGTGACTTCCCCGTGTTCGACGACATCAAAACCCACGTTGTCGACAAGGGCAACGCGGCAGGCGCCGGCGATCAAATCGGCACGGTTCTGTATAACCGCGGCATGTACGCGGCAATGCTGGCCGCCGAAGCTGTGAAAACAGCCCAAGCGATCCACGGCGAGATGGACATCACCCCCGCGATGATGCGCGACGGTATGGAAGCGTTGGAAATGACCGAAGCCAAGATGGCGGCTCTCGGCCTGCCGAACTTCGGGCCAGAGTTCAACGTGTCTTGCGCAAACCATGGTGGTGAAGGCCTTGTCGGCATGACCCAGTGGGATGCATCGTCCAAGACGTGGAGCCTCGTTTCCGACTTCGCTCCCTCCGACATGGATGTGATCGGGCCACTGATCAAAGAAGATTCCGAAGCCTACGCTGCGGAAAACAACATCGAAGCCGGTTGCAAGTAAGCTGCGCGTTCTCTCTGGCCGCTGCATCTCGTAGCGGCCAGAGAATTTGCAAGAATTCAAGAAGGGTCAAGGCACATGCTGGACACGAACTCCCCATCGGTTGAGGTTGAGAACGTTCTCGAAGTGAACAACATCGAGGTGATCTATAATCACGTGATCCTTGTCCTGAAGGGCGTGAGCCTGAACGTCCCCAAGGGCGGCATCACTGCGCTGCTGGGCGGTAACGGCGCGGGTAAGACGACGACGCTCAAGGCGATCTCGGGATTGCTTGCGTCCGAGCGGGGCGAAGTGACCAAAGGCTCGATCAAATACCGCGGCGATGTGATCCAACATCAAGACCCCGCCGAGACGGTGAAAAAGGGTGTCGTTCAGGTGATGGAGGGCCGTCACTGTTTCGAACACCTCACGATTGAAGAAAACCTGATGACGGGTGCCTACACCCGTACGGATGGTAAAGGCGCAATCGCAGCCGACCTCGAGATGGTCTATAACTACTTCCCGCGCCTGCGCCAGCGCCGCAAATCCCAAGCGGGCTATACCTCGGGCGGCGAACAGCAGATGTGCGCCGTGGGTCGCGCATTGATGAGCCGCCCCGAGACGATCCTGCTGGACGAGCCGTCGATGGGCCTTGCGCCGCAGTTGGTGGAACAGATTTTCAACATCGTAAAAGAGATCAACGAAAAAGAAGGCGTGACCTTCCTGTTGGCCGAGCAGAACACAAACGTGGCCCTGCGGTTCGCCCACTACGGCTATATCCTGGAGAGTGGCCGCGTGGTGATGGACGGCCCTGCCGCCGATCTGCGCGAAAATCAGGATGTGAAAGAATTCTATCTGGGCATGTCCGACGAGGGCCGCAAATCCTTCCGCGATGTGCGCAGCTATCGCCGCCGCAAGCGCTGGCTCAGCTGATCACGGCGGGGCCGACGGGCGCACCGATACACACAAAGACGACGTATGCCGCACGCCATTAGTCCGCGTGCCGCCTCAGGGGACGAGGGACCAAGATGAGCCATTTCGACGAATTGGAAACACGCAGCGCTGACGCCCGCGCCGCTGATTATGCCACGGCCTTGCCCCGCCAAATCGCCGCTGCCCAAGGGCTCGGCGGGTATGCAGGGAGCCTCGCCGATGTGGACGCGGCGGCAATCACCAGCGCCGAGGCGCTTGCCGACCTGCCCGTCCTGCGCAAATCCGAGCTGGGCAAAGCCCAAGCCGCCAATGCGCCCTTCGGTGGTTTTACCACAAAACCCGCCAGCGGCTTTAGCCATGTGTTCCAATCCCCCGGCCCGATCTATGAACCCTCATCCGACGCCCCCGATTGGTGGCGCATGGGCCGCTTTCTGCATGCGGTTGGCATCGGCGCGAAAGACATTGTGCACAACTGCTTTGGCTACCACCTTACCCCTGCGGGCATGATATTCGAGAGTGGCGCACGCGCCGTCGGCGCCTCGGTCCTGCCTGCGGGCACCGGACAGACAGAGTTACAGGTCTTCGCGGCCCGCGACATCGGCACAACGGCCTATGCGGGCACACCTGACTACCTGAAGGTGATTCTGGAAAAAGCGGACGAGATGGGTGTGACGCTCAAGATCGACAAGGCCGCCGTTGGCGGCGGCGCGTTGTTCCCTTCCTTACGTGAGTGGTACACCGCCCGCGGCATCATCTGCCTGCAAAGCTATGCCACGGCCGATCTGGGCAACATCGCCTACGAATCCCCCGCAGCCGAAGGCATGATTGTGGACGAAGGCGTGATTGTGGAAATCGTCACGCCCGGCACTGGCATCCCTGTCCCTGCGGGCGAAGTTGGCGAGGTCGTTGTGACCACGCTGAACCCCGACTACCCGCTGATCCGTTTTGCCACAGGTGATCTGAGCGCGGTTTTGGCAGGTCCGTCCCCGTGCGGCCGCACCAACATGCGCATCAAGGGCTGGATGGGCCGTGCCGACCAGACGACCAAGATCAAAGGCATGTTCGTGCGACCCGAACAGGTTGCCCAACTGGTTGCCCACCACCCCGAAATCACCCGCGCCCGCGTTATCGCCACCCGCGCGTCCGAGCAGGACGTGATGACCGTGCGCATCGAAAGCAGCGCACCGGATGAGGCCGCCTATGCCGCGTCTGTCGCATCGCTGCTCAAGCTCAAAGGCGTGATCGACGTAGTGGCCCCCGACACCCTGCCCAAAGACGGCCTGGTGATCGAAGATCAACGCACCTACGACTAAGCCTAAAGACCGCGACGACAGCGCACTTTTCTTTCCGACTATAATAGTCGACATAGAGGCATGAGCAACGCGTCAACCCAAATCAAACCTGCAAAACGCGACGGAGTGCGATCCCTGTCCGCGCTTGCAGTGTTCGTGGCCATCCTGTGCGCGTTGCCGATGATCGCGGTGTTTCTTGCCGCAATCTCCGGCGGGACGCAAACGGTGCAGCATCTGGCGCAAACCGTGCTGGGCGACTATGCGCGCACCACGCTAGCGCTTGTTCTTCTGGTCGCTTTCGGCACGTTCTCGATCGGCGTTGGCGCGGCGTGGCTGGTCACCATGACCCGCTTCCCCGGTGTGCGCTTTTTCGAGGTAGCCTTGGTGCTGCCGCTGGCCTTCCCTGCCTACGTGCTGGCATACGCCTATACCCATGTTCTGGACCATCCGGGTGTCGTGCAATCCAGCTTGCGTGCCATGATGGATTGGGGCCCGCGTGACTATTGGTTCCCCGAGATCCGCTCTCTGGGCGGTGCGGCCTGCATGCTTGTTCTTGTGCTATATCCTTATGTCTACCTGCTGGCCCGCGCTGCTTTCGTGCAACAAAGCGGCTCCACCTTTCTTGCGGCCCGCGCTTTGGGATCTTCCCCTTGGGTCGCGTTTTTCAAAGTCTCCCTGCCGCTGGCCCGTCCCGCCATCGCGGGTGGTGTTCTTCTGACAGTGATGGAGACAATCGCCGATTTCGGCACAGTGGCCTACTTCGGCGTGCAAACCTTCGCCACAGGCATCTACACCAGCTGGTTTTCCCTTTTTGACCGCGTGGGGGCCGCCCAGCTCGCGCTGTGCCTTCTGGGCTTTGCGCTTCTTCTGGCGATGCTGGAACGCTTGCAGCGCGGCAATGCCCGCTATCACGATCCTGCCCGCCAATCCCGCGAGGCACCCATCGCGACCCTGAAAGGCTGGCAAGCCGCCGCCGCCATTACACTCTGCGGCTTGCCCGTCCTGTTGGGTGCTGTCCTACCTGTCATTGTCCTATTCTCAATGGGGTTGGGGTCCGAGCAGAACCTGCTCAGCGCCCGCTACCTCGGCTTTATCCAGAACTCCGCCAAACTGGCCACAGTCGCTGCGCTGGTCACCGTCGGTGCCGCGATCAGCATCGGGTTCCTGCAACGGATGCGCGGCGGGCGCATGGCCCAATCGGCCGCCTATATCGCCCGTCTTGGGTACGCTGTGCCAGGCGGCGTGATCGCCGTTGGCCTTCTGGTCCCCTTCGCGGCCTTTGATAACGCGCTGGACGCATGGATGCGTGACACATTCGACATCTCTACCGGCCTTTTGATCACAGGCTCTATCTGGCTGCTGGTCATCGCCTATATGGTGCGCTTCCTTGCCGCTGCCTTGGGCGCGTACGAGGGCGGTCAGGCGATGGTCCACGTCAATATGGACGCAGCCTCCCGCTCCTTGGGTCAAGGACCCATCGGCACTCTGCGTCGCGTTCACTTGCCGATCCTGACCCCCAGCTTGCTTACCGCTCTGTTGATCGTCTTCGTGGACGTGATGAAGGAACTTCCCGCAACCCTGATCATGCGCCCGTTCAACTTTGACACATTGGCCGTTCAGGCCTACCAACTCGCCAGCGATGAACGCCTTGAAGGCGCCGCCGTGCCCAGCCTTGTCATCGTTGCGATGGGCTTGCTCCCCGTCATCCTCATCTGCCGCCAGGTGGGCCGCCGCCCCTGACGCGCTCGGGTGCCATAATCGTCTATTTTTCCGGCCTTAAATCCTCTGCGGGAGTTGGCCCAAAGGGCCAAGGGGGCTGGCCCCCATATACCCCCACAAAAAAGCGCGCCCCGAAAATCAGGGCGCGCTTATTCAGGTCATTAGGTGAACTGTACTCAGGAGCCTTGCAGTTTGTCCTGCGTCTTGGTCTCAAAGTCTGTTGCGTCATGCCGTTCATGCAATTGCATCGACAGGTCATCCCCGAACGCGCGGTTTACCATCCGCCCGCGTGTCACCGCAGGGCGCGCATCAATCGCTTTGGCCCACCGCATCACATTGGTATAACTTTCGACCTCCAGAAACTCTGCCGCCGAATAAAGCCGTCCAAGAACCAACTGACCGTACCACGACCAGATCGCCATATCCGCGATCGAGTAGTCGCCCGCAAACCACTCGTTGTCGGCCAAATGGCGGTCCAACACGTCCAACTGGCGCTTTGTTTCCATCGAGAATCGGTTGATGGGATATTCGAATTTCTCTGGCGCATAGGCATAGAAATGCCCGAACCCGCCGCCCAGATAGGGTGCAGACCCCATCTGCCAGAACAGCCAGCTCATCATCTCGGTCTTTTGGGCAGGGTCCGTGGGGACAAATGCGCCGAATTTCTCGGCCAGATACAGCAGGATCGCACCTGATTCAAAAACCCGCTGCGGTTCGCCATCGGAATGGTCCATCAGCGCGGGGATTTTTGAATTCGGGTTCGCTTCAACAAAGCCCGAGCCGAACTGATCGCCCTCGCCGATGTTGATAAGCCACGCGTCATATTCGGCACCCGAATGCCCCAGAGCCAACAGCTCTTCCAGCAGGATCGTGACCTTCACCCCATTGGGGGTCGCCAGCGAATACAGTTGGATCGGATGCTTGCCCACGGGGCGGTCCTTGTCATGGGTTGCCCCTGCAATGGGCCGGTTGATCGAGGCAAATTTGCCGCCGCTCTCGGCGTCCCATGTCCAGACTTTCGGAGGGGTATAGGTCAGATCACTTGCCATCTTGGGCTCCTTTAAGGAATGCTACAACTTGGCAGGTATGGTGGCGCAGGCCGCAGACAAGGGCCAGCGCAAAATGGAGTGCAGATGAAGCGGCGATTTATCCAATGTGACGTGTTCAGCAGCACAGCGTTGAAAGGCAACGGGCTGGCCGTGGTGGTTGAGGGCGCTGACCTCACCCCCGCACAAATGCAGGATTTTGCCAACTGGACCCAGCAGGCCGAGACGACGTTCCTGATGCCCTCGGACAGAGGTGGCGATTACCGCGTGCGGATTTTTAGCGCCACAGGAGAGATGCGATTCGCAGGCCACCCGACGCTGGGCAGTTGTGCGGCATGGCTGCACGCAGGGGGCATTCCGCAGAACGAAGGCTGCGTGATCCAGGACTGCGATGTGGGTTTGGTCGAGATTGATCTGACAGGCGAGGCGCCCGCGTTCGAAGCACCCCAAACCAGGATTGCCCCAATGCCACCGCAGACCCGCAACGCGATTTGCACCGCTCTGACGATTGCCACGGACGAAGTCCTGAATGCGGTGCAACTGGATAACGGCGTCTTGCGCAATGTGATTGAGCTGTCGAATGCCGCCCGCGTTCTGTCTCTTGATGCACATGCGGTTAGTAAGCCCGCATTTAACGGGGTTAGCATCATCGGCGCTAACGGTGCAGGCTATGAGGTTCGAAACCTAACGCCCGCATCCCTCGCGTCAGAAGACCCCGTGACGGGTTCGCTCATCGCGGCAGTTGCGTGCTGGCTGCATGGGGTAGGGCGGCTCACGGCGCCGATTGTGCTGGCCCAGGGCACAGCGCTTGGGCGCCAAGGCCGCGCTGTCGCCACCCCACGGGGCAATGACATCTGGATCGGCGGCCACACGAGCATTGTCATCGACGGCCACGTCACGCTCTAGCACAACAGCAAAAAGGCCGCTCTGAACCAGAGCAGCCTCTTTAAAAAACCGTCAGAACAGTCTCAGCCTTGGCGGGCTTTGAAACGCTTCTGTGTTTTGTTGATCACGTAAACGCGGCCTTTGCGACGCACAACACGGCAGTCGCGGTGCCGGTTCTTGAGCGAGCGGAGTGAATTGCGAACTTTCATAGGTCCAATCCTTCCAAGTTGTGGCGCGGGCCAGCGCCGGGTTACGGGCAGTATGCTCACGAATTGAGCATACCAAAGAATAAATGGTGGACGATACTGGGATCGAACCAGTGACCCCTTCGATGTCAACGAAGTGCTCTACCGCTGAGCTAATCATCCACTATACGTGCAGCGCCTCATTGCCCCAAACAAAATGGGGCGCGAAACACCGCGCCGTCCGCTCGCTATAAAAGGAGTCGTCCACGTGTTCAAGACCTTTTGGCTTTCTAATAAACTGCGCTATGTGTTTTTGGTGAACAGGAGACACATATGCCCGCCGCTGCCTTTGATGTATTGATGCCCAGCACCCCCGCATCCTGTGTGGTTTTTGCCTCACCGCACTCGGGGCGCGACTATAGCTGGTCCTTCCTGCGCAAAACGGTGCTGAACGAACACGCGATCCGCTCATCCGAAGATGCCTTTGTTGATCAGCTGTTTGAATGCGCCCCCCAGTTCGGCGCTGTCTTCCTGAAAGCAGGCGCACCACGCGCCTACGTCGACCTCAATCGCGCCCCCGATGAACTCGACCCCGCCCTGATCGAAGGGGCGCGCCGTATCGGGCACAACCCGCGTGTGGCCTCTGGTCTCGGGGTGATTCCCCGCGTTGTTGCCAATGGCCGCGCCATCTACCGCGGGAAAATCTCACTTGCAGAGGCCCAAGACCGCATATCCCGCTATTGGGAGCCTTACCACAATCGCCTGCAATCCCTGCTCGATACGGCCCACGCCCGCCATGGTCAGACAGTCCTGATCGATTGTCATTCCATGCCGCACGAGGCAATGGACGGCGTCGCCCGCGCAGGCATCCGCCGCCCCGATGTAGTGCTGGGGGATCGTTTCGGCGCCGCCGCCAGCGGTGAAGTCGTCGACCGGATCGAGGCAGCCTTCGCAAGCGCAGGCTTTGTCGTCACCCGAAACACCCCCTTCGCAGGGGCCTATATTACCCAAGCCTACGGAAAGCCCGCAAAAGGCCAGCACGCCGTCCAAGTGGAAATTGACCGCTCCCTTTACATGAACGAGCCTCTGATCCGCCCCAACGGCGACTTCGAGGCCGTTCAATCCGCCCTGCGCGATGTCATCGCGGAGGTCGCCAAAATCGGCCAGGGCAGCGTCCCCCTCGCCGCTGAATAACTGTCATTATATTTTCTGGCCAAAAATCCTCCGGGGGAATTGGCCACCGGGTCAAGGGGGCTGGCCCCCATCAACATCACCGCAAGGCACGGCCCTTCACAATGGCCCGCGCACCAAATCTGTCGCGTATCGCATCGGTTGCCCGTTCGGCTTCCGTCCGCTGCGATGCGTCAGGGTCCAGTAAATCCCCCAACTGATCCGCCCCCGCAGCATCGCTCAAGTCAGCCAACCCGCAGCCCAGCAAACGATACGGCCCCTGCGCGCCCACTTGATCAAACAGCCCCCGCGCCGTTCGGTAAATCCGGTCCGCCAACTGCGTCGGATCGCTCAGTGCCACGCGCCGCGACAGCAGCGTATGATCGGCCCGCTTCAGTTTCAGCGTCACCACACGCCCCGCAAGGCGTTTTGCCTTGGCGCGGTCTGCGACTTTTTCGGCCATCCGCCAGATGTGCCCGTCCAATATGTCGGGGTCCGAGGTATCCTCGCTGAATGTCGTTTCATTTGTGATCGACTTCATCGGCGCATGGGCCGAAACGCGGCGTTTGTCCTGCCCCCGTGCCAGATGCCACAGGCGGTCGCCCATGCCGCCAAAGCGCGCAACCAGATCAGCCTGCTCCCACCGTAGCAAATCCGAAAACGTCCGAATTCCCGCTTTCTCGAGCGAGGCCTGCGCCGCAGCACCCACGCCCCAGATCATCCGCACGGGTTTGTCGCGCAAGAAATCCATCGTCTCGCCTTCGCCGATGACCGAAAACCCGTGCGGCTTATCCAGATCAGAGGCGACTTTGGCCAGAAACTTGTTGTGGCTCAGCCCGATCGACCCTGTCAGCCCAAGCTCGGTCTTCATCCGCCGCACCAGCCTTGCCAGCATCACGGCAGGCGGGGCGCCGTGCAGGCGGGTGGTGCCGCGCATGTCCAGAAACGCTTCATCCAGCGACAAGGGTTCAATCGCGGGCGTTAGCTCCTCCATCATGGTGCGGATCGCACGGGAGGCTTTGACATATTCCTCCATCCTCGGCTTGATCACAACGGCCTCAGGGCACAGCTTAAGCGCCTGAAACATCGGCATGGCCGAACGGACCCCCCTGATACGCGCCACATAGCACGCGGTTGAAACAACACCGCGCCGCCCGCCACCAATGATCACGGGCTTGCCCTCAAGGCTGGGGTCGTCGCGCTTTTCCACCGAGGCATAGAAGGCGTCGCAATCCATATGCGCGATGCCAAGGTCCCACAGCTCCACGTGGCGCGTGACACGCGGACTGGCGCAGGCGGGACACCTGCGGGCCTCTTCGAACTGGGTCAGGCAATCGCGGCAAAGGGCGGGCATGGCGGGGCTATTGTGCTGGGCTTCGGGATGGCTAATCATAGGCGCATCGGAGGTCAAGAGCCATGCAAATCGACATCGAAACCTATGACGGCAGCCCCTTCGGGGGTGCAAAGTTGGCCTTGTACCTTGGGGCCGAGTTGGCGGTTATCTTGCGGGATGCCACGCCGGGCCTGATCTTTGCGGATCACTGGGATTTGCCCGGCGGCGGGCGCGAGGGGACAGAGACGCCTCAAGACTGCGCATTGCGCGAATGCCACGAAGAGCTGGGGGTGCGCGTGCCGCAATCCGCACTGCGATGGGGGCGCCGTTTTCGCGAAGGTGCAACATTCAAATGGTTCTTTGTGGCCCAACTGCCACATGAGGTGCGGCACGATATCGTTTTCGGCGACGAGGGGCAGCGCTGGCAAATGATGTCCGAACAGGCGTTCCTGCACCATCCCAAAGCCGTGCCCGCCTTTCAGGAGCGGCTGGCCGTCTGGGTCAATGCGCGTGACGCAAATATCTGATGCATAATGAATTTTTCCGAAAAGCCCCCCCGCCTTATGTAGCGGGGGGAAGGTGACGAACATAAGGAAGATCCAGTTCGTCGGGGAGTATCACCATACGTAGAGTATCACGAACCGCGCCTGTGACATAGTTTCGGATGTGGTTACGTTCGGTCAATTCCAGGCGTTGTGGCGCAATTGGCACACGGTCAGGTTGTCTATCCCGCTGTTGCGATCTCGGCCAGAACGTCGCGGGCGGCTTGGGCGGGGTCGTCGGATTGATAAATCGGGCGGCCGACGACCACATGATTTGCGCCATCTGCGATGGCTTGCGCGGGCGTCGCCACACGCTTTTGGTCGCCCAATGCGGCACCCGCAGGGCGCACACCCGGTGTTACGATCAGCTTGTTCGCGGCCTCGGGCAAGGCGCGGATCAGCGCGGCCTCTTGCGGAGATGCGATCACCCCGTCGGCACCTGCCTCGAACGCGCGGGCGGCGCGGGTGGTGACCAGTTCGGGCAAATCGCCTGCGACAATCAGGCTGGCATCCAGATCGGCGCGGTCCAACGAGGTGAGGATCGTGACGCCCAGAATTTTCATATCACTGCCAGCGGCTCCTTGTTTGGCTGCGGCCACGACATGCGGGTCGCCGTGGACGGTCAGAAAATCCAGATCGAACTGCGATAGCCCGCGCACGGCGGACTCCACCGTGGCGCCGATGTCGAACAGTTTCATGTCCAGAAAGATCCGCTTGCCGTGTTCCTGTTTCAGCTCATTCGCCAGTGCAAGCCCGCCGCCTGTCAGCATCCCCAGCCCGATTTTATAAAACCCGACCGCATCGCCCAGCTTTTCTGCAAGGGCCAGTCCGCTGACGGCATTGGGAACATCAAGGGCAACGATCAGGCGGTCATCAACTTGGGTAGGGGACATGGGGCGCGCTCCAGCAGGCTAGGGGTTTGACAAACGTCCAACGCCTTATGCGACTGCGGGGGGCAAGTACAGAAAAAAGGCCCGGCCGCGCAAAGGCAGACCGGGCTTGAGTATCACAGACAGTGCAGGCAGGCAGACGTCTGTGCGTTTGCGCGAGGGCGTTGGGTACGGGGACAGAGTGTACGCAACAGGCCCGCAACACGCGCAAATTCGTGAATCTCGGGGTGGCGGCGTTAGGCCGCCTTGATGAATGCACGCACGTCGAGCTGAGACAGCCAGACCCGCGGATCGAAACGTGGTCGGCCGGCGCGCACAGCGGCCACATGCTGGCGCGTGAACGAGCGGAGCCCTTGATGCTTTTTATCCATGCGCAGCGCCTTGGTTGTCAGCCCTTGGGCCGCGTCTTTGAAGGTCATGGTGATCGGCGCATCGATGGCGCAGGCATACTTCTTGGCGTCATCGCCGGTACCTACTGTTACGAGTGCTTCGAACTGCTGTGCGCAGGCATTATATATAACCTGATCGATGTGTGTTTTTGTATCTTTCATCTGCTTTTCCTCATGGCGTCCGTGTGTCCGGCGCTCAGTACCGCTAACACCAACATGGTGATGCCCATTGATAAATGAACTGTTAAAAGCCGATTTGGTTTCCCCATCAGGACAGGAAAATTTGCAATCTTATATTTTTATATTTTGTAACAATGCTTTAGGTGCTTTTCACGTTTTGGTGTCTTGGGCGTAAACTGGCCGATTCTGTAGCTTGTGGATTTTTGGGTGGCGGGAAAAAGCGTAAAATTTGAAGGAACGCCACCTTGATAAGGGGCGTGACCTTCCCCAAATCACTCATGAGGCTCACACACCAACGCATGCCGCCAAGCGGGTGCATCCATATGTGGGCGCTTTTGAAAAGGAGAAGACCATGGACTTGACCAAGTTCACAGAGCGGTCGCGCGGATTTGTGCAGGCGGCCCAGACAATTGCGACCCGTGACAGCCACCAGCGGCTCACGCCTGAACATATCCTGAAATCCCTAATGGACGACGAAGAGGGGCTGGCAAGCAACCTCATCAATACGTCTGGCGGCGACGCAAAGGCGGTCAAGCAGGCCGTCGATCTGGCCATTGGCAAAATGCCGAAAGTGACCGGCGACGCCGCACAAACCTATCTGGACGGGGCCACCACCCGCGTACTGGCCGAGGCCGAGGCGCTGGCCAAGAAGGCAGGCGACAGCTTTGTTCCTGTCGAACGTATCCTGATGGCGCTGTGCATGGTGAAATCGGGCGCCAAGACCGCGTTGGAAGCCGGCAAAGTTTCGGCCCAGGGGTTGAACTCGGCCATTAACGATCTGCGCAAGGGGCGCACGGCAGATAGTGCCAGCGCCGAAGACGGGTATGACGCACTCAAGAAATACGCGCAGGACCTGACGGCGCGGGCCGAGGCGGGCAAGATTGATCCCATCATTGGCCGCGACGAAGAAATCCGCCGCGCCATGCAGGTGCTCAGCCGCCGGACCAAGAATAACCCTGTTCTGATCGGTGAGCCGGGCGTGGGTAAGACCGCGATTGCAGAGGGCCTTGCCCTGCGGATCATCAACGGTGACGTGCCGGAAAGCCTGCGCAATAAGCGCCTGCTTTCTTTGGACATGGGCGCGTTGATTGCGGGCGCGAAATACCGTGGCGAATTCGAAGAGCGTCTGAAAGCGGTGTTGACCGAAGTGACCGAGGCCGCGGGCGAAGTGATCTTGTTCATCGACGAGATGCACACGCTGGTTGGTGCGGGCAAGGCAGATGGCGCGATGGACGCGGCGAACCTGATCAAGCCTGCGCTGGCGCGGGGTGAGTTGCATTGCATCGGGGCCACCACACTGGACGAATACCGCAAATATGTCGAAAAAGACGCGGCACTTGCGCGGCGCTTTCAGCCCGTCATGATCCTTGAGCCTACGGTCGAGGACACGGTCAGCATCTTGCGCGGCATTAAAGAGAAGTACGAGATGCACCACGGCGTGCGGATCAGCGACAGCGCCTTGGTCGCTGCCGCCACACTCAGCCACCGCTATATCACCGACCGTTTTCTGCCTGACAAAGCCATTGATCTGGTGGACGAAGCGGGCAGCCGTTTGCGGATGGAAGTCGACAGCAAGCCCGAAGAGCTGGACGCGCTTGATCGTCAGGTCTTGCAGCTTCAGATCGAGGAAGAGGCGCTCAAGCTCGAAGACGACCAAGGGTCCAAGGACCGGTTGGAGACGTTGCAGAAGGACCTTGCCGATCTGCAAGAACGCAGCGCGCAGATGACGGCCAGCTGGCAGGCGGGGCGTGACAAACTGGAAGGGGCACGGGTGCTCAAAGAACAACTGGACCGCGCCCGCGCTGATCTGGACATCGCCAAGCGGGACGGCAATCTGGCCAAAGCGGGGGAGCTGTCTTATGGCGTCATCCCTAATCTGGAGCGTCAGTTGGACGAGGCCGAAAGCCGTGAAGACGGCGTGACGGTCGAAGAAGCTGTGCGCCCCGACCAGATCGCAAGCGTGGTCGAGCGTTGGACAGGCATCCCCGCCGGCAAAATGCTGGAGGGCGAGCGTGACAAGCTGTTGCGCATGGAAGAACAGCTGCATGGCCGCGTGATCGGCCAAGACGCGGCAGTGAAGGCTGTGGCCAACGCCGTACGCCGTTCGCGTGCGGGTCTGAACGACGAGGACCGCCCGCTGGGCAGCTTCTTGTTCCTCGGACCCACGGGCGTCGGCAAGACCGAGCTGACCAAAGCTGTGGCCGAGTTCATGTTTGACGACGACAGCGCGATGGTGCGCATTGATATGTCCGAGTTTATGGAGAAACACGCCGTGGCCCGCCTGATCGGTGCGCCTCCGGGGTATGTCGGGTATGACGAAGGTGGTGTCTTGACCGAAGCCGTCCGCCGCCGCCCCTATCAGGTGGTGCTGTTCGACGAGGTCGAGAAGGCGCACCCGGACGTGTTCAACGTGCTGTTGCAGGTGCTGGACGACGGCATGCTGACAGACGGGCAGGGGCGGACCGTGGATTTCAAGCAGACGCTGATTATCCTGACGTCCAACCTTGGGGCCCAAGCGCTCAGCAATGCGCCTGACGGCAGTGATATGTCGGACGCAAAGCGTGATGTGATGGATGCCGTGCGGGCGCACTTCCGCCCCGAGTTCCTGAACCGTCTGGACGAGACGATCATCTTTGACCGCCTCAACCGCGAAAACATGGACGGGATCGTGGATATCCAGATGGCCCGCCTGCTCAAACGTTTGGCTGCCCGCAAGATCGAGTTGCAGCTGGACGAGGGCGCGCGCAAGTGGCTTGCCGACGAAGGCTATGACCCTGTGTTCGGGGCGCGGCCGCTGAAACGGGTGATCCAGTCGGCGCTGCAAAACCCGCTGGCAGAGATGTTGCTGGCCGGTGATGTCAGCGACGGCGACACCATTCCGGTGAGCGCGGGGGCGGATGGGCTGATCATCGGCGACCGCATCGCCGCCAGTAACAAGCCAAAGCCGGACGATGCCACGGTGCATTGATCGGGGTTAATGGATGAAAGAAGGCCGGAGTGTATGCTCCGGCCTTTTTTGTTTGGGATTGTCTGGCTTATGCGGTCGCTCCGGCCCCGCTTGGGGTTTCTACCGGTGCGATTGCATTGGGTCCTGTGTCATACACAACAGTATCGTTTGCTCCGTCGGGGTGAAACCGGAAGCCCGCGTAATCGACCGTGCCGTGAATCTCATACGCCATCAGGTTATTGTAAGTGGCAATCCCGCCATCAGGGCCTTCGAAAAAACGAGCCAAAAGAGCCGACACGGACGCTGCTGGTTTCCTGCGCGACTGCGACCAAAAGCATTGTGTCGATATCGACGGAGTTTTCGGTCGTTTGATAACCTATATAGTCCAGATCCTTTCCGGCCACGGCCTCATTTACTTCTGCGACTGTCAGCGGGAATTCGGTGCTTTCTGGTAGGACGTAGAACTCGACCACGCGGGTTGTATCATCGCCACTTAGATCGTTGTATTCAATCGCGATCAGTTGCCCTTCGACGTCTGCGTCGACTGTGATGTCTATGATGCCGTCCTCAAACGCAATCTCGGCATCCGCAGGCTGAATGCTCTGATCTGCAACGACCTGTTCCGATGTATCAAGAAAGGGAGTGCCAAAAACATTGTGTTCACCGTCCGGCAAAAAGGAAGGAACGTCGTTTGCAATCAGATTAAACGAAGCAACTTCCTGATTGCTTTCAATGGTGAAGCTATCGGTGCGTCAGCGTCACGGGTTGGATTGAAGAAGATAAAGCTTCCCAAATCGACACTGCCCAAGCGTTCAGCGCCCATGTTGGCGAGGTAATCTTGGTAGGCCATTCTCGCGGGGCGGTTCTCTGCAACATCGCCTGTGTCCGCACCTGTAGAGGCAAGTACATCCTCAACACTGGAGGGGAATCCGAACCTTTGGGAACAAGAAAAAACTCAACGCCAAAATGGGTTGTTTCTTGATAGCCGTTCATTTGATGCGGGTTTGCTACGTCGTCGGCATCCAATACGTCCTCTCGGAGGAGCTCCGTGCGGATTGCGACCACCGATCCCGTCTCATCTTCGCCCACATCAATGCTGATCGTGTCACCGTCGACAACAAATGAAACGCCGACATCGGGTTCTTCAGCTTCCGGTTCTTCATCGGCGGGTTCAACGACAGGCTCTTTTTCTGGCTCGGGGGTGTCTGCTTCGTCAGAACCTCCCGAAAGTGCGAATGCGCCAAAGCCGACGCCGAGCATTGCGAGTAATATAAGAGGTGTCATGCGACCTCCGAACCGACCATCCGACATGAATCGTGATGCTGTCGCGCTGGCTGAGGGGTGTGACCCCGTCCGCGCCAGTCCCGTCCCAAAGGTGGTCATCGCGGTTCTCGCCGATGGTCAGGTCGCGTTAGCGTTGATCCGAGCCTTAAATTGACCAGCCCTCACTGAAACACTCTCTGACATTCGGGTGTGTCGGGTGAAATGTTGACATAAAACATTTGGTCGAAACGTCTGCGCCCCCTACCTCTATGATATACATAGAAGGAGAAGCCTGATGGCCCTGCGCTGGAAAAACACGCTCAACGATCGCGACGTCACCGACGAGGCGCATTTTCTGAACCGCCGCCAACTGATCGGCGGTGCGGCTGTGGGGCTGGGGCTTGCCTCTATCGGGGCGGGGGCTGGCATGGCTGCGGCGGACTCGCTGGAGCCGAACTCCTACGAGGACATCACACAATATAACAACTACTATGAATTCGGCACCGGTAAGGACGATCCCGCCCGTTACGCGGGCGCGCTGACGACAGAGCCGTGGAGCATCCAGATCGACGGTATGGTCGACAAACCCGGCAACTACGCGCTGGAAGACATCATGAAGGCCATGACGATCGAGGAACGCATCTATCGTTTCCGTTGTGTCGAGGCATGGTCGATGGTGATCCCGTGGAACGGGTTCGAGCTGGCCGACCTGTTGGCGCTGGCGGGGGTGCAGTCTTCGGCAAAATACGTAGCTTTCGAGACCGCGCTGCGCCCCGATGAAATGCCGGGGGTGCAGTTCCCTGTGCTCGACTGGCCCTATGTCGAAGGTCTGCGTCTGGATGAGGCGATGCATCCGCTGACGATCATGGCCTCCGGCATCTATGGAAAAGACATCCCGAACCAGAACGGCGCCCCGTTGCGGTTGGTCGTGCCGTGGAAGTACGGGTTCAAATCCATCAAGTCCGTTGTGCGCATCACCCTGACGGACAAACAGCCTCCGACAAGCTGGAACAACGCCAACGCCCGCGAATACGGTTTCTATAGTAATGTGAATCCCGAGCTGGACCACCCGCGTTGGAGTCAGGCTTCCGAACGCCTCGTAGGGGGTGGCTTGTTTGCAAAACGTATTCCGACGCTCAAGTTGAACGGATACGAGGAAGAGGTCGCCAGCCTGTATGCAGGGATGAGCCTGAAAGAAACGTTCTGACCGTGCCGTCTATCTAATAGAGGCAAAACACCCCCCCCTCACGTATCTAGGACGTAGTAGTGAACACAGTAGTTGAGCGATTGAATGGTCTGGCAAGACGGATCCCGACATGGGCTGTCTATATACTGTATCTATTGCCAGTGCCGTGGCTTCTGTATCTGGCCCAGACAGGGGGGCTGGGCCGTGAACCGATCAAGGCGCTGGAGCATGAGCTGGGCGAGATTGCACTACAGCTTTTGATAATCGGGCTGTGCGTGACGCCTTTGCGCCAATACCTTGGGCTTAACCTGATAAAGTTCCGCCGGACGTTTGGCGTCCTGGCCTTCACCTATGTTGCCCTGCATCTGCTGGTCTGGGTGGTTTTGGATATGTCGCTGCTGTGGGGGCAGATGTGGGCCGACATCTGGAAGCGTCCCTATATCACAATAGGGATGGCCGGCTTTCTGGTCTTGGTCCCGCTGGCTGTTACATCCAATAACCTGTCGGTGCGCAAACTGGGCGCCGCAACTTGGCGCAAGCTGCACAAGCTTACGTATATTGCCGTCCTGCTTGGTGGGATCCACTTCCTGTGGCTGGTCAAAGGCATTCAGCTAGAGCCGCTCCTGTATATGGCGGCGATTCTGGGGCTGTTGGCCCTGCGACTCGTCAAAAAGCGAAAAGCGTAACGCTCCGAGTCGCGGATTCGGGGGTTTTGAGCCTCAATATCCGGTTAGTATGTGGGTAAGCCTGTGGATAACCCAAGAAGGGGCGCGGGCCGCAAATTGCTTTACCTTGGGTTCGGGTAATAAACCTGCGTGAAGGCGACTGTTGGCGCAATCAAAATTCGCTAGAGCGCTGAAAAACAAGGAAATTCAAGAAAAATCAAAAAAGT
>NZ_JBEFLO010000030.1:0-328 GCF_040149565.1 Sulfitobacter aquimarinus
TCTGTATCGTGCTGTCTTCATCGAAAATCTCCTCAGATATTTTGCCGAGAAAACTCTACTTTTGAACACTACTAATTTTAGGGGGGATTACCAGCTGACCGCTCATCATCACCGATCAGATCGATTGCGACCTTCTTCTTCCGAAGGTCCTTCAAGAATTTACTGAGCTGTTTAACGATCACCTTCGGATCGGTTTCATAGTGGGGGACGTCGATAATTTTGATACGCTTCATGGTCTGTTTCCAAATCCGACAAGGAAAGGTGGGAAACGGCGGCACGCAAAAAGGGGTAGGTAAAATGAGATCGCATGCCTGCGGTGCCGCTCCCC
>NZ_JBEFLO010000031.1:0-256 GCF_040149565.1 Sulfitobacter aquimarinus
TAGCGAAGCTGATGACCCGAGAAGGACAGTACCAGGACCAGACACAAGATCAGTTAGATCGTTAAGCACTGTACGCAGTTCTTAACCGTCCAACTGGACGTGCTGACAATTCCAGTAGGGATTGCAGCGTATTAACATCGTAAAGAGAGATACAGTTACTTTAAGTAATTAAAGTAACAAACATCACTGTTTGATCGTGCCGAGTGTGGCAATGATCTCAGAAGGTGCTGACCAAGCGCATACTTGTATGCGTAAG
>NZ_JBEFLO010000032.1:0-242 GCF_040149565.1 Sulfitobacter aquimarinus
GGCCGAAGCCATCAGCACCTCCTGAGATCATTGCCACACTCGGCACGATCAAACAGTGATGTTTGTTACTTTAATTACTTAAAGTAACTGTATCTCTCTTTACGATGTTAATAAGCTGCAATCCCTACTGGAATTGTCAGCACGTCCAGTTGGACGGTTAAGAACTGCGTACAGTGCTTAACGATCTAACTGATCTTTCGTCTGGTCCTAGTACTGTCCTTCTCGGGACATCAGCTTCGCTG
>NZ_JBEFLO010000033.1:0-225 GCF_040149565.1 Sulfitobacter aquimarinus
GATGGTGTAGGTGATGGTCGCCTCGCCCTCGAACCCGTCTGCGGGGGTGAACTCGGCTGTGCCGTCGTCGTTCAGCACCAGCGTGCCCTGCTCGGCCGGCACGGTGGCCGAGACCACGGTCAGGTCTTCGAGCGGCGTGTCGATGTCGGTGTCGTTGGCCAGCAGGTCAACGGTGACAGGCGTCTCGAACGGAGTCGTATCCGCATCATCCACCGCATCAGGCGC
>NZ_JBEFLO010000034.1:0-222 GCF_040149565.1 Sulfitobacter aquimarinus
AGCTGGAGCTGAACCTGCGGATCAAACCCAAGAAGCGGCTGAAGCGTGATAAACCTGAACCGCTGGCAGTCCCAAACCTGCCAAACGACACGTGGTCGATGGATTTTATGGCGGATCAGCTTGCAGATGGCCGATCGATCCGGACATTAAACGTGCTTGATGACTTCAACCGTGAAGGTCTGTGCATCGAAGTCGACTTCTCGTTGCCAGCCGAGCGTGTCG
>NZ_JBEFLO010000035.1:0-205 GCF_040149565.1 Sulfitobacter aquimarinus
CGACAACACCGTGGACGAACTGTCCGTGATTGCTGTCTCGGTTCCCGCCGATCAGGGCACCGTGGTCAACAACGACGACGGCACCGTGACCTTCACGCCGGCGCCCGACTTTAACGGCGAAGCGACCATCACCTACACCGTCTCGGACCCCGATGGCGGCACGGATGAAGCCGTGGCCGTGGTCACCGTGGCTCCTGTCAATGAC